>JAYVSK010000145.1:0-33297 GCA_043775395.1 Lysobacter sp. | reverse complement strand
CTCATGCTGGTGGGCCACTTTCTGATTCAACTCGTAAGGCGGGTTTCAACCCGCCGTAAACGAAGTGAATATAGGCCATAAAACGGCGAAACCGCAGGGCGTGCCTAAGCACAGCCTGCGGCGTTTTGCGGGGTCATGCCTGACGGGGCATTGCCCGGTGTGATAGCACTCATCGCTTCAGCCGGGCACGACGTTAGCCATGCGCTACTTCATCCATTCCAGTACGGCCGTTTCCGTCGCGATGGCGGCGGGATCGGTGCCGGTGTTGGAGAAGATGGCGATCCCACGTTCGCAACGGCTGTTGTAGGCGACGGTAGCGTAGAAATTGCCCCCCGATCCGCTGTGAAAGGCGTACTTCACGCCGTTCGCGGCAGTGAATTCGGACCAGCCCATCGAGTACGCCTCGCCGTCGGCCGAGACCGGCACTGCATGCAAGCGCCGGAAACTGGCCGCGCTCAGCAGTCGCGGCCGGCCGCAGCCTGCTTCGGCATGCAGCATCACGTACTTGGCGTAATCGGCGATGTTCACCGACAGGTCGCCGGCCGGGCGCAGCCATACCGGAAACAGGAAGCGCGGGTCATCCGGCGCGGTGACGACCTGCACACCGTTGCCTTCCACATCGGCATGGCCCCATGGCTGATTCGGATCGACAGCCGCCGGCCAGCCGAACGTCGCGTTCATGCCCAACGGTTTGAACAGGTACTGTTGCATCGCCGTTTCGTAGGGCATGCCCGAGGCCCGTTCGATGATCGCGCCTGCGACGGAATAGCCGCCATTCGAGTATCCGAAGGTCCCCGGCGCGGTAGCGGGAGGCAGGGCCAGCGCCCAGCGGGCGAACGCCTGCCGCTGCGCCGAGGCTCCGCCGCGAACGGCCGGTACTTCAGCGATTTCGGTCAGCGTCAGAAGCGGGACGATGCCGGCGCGGTGCTGCAGTAGTTGTTCCACCGTCACACGACGGTAGGCTGGATGCATCGGCATATCGGGAAACAGTGCCCCGAGGGTCGAGTCCCAGCGCAGCTGTCTGCGCTCGACCAATTCCGCGATGACCGTTGCGGTCATCGATTTGATGTTGGAGCCGATATGGAAGCGGTCGCCTATGCGCACCCTGTCGACACTGCCCAGCCGTCTTACGCCTTGTGCGCTGGCCCACCACTGCCCGTCGCGGAAACCCAGTGCGGCAATGCCGGGCATGCTGCCGTCGATGCGGACAGCAGCGACGAGGCGATCGAATTCGGGGCTGCCAGTCGGTCGTTTGGTGCTGGGGAGTGCGGACTGTGCGAAAGCGGGAATCGTCCCGAGCAGCAGGCTGACAGCCAGCAACAGTCGGCGGAAGGGGTAATGTGCGGTAGGCATGGCGCGGTGACTCCTCTTGAGGGAGACCTATGCTGGCCGCGCCGGTTGCGGGCGTCGTCCGCACGCTTCGGCGGGCTGTCCTGCGATACCGGCGGCGGTCCGCGCCGGTCGGCGCGGACGCGATGACGCATCCGGATCAATCCACAGCGAGGGGCCGCTGCTGCCGGTAACGGTTGGGCGTGGTCCCGCTGACGCGCCTGAACGCATGGTGGAAGGCACTCTTGGAGCGGAAGCCGGCGTCGGTGGCCAACGCCAGCACGGTCTGGCCGTCATAGGCAGGATCCTGCAGGCAGCGCATGACGTCCTGCACCCGGTAATCGGCGATGTAATCGTGGAAGCTGCGGCCCAGCCATTGATTCAAGAGTTGCGACAGCAATTGAGGCGTCACCTCAAGCCGCAGCGCCAGCGAAGGGAGGGTCAGGTCTTCTTCCAGATAAGGCTTGTCGGTGCGCATCAGCCCGTCCAGCGCGGATAGCAGCGATTTCGCGCGGGAGTCGGTCAAACCACTTCGGGCATAAGCGGGTCGCGTTTCGGAATCGGGCTGCGGCGGGAGGGCAGCCGTATCGGTCTGGGCTGTCAGAGGGCCTGTTTCCGTTTCGACATGCACCGCTTGGGGGTCTTGCTGCGCCTGCAGCCATTGATAACCGAGAACGAACGGCTGCTGGATCGCGCGGATGCCGAGGAACAGCACGCATAGCGGCTGCGCCAGACTGGTCAGTAGCCGGGTCCATTCGTGATCGAAAGTCAGCCCGATCAGCCACGCCACCGCGATCACGCCTGCGACGAGCAGCAGATGCTCCAGCCATCGCAATTCATGCGCTTCCGCATTGGCGACCACCGACCGCAGCGCGCGGCGGTGGCGGCGGAGCCAATGCATCGACAGCGCCAGGTAGACCACTGCGCCGGTCATCGCGCCCGCAGTCAGGACCACATTCCACGTCGCCCAATCCGCAGGAACGGCGATATGGATCGGGTCCTTGATGGCGCCCCACAGCCGCCAGGCCATCATTACGCAGGCCGGCGCCATGAGTGCGGCCGGAAGCAGGTGCAGCCACTGACGCCGAGGCGGAAGCGGCGCGAGCCCCAAAGTCAGCCTGACATAAAGCCATAGTGCCGGAGCCGGTATCCAAAGCGCCCAGGACAACGCCACCGAGGTAACCGCTGCGGCCCCCGAACCGTCTTCGACGTAGTCCAGCGCGGACAGCACGCCAAGTGCGAGCATCAGCAGTGCGAACCAGACCATCGCGGGCCGCTTGCGCCGCCGCCAGGCCATCGCGGCGATCACCGCCCCCTGAACCGCTGCCGCAGCGACTAGCAGATGCGTCAACCAGTGAAAAAACTCAAGCACAGCAAAAGTGACTGAAAGCGCTGCGCGGGCGGCGTTTCATGACGAAGAGGACGCCCACCGCGACCGCCCTGGAAATCAGGATGCTGCGGACGATCCTTTGTCCTCGTCCACGGACGCATCATCGCCCGAGCCCGATACCGGTTTGGCCGCCTCGCGCGCTTCGCGCTTGCGGGCGTCTTTGGCGTCTTTTTCCTTCTTTTTCGCGATCTCGCGCTGGCGTTTTTCGAACGAATAATTGGGCTTTGCCAAGTGGGGATGCCTCGATATTGGGTTACCCAGTGTAATCGGGTGGGTGTGGGGCGACAAACGTGGTGTGGGGCCTGGTGAGGTTGGCGCCGGGCTTCTGCTCCAGACCCGCGTGTGTGAGCATGGCGCCACACGGGTCGGTTGGGCCCACCGATCAGCATGATTCCGCAGGGGGCGGGATGAACGGACTCAAAAATGTCAACCATCGTCATGACGATGCGCTCAGCCGGATCGGCTGGGCCGAACTGGAACACGTGCTTGCGACCTATTACCGCGAGGTTGGCTGGTGGGTTGAGCATGTTGGTACCGGCGGCACCAGCGCTAGATTCGACGGCGGCGTGGACCTGAAAATCCGCCGCGATGCCGAGACCGTGCTGGTGCAGTGCAAGCATTGGAATGCGAAGCAGGTCCCGCACAACGCAGTGCATGAGCTGCTTGGGCTGATGGTGAACCAGGGCGCGACCGGCGCGATTCTGGTCAGCAGCGGCGAGTTCACGCACGCCGCGATCGAGGCCGCGCAGCGTCACGGCCATGTGAAGCTGATCGACGGCGAGACTTTGCGCGGGATGCTGGGGCCCTTACCGGAACCGGAACCCGCGCCACAGCAGCACGCAGTGCCCTTGTCTGTGGCCCGCGGGAAGCCGCAACGCCCGCAGGCAACGCTGCTGCTGTGGCTGCTGACGTTGGTGTCCGCGATCGCGTTTGTGCTGATTGTGCGGACGATACTCGATCGCACTGCGGATACTGCAGCTGTGCCACCCATCGATACCCGCCAAGCACCGGTTGTCCAGCCGACGATTGTGATCTATGCGCCACAGCCGGCGGTGACTGAGCCCGTTGTCTCGATGCCGGCGCCGCTACCGCCCACGCAAACCGAGATCCGCGAATCGCAGCGCAAGGCGGATGAAGCGGTGCGGCTGATCGAGGACAGTACGCCGGAGATGTAGCGCTTCTCCAGCCGCATGGCTGTCGTAGAATCGACCCACCGCAGGGGACGGCGAGGCGTATCGAAGATGAATCGGATTCTGATTGTGCTGTTGTGCGCGTGCGGTTCGCTGCTTGCCTGCACGCGTAGCGCTGAACCAACCCAGCGCAAGCCGCAGCAGGCAGGGCAACCACTGGATCCGGTGGTGCTGGCTGCGCGCATCGCTGCGACCCAGGCCGCCGCCGCGGTGGGAGACCAGAAGGCAGTCGAAGCGAACTTTGATGCGATCAATGAGAATTTCCGCAAGTCGATCAAGCTTGCCGACCTTTCGCGCAGCGTGGATCGCGAGTCGGCGCGGCAAGCGGCGCGGCGGGTCGACGGCGTGCGATCGGTGGCATGGATCGATCGCGAGAATCTGTTCTTGATCGTATCCAGCAACGATGCGCGATCGTACGCGACTATCGACGCCATTTGCCTTGAGCTTGAATCCTTGGGCGATACGCTTGGGGTGGTCGTCAATCTGCAGAGCGGTGCAGCCACCAATGGCGACGATCTGGAAATACTGAGCCGCAATTGCCAGCTTGCGCCGGGTGATCGGGCGTTCTTGCAGAGCAACCGGCAGATCGATGTGATTCCTGCCGGGATCCGCGCCCAGCATCGCGCGAATAATCCCGACGTGAGCGAAAGAGCGCGTGCTGACTGGAAACGCAGAAACGCAGAGGCGATGCGGGCCATCGACAGAGATACGCCGGAGATGTGAGGCGTGCGCAGCACCAACCCACAGCGGTGTCATGCGCAATGCAAGCAAATCGTGCGATCTACGGGCCAGCCCGCCGGTTGCAGGAGCGTCTTCGCCCAAAAAAACGAGCATCGACGGGCATTGCGAGAATGGCATGGATGTTGCGAATTCACACCCAGCTTCGGCAGGCTGTCGAAGTGTCCCCCATCCAAGGTGAGTGCAATGAACGAGAATCACGATAAAGACGTCCGCGACAAAGATCTGAACCGCGATCCCATCACCGGTACGCCGGGTGCGCATCCGGTCGGCACGGGCGTTGGCGCCGCTGCGGGTGGCGCGACCGGTGCGATGATCGGTGCCGTTGCCGGGCCGATCGGTGTTGTGGCAGGTGCGGTTGTGGGCGCCATTGCAGGCGGTCTTGCCGGTAAAGGCGTCGGCGAAGCGGTCAATCCGACCGTTGAAGATGCGCATTGGCGTTCGCAGTACGAGCGCGAGCCTTATTACGTCAAGGCGCGCGATTACAACGATTACGCGCCAGCGTATCGGACCGGCTATGAAGCGCGTCCACAATATGAAGGCAAGCGTTTCGAAGAGGTCGAGTCCGATCTGCAGCGCAAGTACGAGGCCGAGCGCGGTAATGCGCGTCTGTCGTGGGAAGAAGCCAAGCACGCTACGCGCGCTGCATGGGATCGCGTCGAGCGCGCCATGCCCGGCGATGCCGATCACGACGGCAAGTAAGCCTTGAAGAGAGTGACAGAGGGACGGCACATGCCGTCCCTTTTTTTTGACCGTCGAACATACAGGTCTGATGCGCCAGTGCGGCCGTTTGGGAAACCCTGCCGCCACTGGCGCCTGTCGATGGCCAGATCGGGTTCAAGCGTCTTAACGCCAAGTCGGCGACAATAGTCGCCCCTCCAGTCAAACCATGATGCGATGAAGACCCCCAAGGGACTGCAGCTTTTGATCGACGACGGCATCATCGACGAAGTCCTGCGCCCGTTGAAAAGCGGTAAGGAAGCATCGGTCTACGTGGTTCGCGTGGGCGACGATATCCGCTGCGCCAAGGTGTACAAGGATATGGCGCAGCGCAGTTTCCAGGCGCGGGTGCAGTATCAGGAAGGACGCAAAGTGCGCGGCAGCCGGCAGGCCCGGGCCATTGGCAAGGCCAGCAAGTTCGGTCGCAAAGAGCAGGAAGAGGCGTGGAAGCATGCCGAAGTGGACGCGTTGTTCGCCTTGGCTGAGGCCGGCGTGCACGTGCCGCGCGCGTATGGCTACTTTCACGGCGTGCTGGTGATGGATCTGATCACCGACGCCGACGGTCACAGCGCCCCGCGGCTGGGCGAAGTGGAGCTGACCGACGATGAGGCTCGCACCTATCACGCGCGGCTGATCGGCGATGTCGTACGCATGCTGTGCACGGGCCTGATCCACGGCGACCTGTCCGAATACAACGTGCTGGCGACGCACGATGGACCGGTGATCATCGATTTTCCGCAGGTGGTCAGCGCTGCCGGCAACAACGAGGCGCGTACGATGCTGCTGCGCGACGTGCACAACCTGCGCGATACGCTCAGTCGTTTCGCGCCCGAGCTGGCCGAGACGTACTACGGCGAAGAAATGTGGGCGCTATACGAAAAGGGCGATCTGCGCCCCGATACGCCGCTGACCGGACGCTTCAAGTTCGATACTCGGCGCGCGGACGTACGCGCGGTGCAGCTGTCGATCGAAGACGCGCGTCAGGAAGCGATCATCCGCCAGCAGGGTCGTGAGGCTGCGGCCGAGCAAGATTGACGATGCGCAGATCGACCATGCGCGGCGGACTTATTTCGCCTTCGCCATGCAGCGCTGATAACGTTGATTCACCCGCGTCGCGAACCATTCAGTGGTGAGCTTGCGGGTGATTTTCGGGCTGTGCAGTCGTATCCGTGGCAGGGTCGCGCGCGATAATGGCATGCCGTTGCGCTGATCGGCGATCTCGAAGGTGCGGAGATACAGCCCGCTGCTTTCGAAACGCTGGCGATGGGCCTTGGACAATTCGCGATGGATCGCGCCGGGCGTCATCGCCAGCTTGCCGGCCAGTGTCAGAACCGCGGTTTCGGTCGCGCTGACCTTGCCGCTGCCTTTGCTTTTGCGATAGCGGATCAGGTCGCCGTCGAGATCCAGCGGGATGCCGGTCGCCACCGAGACCGCGTTCTGGAATGCCGCGTTGCGGCTGGCATAGCGGCCGGCGTTGAAATCGGCGAAGCGGAACAGCGGCTTGTCGTATGCGGCGGAATAGCCCAATAAATGCGCGATTCCGAAATACATCCCGCCGCGTCGGGTGAATACTTCGTGGCGGATCGAGCCGTCGAACGTGTAGGGATAGGGCCGTTCCCTGGCGTGCGCCTCCGCGAACGTGATGCTGACCTGCATCGGCCCGCCGGTGCGCACCGGGTTGGCGCGCGCCAGCAGCCGCTTGCCCAACGGCACCCGTGAAATCATTTCTTCGAAGATGTCGCTGAGCTCTTTTTCAGTGCGCACTGCTGCGATGCGGGTGTCCCACGTGTCGCCGTTCGGGGACGTCATCTGCAGCGCCGCGCGCACTGCGAATGCCGGGATTCTGTAGCGCGCCGCGCGCTGCTCGATCTCCGTGCGCGCGATCCTGCCCAGACCGGGCACGGCCGGATTGGCGCTATAGGTGGACTCCTGTTCGGTGATTGCCAGCGCGGAGCACAGATTCTGCGCAGAGGGCTCGATCTCCAGCGCCGCGAACGCGGCCTGGATGTCGGTCGCCCAACCGGCGCGATCGTTGACGGTGGCGGGCATCAATTGCTTGAGCTGGGCACGGACCTGTTCAGGCGTGGGCGGCGGTGGCCAGCTGCCGCAGCCTGCCAGCAGCGACAACAACATGGAAGTCAGCGCGATGCGCCACGCGAGGGGCCGGACAGATTTGATCATATGCTGGACTGTAACCCGTCGGCGTGGGTGGCCGCCGGGTGGCCTTCCCAAGGCTCACTGTCACCGCCGTATCCTCTTTCATGAAGGGCTGCCTGGTGTTCAGCGCATGCCCGATGCTGACGCGTCGGCGTCGGCGTCGGCCAACAGTGCGGACAGTCGCTGGCCGGTGCGCTCGAAGGCCTGTTCGGCATGGCCCCAACGTTTGAAACCCTTCGTGGAAATCACTTTGCCGTTGTACGAGGTGGCCAACGCCGCCAGCGGCGCGCCGTCGGCGCCATCATCAATGCGGATGCTCACACTAGCACCGCCGGTGTCGACCGGGCCGACAAGCAGCGACAGCGCCGCGTTGGTGGCCGGGCTGGATTTGTCGATAGCCTCGACGCTGACGCGAACCACTGCGACGCCGGCGGCAGCTCTCGCACTGCGTTCGTAGCCGGTCATTGCAGTCTGGATCGCGCTGCCGAGCGATCGCTCAAGCTGCGCCCGATCTTTGGCGTTGGTGCGCCGCAGGGTGTTGCCCGACCACACGATCGGGTTCAGCAGGTAGCGCGGCGGCAATGCCTGGTCACTCGCGCGCCACGTCATCACATCGCGGTCGGAGGCATCCGCAATCATCGGAAGATCCGCGGGAATCTGGCTGCCGCGCATCGTGTCGACGCTGGCGCAGCCGATGAGGGCGAGCAGCAGACTGACTGTGGCGACACGGCCGGCGAGTTTCAAATGAAGTTGGGGCATAACGATCTCCTGATGGATTGAAGTGGGGAGCCAGTGGCATGGCTGGGAAGCCGTTTAAAATCTTGCAAGTGCCGAACTGATCTGTGTTGGATGGACGAATGCAAGGCTGCCATCGGGCTTGTGTTCGCGGTTCTTTCATCAACAGCGATGTTGCTTCAGAAAACCGAAAAACCGCTCTGCTATCCAACGCTGTGCGATCACATCGAAACGATGTAGTTCTTTGCGCACGCAAAATTTCGATCTGTGATCATCCCACCCCAAAACGCATTCGAGTCTTGGATGGATTATTCGATTGAAATCGAGCGCTATCGCTCAGAAGCTGCGGCTGATGCCGAAAAAAATCGTCGGAAGCACGTCGCTGTCTTTATCGACCAGTGGGCTGTCGGTGATTTCACTCGGAAGAAACTCTATATTCACACTCGAAATGAACGTCCATTTCGAGGCGAACGGCACGATCGCGGTGACACCGGCATGCGGGACCGTAGCGCTGCCGGGTTTGTAGTCGACAACGCCGCGTTTGATTTCTTCCGGAAGCGTGCCGTAGTAGTAATTGGCCAGATCCGATGAATACAGGGTGACGCCGATCCCGGGTGTGACGGTTGCGTTGCCGATGGAAAATGGAAAGCCGTAGTCGAGCGATGCCTGATAGCCATCGCTGGTGTTGGCGATGTCTGCCCGCACATCCGCTTCGAATGTGCCGCCAGCGGTCTTCCAGGATGCGGTCATGCCCGCGTCCGCGCCAATATCGCGATCTTCCAGTGAATTTCGATTGATGCCGCGCGCGGCGAGCTCTTTCCTGCCGAAGTCATCGGCAGCGATACTGTTGAAGTTTGCGGAGACGTGTGCTTTCAGAGTGAAGCTTTCATTCTGGATCAGACGATAACCGGCGCTGGTGCCCTGCAGATAAAACCGTTCTCCTTCGTATCCGATCAAGGGGAATGGCATGCTTCTGCCGCTTTCGCCTTCGTACACGGCGCCTCTTGAGGCGACGCCGATGCCGACACTCCACCCTTTTTCGGCCTCGCCTGATGATTGTGCGTGCGAGGAAAAAGGTGATAGACAGATGAGAAAAATGATAGTGCGGGTAATGTTCATTGTGGTTCCTGTGGATGATGGACGAACGATAGACATTTGATAGCGATATGCTGAGCACGCTGTTCAGCGCAGTGAGCCTGATCGATTCGACTGCGAGCAGATTCAATTCAAACTGATTCAATTCAAGCTGATCTTGGGAGGCGGACCAGGATGGAATGAATGCGGTACATTCAATTGTTGTTCGATTGAATCGCTGGACGCACAGCGATCAGCCAAGCGCCTACAACGAGTTGCCATACGCTCAACGCGGTGACTGCCACTGCGATCGGCATCAACTCGGGGCTGCCGAAGATCGGCAGCGAGAGCGCTGCGAGACTGAGTGCAACCAGGATGCCGCTCCCGCTGAAGATGCGCGGCATACTGCGGCTGCGCCAAGCCGGCATCAGCAGGGCGAGCATTGCCGCAGACATGAACAGGCTGACGCCGAGCACTTCGCCGATCGCACCGCCGTATTCGCTGAGTGCCCCGAACAGCCGTGCAATCTCGGTACGCTGCGCTGCGTCAGCGGTGGCGTACTCCGCTGCGAGCAGCGGCATCACCGTCAACCAGCGCAAAATGCCGATGCATCGCGCCAAAGCAGATGCAGCGGCGAAACCGATCACTGCTGCGATCAGCGACATTGGTGCGCGCGCACCGGGGCCACGCAACGCGTGATGCGCCAAGACTGCCATCGCCGGCAGAATCAGCAGCGAATACAGCAGATATACCGAATAACCCAGGCGCACCGCATCGGCTTCAGCTGCGATTGCAGTCAGTTGCACGGCTGTGGGTTCTCCGAGCGATGCTGGCCAGCCGATGGCGGTGGCCAGAATCGCCAGCGGCATGAACGCGAGGACGCTTTCTGCAATCAGCAGGGCGCCGCTGTACCGACGTGCCGTGGGGCCGATGGCAGCGTGTATTGAAGTGTTCGACGTTGTCATATTGATTGCTCAAGTGTGGGAATGATGGATGTCGTCGATCAGCGACGATTGCAGGCGCGGATCGCGGCGCAGCGCGCGTTTCACCACCGCGTCCAGCGACTCGGGCAGGCCGTATTCGTCGCCGAGGAATGCGCGCAGATCGCTGCCGTCGAGAGCATGCGGCTGCTTCCACAGGCTGCGCAGCTCCAGCAGTTCGCGCCAGGTGCGTACCAGCCACTGGCCGAGCACCAGCATCGGCCATGGAAATGTTTTGGTCCGCAGCGGATAGCGTTGCGTGGTCAGACCGAGCGCGAACGTGGCGCGTTCGACAGATTGCAACAGTTCGGTGCCGGTCACTGCGTGGCCTTCGACATTGAAGCGGACGAAGTCGGGCAGTGCGCGCTCGCGCGCGGCGACCTGCACGAAGCGCATCGCCAGCGTGTCGACGTCCTGCCAAGCGTGGATCACATCCAGTGGCCCGGGATAACACAGCGCACCGCTACGGATATCGCGGACGATGACCAGATCGAACCATGTGCCAGGACGCTCTGCGCCGATAAAGTCGCCAGCGCGCAGCACCACGCTGCGTACGTCATCGGTGACTGCCTCTGCGAGCATGCGTTCCATCTCGACGCGGATCGCGCCTTTGCGCGTGGTGGCGCGCTCGGGTGTGTTGCTGTCGATCACCGCCGGCATCGGAAAGGCGTAGTTGTAGACATTGCCTGGAAACATCAGGCGCGCCTTGAGCGCGCGGGCGATGGCGATGCCAGCGCGCAAAGCCGGAATCGCTTCCTTGTCCCAGCGGTTGTAATGCGGATTGATCGCGTGCGCCACCACCGAAGCCTGCGGATAGCGGTGCGACCAATACACCGGGTCCAGCGGACCGCGATCGTAGTCGACGCCCAGCGGCAGGTCGTCGGGGGCAGGGCCGCGGCTCTGCGCCACCACCCGCCAGCCTGCATCGCGGAAAGCATGCAGCAGCGAGTGTCCGAGACGGCCGGTGGCGCCGAGGATCAGAACGGTTTTGTGCATTATGGTGTGCTCCGTTGCGGGTAAAGCGAAGTTTTGGCCCTGCTTCGCGCCGCGCCAATTCCCCATGTGCGAACATCTGTTCATCAAAAACGTATGGACCCGCCGAATGGCCGCTTCCGATTTCGACTGGACGCTGATGCGCTCTTTCCTGGCTGTGATCGAAGCAGGCAGCCTGCAGGGCGCGGCCCGACAACTAGGCAGTACCCAGCCGACCATCGGCCGGCACGTCATGCAGCTGGAAGAGCAGCTGGGCTGCGCGCTGTTCGAACGCACCGGGCGCAAATTGCTGCCAACTCGCGCTGCGGAATCGATCGCCGATCATGCGCGACGGATGGCCGAAGGCGCCGACGCGGTGGCGCGGGCGCTGGCGGCGACGCAGGACGCGCCGACCGGCACGGTACGAATCAGCGCCAGCCAGATGGCCGCATGCTATTTGCTACCGCCGATGCTGGCGCGCGTGCGGGTGGCGTACCCTGCGCTGCAGATCGAACTGGTGTCCACCAACTCGGTGTCGAATCTGCTGCGGCGCGAAGCCGATATTGCAGTGCGCATGGTGAGGCCGGAACAAAATTCGCTGGTGGCGCGCAAGGTCTGCGATGTCGGCATTGGTGTATACGCCAGCGTTGACTATCTCGCGCGGCGCGGCCAGCCGGCATCGACGCAGGCATTGATATCGCACGATCTGATTGGCTTCGATGAAGACGATACGCTGTTGCGCGGGTTCGCCGCGCTCAATACTCCGGTCGCTCGCGTATCATTCGCTTTCCGCAGCGACGACCATGTCGCATGCTGGCAGGCTGTACGTGCCGGAATCGGCATCGGTTTTGTGTCGCACTATGCCGCCGCGACCGATTCCGACGTGCGCCGCGTACTGCCCGACCTCATGATCCCACCGTTACCGATCTGGCTTGCGGTGCATCGAGAGATCCGCGGGAATACCGCGATCCGTGCTGTTTATGATCTTTTAGGTGCGTGTCTTGCTGAGGTGGATGAAAACTATCGTAATGCTGAGTCCGCAGCCTGCGACGCATAGCGTAATCGTTTGGAAAGTACACCCGATCAATCCTTGCCTGTTGCCATCATGGTTGTCGTCAGCCCTGATGATGAAGAGGCATCTGCGAATTTATGATTCAAGCTATTATCGTGACCATCCACCTATCGATATGCGCATAGCTGATATCCCGATATCGTGAATTGAACGGGTACTGCACGAAGTGGAGAATCCAAGGTTCGGTTCTCCATGCGCGGATGTGATCATGAAACGACGTCATGCGCTGCGCCTCATCGGCGGTGGCGTTATAGCGACGGCGGTTGCGCCGCTTTCTGGTTGCAGCGATGAGCTTCCTGCCGCCGCAATAGCCGCATGGAAGGGGCCTGGCGACCAGCCTGATCTACGGCGATGGGTGTTATCGCATGCGATCCTGGCGCCGCACTCCCACAATCTCCAGTCATGGCTGGTTGATCTTCGCGAGCCGGAGATCATTTCTTTGCACATGGATATAACCCGCACGTTGCCCTATACGGACCCTTACTCGCGACAAATGGTCATGAGCCAAGGCACGTTTCTGGAATTGCTGGATCTGGCCGCACGCCAGCGCGGTTATCGCGCAGACATCCAGCTGTTTCCCCATGGTGAATACGGCGCGAGTGGCCCGGACGAGCGGCCCACGGCAAAGATCCGCCTGGTTGCGGACGCCCAGTTGGCGCCAGACCCACTGTTCGCGCAGATTTTTCGTCGACATACCAATCGCCTGGCCTATGCGGCACGCATGCCGGACAGCGCTGCGATCGCAGCCATACACGCAAACGTCGCGGACTATTCCACCAGGATTGGTTTTATCGGCATAGGCCATGATGAGGATGTGCAAGCGCATCGCGACGTTGCGATGCGGGCATGGAAAACCGAAATAACCACTGCGCGCACTATGCTGGAATCGCTCAAATTAATGCGTATAGGCCCTGATGAGATCAACGAAAACCGCGACGGCATCACGGTCAACAAGCCGATGGTTCGTTTTCTGAGCGCTGTGGGTTTGTTTGATCGAGACAAAGCGACGCCGCCGGACAGTGTTTCGGTCCAAACGCAAATCGATGATTTCAACGATGTGATCGCAGCCACGCCCGCATTTTTCTGGATGACCACCGACGACAACAGCCGGACGACACAATTAATGACTGGCCGGGCTTATGCGCGGGCGCAGCTGACCGCTACCGAATATGGTCTCTCCATGCAGCCATTGCAGCAGGCTTTGCAGGAATATCCGGAACAGTCCGATGCTTATGACGCGATCCACGATCTGGTGGGCGCTCACCGTCCAAGACAAACTGTGCAGATGTGGGCGCGAATCGGTTATGGCCCCCGGATCGGACCATCACCCAGGCGCGGTCTGGAAGCGCATTTCGTGAAGATTTGACAGGCACGGTTCAAAACAGGGATCCGCTTCTTTGAATGAAGCTCTTGGTATGAGTATCTACGCGCAAGGGAACCATTCGGTCCGCGTGCGTTTTATCGAAAATACCGAAGATTAACCATATGCGTGTTTATTCGACGAGCCGCCATTCGATGGTTGCGCCAGCGCGCATCGGAACCCCCGGCGCTGTTCCGAAAGACACTTCATCGGGCACCGTCCAGCGGCGTTTTTCCAAGGTAATCGTGTCGGTATTGCGCGGCAGCCCGTAGAAATCGGGGCCGTAATGACTGGCGAAGCCTTCCAGCCGGTCGAGCGCGTGCGCCTGCTCGAACACTTCGGCATATAGTTCAATCCCGGCGTGCGCGGTGTAGATGCCGGCGCAGCCGCAGGCGGCTTCTTTGGTGCGGCGCGCATGGGGTGCGCTGTCGGTGCCGAGAAAAAACTTCGGGTCGCCGCTGATGGCTGCGGCGACCAGCGCCTGACGATGCGCCTCGCGTTTGAGCACCGGCAGGCAGTAGGCGTGTGGCCTGATGCCGCCCGCGAAGATGGCGTTGCGGTTGAGCAAGAGGTGGTGCGCGGTCATGGTGGCCGCCACGTTGGCCGGCGCGTTGCGCACGAACTCGACGGCCTCGCGGGTGGTGATGTGCTCCAAGATCACCTTGAGCCGCGGGTGTTGTTCGACGATACGCTGCAGATGACGTTCGATGAACACCGCTTCGCGGTCGAAGACATCGACATCGGGATCGGTCACTTCGCCGTGCAGCAGCAGCGGCATGCCGACGTCTTCCATGACGGCGAACACCGCTTCGCAGCGTGCGAAATCGGTGACTCCATACTCCGAGTTGGTGGTCGCGCCGACCAGAAAAGCTTCACCTACGCCATACACCAGACCGCTCGCTTTGGCGCGGACGATCTCTTCGGGCGTGGTGTGATCGGTGAGGTAAAGCGTCATCAACGGATCGAAACGCATCCCGACGGGAAGGGCCTGCAGAATCCGATCGCGGTACGCGAGTGCGCGCTCGGTGGTGGTGACCGGAGGATTGAGGTTGGGCATGACCATGGCGCGCGCGAACCGCCGCGCCGAGTCTGGCAGCACGGTCGTCAATACATCGCCGTCGCGCAGATGCACATGCCAATCGTCGGGACGGGTCAAGACCAGCCGGCGTGTCGCCGGGTGATCGCTGTTCTCTAGGGTTTGGGTCATCTGTCGTCGCTCGGCGAATATATCGTTGCCATTGTTTGGATCATGCGTGTGGCGCTGGCGATCGTGTTGAGTGCGTATCCAATCGTGATTCGAGTCGAACAACGCCAAAAAAAAAGTTTCGAAATGCACAGGCGAAGCTGAAAATACCGGCGAAAATCAAGTGGTGCATAGTCTGCGCTGGGCTTTTCAGCCAAGCCTACGCTACGGTGCAACGGTACAACGGTGCGCGGATCACATTCCGTGTGCCGCGCGTGAAAGGCGGTCATGCACATCGCACCATGCATCCTCGACGGGCGGGCGTTCGAGCCAGATCGCGTTCGCACCGATCTGGTCCAGCGCATGCAGTGCGTTGTACATCGCACGCGCGAAGCCGGGTTTGTCGGCGGGCAAGCGCAGCGCGCGCAGCACGCCGGTGGAGGCCGGCAGGTCGTCGCTGGTGTGGGCGAGCGCGATACCTGCATCGGTTGGCAGCTGTGCCAGCCGCGCGTGCAGAGTGTCTGTGTCGAACAGGTACAGCGGCGTGCGCGGCTGGTAGTGCACCGCGACGTTGCCGGGCACCGCGTCGTGGTGCTGCTGCGGGAATGCGACTGCGATACCGAGCGCATCGCGCAGTTGCGCCTGTGTGATGGGCCCCGCGCGCAGAATGCGCGGCGTCGCTCCGGTCAAGTCGACGATGGTGGATTCCAGCCCGACCGCGCACGGCCCGCCGTCCAGGACGGCGTCGATACGGCCGTCGAGCCCGGCGATGACCTGATCGGCGGTGGTGGGACTCAGACGCTTGTAGGGGTTGGCCGATGGCGCGGCGAGACCGCCATCGAGGGTGGTCAGCATCTGCAGCAGCACCGGATGATCCGGCACCCGCAGGCCGATGGTCGGTCGTCCGCCGGTGACGTCTGGCGGCACCGCGCCAGCCTTGTGCAACAGCATCGTCAGCGGTCCGGGCCAAAACGCCTCTGCCAATCGCCACGCGGAGTCAGGAGTGTCGCGCGCCCAGCGCGACAGCTGGTTGGGACCGGCGATATGCACGATCAACGGATGATCCGCCGGGCGCTGTTTGGCCGCGAAAATCCTGCGTACGGCCTTGGCATTGGAGGCGTCGGCAGCCAGCCCGTAGACGGTTTCGGTGGGCACGGCCACCAGCCGGCCTGCGCGCAGCAGGCGCATGGCGTCAGCGATATCTTTGGGGCGTGTGGCGTCGAGGCGACGCGTGTAGAGCGATGGTGACATCGCGAAATGGTAGCAAAGCGCCGCCGAAGCGGGGCGAAACGCCTACAATCCCCGGTCTTTCCCGTCAGGCATCCGGCATGTCGCCAAAATCCACCGTGGTCAAGGTCGAGCTGCAGGTCAGCGACATGGATCGGCACTATTACGCCCAGCACAACCTGACCCTGGCGCAACATCCGTCCGAAACCGATGTGCGGCTGATGGTGCGGTTGATAGCGTTTGCGCTGTACGCCGACGAACGTCTGGAATTCGGCCGCGGCCTGAGCGACGACAGCGAACCGGATCTCTGGCAGCGCGATTACGTCGGCGATATCCAGCGCTGGATCGACCTTGGCCACCCCGACGAAAGCCGCATCCGCAAAGCCTGTGCGCGTGCGGATCAAGTGGTGGTGGTGAACTACGGCGGACATGCGTCCGACGTGTGGTGGAACAAGATTTCTGCCGGGCTGTCGCGCTTCAGCAATTTGACGGTGGTCGACATTGATCCCAAAGCGATCGATGAGATCGTCGGCCATCTGCAGCGCGGCATGCGCCTCACCGCGATGATCCAGGACACCGAACTGCAGCTGATGAGCGACAGCCTGAACGTGGCGCTGACACCAAGGGTGCGGATGGCCGTCGCGGCCTGAATGCATGGTTTGAATACATGATTTGAATGCGCGGTTTGGATGCACGGTATGAACGTGGATTCATCGCGATATCTCCCGGACGTTTATGATTCGGGCATCAAGTCCACTCATTGCAAAGCGAGCATTCCGATGCGTGTTCTTTGTTCAAGCGTCGTCGCGTTGACCGCCCTGTTCGCGAGCGGCGTTTTTGCCTCCGAATCCAATAAATGGCGTCTGGAATTCAGCGGTGCTGCCGAGTCTGCGGGCGAGATCGCGCTGGAGATCGTGCCGCACGGTCGCGAAGCGGTGCCGGTACGGGTCTTGATCGAGCGCAACGACGGCGAGAACCGCGTCGCGCGCAAAGTGAAGGCCGCCATCGACCGTCAGGCCGGCCGCTGGGTGGATGCTGAACTGGACGATGGAGAGGATGTACTGGTCAAGCGCCGCCTGTTCAGGCCGAGGGTATCGGTAGTACTCAAATCCAGCACCGTGAAGGACGTGCGGATCAACTTCGATAAAGAGTGATGAGTGCAGCTATCCCGGGCTGGCCGTCCGGGTCTGTCGTCCGGTTGCGTTTGACGGACAGTTCCGTTGATGTTGTTGGAGACGATAATGGCGACCGGATGGGCAGGCGATGGCGCTGTGCAGGATCAGATCGATGCCACCGTCAAGGACGGCATCCAGCGCGTGCGCAACCGCCTGCCGCAGGGTCCGGGCTTGATGCATTGCGAAGACTGCGACGCCGAGATTCCCGAGGCGCGGCGCAAGGCGGTGCCGGGTGTGCGTCTGTGCGTGAGCTGTCAGGACGTGCATGACAAAAACGATGCCTCGAATGCCGGTTATAACCGGCGCGGCAGCAAGGACAGTCAGCTGCGCTGAGCCCGCGTATTCATTTTTGCTGAAGCCATGCGCCGCCTGTCGGCACACGCCGTGATCCAGAATACGGGATATCGGTCACACGCCTCATGTTCGCTGGCCGTCAATGCTGTACGGAGACGTTGGAACCAGTGGCGGTCATCGACTGCCGGCGATTTAACGCAAGGAGCGCCTGCGCGATATCACACAACGTGCATATCAACGCCGTTTCCAGACAAGGCAACGTCGCTGTGCATGCCCGCTGTGCATGTCTGCTATGCATGTTCGAAGGCAAAGCCTGCTTGCAGAATCGCTTCCATGGATTATTCGATCAAAAGGAATGCACACATGAACGTACAGAAAAAAACCGCACCGGCGCTGGCGTGTCTGTCGCTGGTCGCGGCAATGATCCCGATGACTGCGAGGGCGCAGAACTGGGAGATGACTTCCGGCCTGCCCGCACAGCAAGACCTGCATCGCGGCACCAAGGAGATTCGGGGCTGTGCCTCGCCCGGCGGTTCCATCAGCGTCGGCACCACGACGCCCGGCGGTGCAGCGCCCAACACCAATATGCTGATCGAACGCCTGTCGACGCTGGCGTCGATCGGCGCACCCGGCTTCCGTTTCCAATACGACACCGGCCTGCGTCCGGAGCAGGGTGCGCAAGTCGCCGAGTTCCACGATGGCACCGGTTTCGCCGCGGTAGGCAGCCTTGACCCGGTCAGTACGACAGCGCCGACGTCCAACTTCATCGTGACCAAGATCGACTGCAGCGGTGCGCCGCTGTGGCGCTTCTCGTACGGCGATACCACCGACTACAACACCGGTTTCGATATCCTGCAAACAACGTCCGGCAACGCCGGTTTCTCGACCCAGCCGGGCGATCTGGTCGCGCTGGGCAAATATTTCAAGCCTGCGGCGGCAGGCGTACCTGCGATCTATCGCGCGCGTATCGCGCGTACGCGCACCAACGGCACGCCAATCTGGGTGCGCGATTACCAGTCGTCGGTCGTCGGCGATTTCGAACTGCGTGCGATCACCGAACTCGTGCCTGTCACTCCCAGCACCACCGGCGATCTGGTAGCAGTGGGCCGCATCGCCGGTGAAGCTGCGGTGCTGCAGGTGAACGGCAACACCGGTGCAGTGGTCTGCGCGGCGCGCATGCGCGGCCTTGGCACCGCGCAGTATCGTGATGTGGTTGCGGTGAAGACCAGCACCGGGTCGCCCGAATACCTCACCGTCGGCGAAACCAACGCGGCCGGTGCCGCACAGCAAGTCTATCTCTCGCGATTCCTGCCCAATTGCCTGCTGCGCGTGCATACGCATTGGGGCGCTACCTCGGATCGCGAGATCGGTCATGGCACCGACCTCACGCTTGCGACCACCTACGCTGGCGCGCCAGCGGGCGCGATGATGGTTGGCGGCGAGGTCAACGGCACTATCGGCACCGTGTTCAGCCAGGATGCCTTCATGCATCTGGCCAATCCGCAGACGCTGCTGCCGTATGTACTGCCGACCGGGCTGACCGTGATCGGCAAGCGTTACGGCACCCAGGGCCCGCTGGCGGAAAAAGCATTGACGCTTTCTGCGGCAAATAAAGGCGCCTATTTCGCAGGCTCCACGTCAACCAACTGGCTGGCGAACGGCGATCCGCTGCATGCGCTGACCTCACGCGTGTCCGACAATGCTTTCAGAACGCAGTGCTCGGTCGACTGGAATCCGCCCGCAGCAATCTTGCCGCTGGCCAGCACCGCGATGGCCGTGACCTTGCTGCAGAAGGGCGCCGTGCAACTGCCGCTGCCTACGCGCAGCGCGATCGACGCACAGCGGGAGTGCTGCGCGATCGCTCCGTGAGATCGTGCCGCCAGATCGTGCCGCCAGATCGTGCCGTGACCGCGATTCGATCACAGGTTTGAAGGGATCGCCCGCTTGTCTATGCGCGGGCGATTCAATTGCACATCATGGCGCACGGTCATCGGGCGACAACCACCATCGTTCGCTGCCGCGTATCGGCGGTGCGCTTGGCACGGTATCGCGGGATTCGATGGCATCCACCCGGCGGCGGCCATCGTTCAATCGCCAGCGCTGCAACAACTTCGCGACCGAATGCCGGCTCTGCGCGGCGACGCCGATACTGCGTTCTGGCCACCAGCCGGAGGGTTTTTCGGATAGGTGGGCATCGCTGTGACGGCGATGCGGTGCGCCATAACTGCAGCGCAAACAAACCTGCGCCGT
The DNA here is from genome assembly GCA_043775395.1 of Lysobacter sp. Classification (GTDB taxonomy): domain Bacteria; phylum Pseudomonadota; class Gammaproteobacteria; order Xanthomonadales; family Xanthomonadaceae; genus Lysobacter_I. Next base: position 13,451 of record JAYVSK010000145.1, on the reverse strand, counting down.
GTGTTCGGTCCAGTCTTCGATAAACGCGATGCCGGGCACGCGCACTTCCAGCAGGGCATCAAGATCTTCGCTGCGGGGGCAGCTTGCGAATACGGCGAAGGTCTGGAATTCCGACGCTTGCAATCGCTGCAACGCATTGAATACCGGCACCATACTTTGATGAAACCGGCGCTGGCCGGTGGCGGCGCCGTCGTGCAGCACGATATCGCCGTAGCGATAGCCGCTGTCGGGTAGAGGTACGTTGATCAGGCGCGCGCGCACCGGATCGACACGTTGCCCGAAGACAGTTTCGCCTTGCGCCCATGCGTTCAGGCGGAGGCTGGCGACGCCGAATGTGGCGCCGATGCCGCTGCCGGTTTCGGGAATATCGATACCGCAAGCTGACCACTGGCGCCGCGCCTCTGCCCAGTCGCCGATGGCGATCGCGGCGATCGCGGCGTTCCAAACAGATGCGTCGTGCGCTTCCGTGCGCAGCGCGAGCGACCGCAGGTTGTGATGCAGCGATGCCGGCCAATCGCGCAGATACTTGCAGACTGCACCCTGCATATAGTGATAATCGTGAGCATCGGGCGCCAGTATCAGCAAACCATCGAAGCATGCGCGCGCTTCCAGCAGATCGCCCGTGTCGAAAGCCGCACAGGCGCGTGCGTGCAGCGCGTCGATATCGGTCTGGGCGGAACTGCTTTCGACGGTCATCGGGTAATCAAGTCTTGGGCGGAAGGCATTCGCTACGATCCTGCCACGCTGGATACCGGTTGTCGCTTCTCGCGCGATCCACGGTGCCACGAAGCTGCTTTGCAGGGATAATACAGATACGCAGACTACCCTGCGGCCAACGTCCACAAGGCCATCCGATGACCGCTGCGCTGTCATGCCCGCAATGTACGCTGCCCAACGGATATCAGGATGACAACCAGTGGATCTGTGCCGACTGCGGCTACGAATGGCCTGCAACAGGCGAGCCATCCGCTGAAGCCGCTGTTGCGGTGTGCGACAGCAACGGCAATCGGCTTGCCAATGGCGATACGGTGGTGGTGATCAAGGATCTGAAAGTCAAGGGCAGTCCTATTGCACTGAAGCAGGGCACGATGATCAAGCATATCCGTCTGGTCGAAGGCGACGCCGGGCATATCGAAGGCCATTCGGACAAGATCAAAGGCCTGGTATTGAAGACCTGTTTTCTGCGCAAGGCCTGATCGCAGCGGCTGGCTGCGCTGTTAGAGTTGCAAACGTCAATGACTGCGAAACGCGACCTTCCCCAAAAAATATGCCCAGTCTGCGCCCGGGAGTTTTCATGGCGCAAGAAATGGGCGCGCGATTGGCCGCAGGTGAAATTCTGCTCGGACGCGTGTCGAAAGGGCACACCGCGTGGGCGCGCTGTCCCGACTGGAAAGCACTGAACCCGCAGGGAGCGATCGGCGCAACCGCCTGCTGTCCTGCACGGTCTTCTGCAGACACATCGCTTGGATACCTCCGCTCCGCGCATAACCCCCCGCATGCCGTCTCCGTGACGGCGGTCCTGATCGCTGTGAATTGAATACGTATGCATGGATCCATGCTGCATTGCGATGCGGCTCTAGCATGCGCGTCTGTCGCATGCGCAATGCTGCGACAAGCGTCCGGAGCAGAGGCCGGTCGAGCGTTCGCCGTCATGGCCCGGTCATGCGATGTCCGCACTAGAACGGGAGCACGGAACATGTCCCGCGCTTTAAGCAGCGGGTTTTTAATTCATTTCAGGAGAACCCAGATGCTGTCCATATGGAAGAAGTCCGTCCCGTCCCGGGCCAGTACGCTCCGCACAAAGATGAAACAGCTGTGTTCCGCCATTTTCCTCGCGGGTACGGCCGCAGGCCATGCGCATGCGGATGCTGTTCTGCACGCTTTCAACTGGCGCTATGCCGATGTGGAAGCGCGCGCCGCTGCCCTTCAAACCGCAGGTTATAAGGCCGTGCTGGTCGCCCCAGCGTATCAATCTTCGGGCAGCCAGTGGTGGGCGCGCTATCAGCCCCAGGACTATCGGCTTGTCCATCATCCGCTGGGCGATACGGCCGCCTTCAAGAGCATGATCAATGCGCTGAGAGCGCGCGGCATCGATGTTTATGCCGATGTGGTCATGAATCATATGGCCAACGAATCGGCACAGCGTTCCGACCTGAATTACCCCGGCACAACGATCCTCAATACCTACAGCGGCAATACGACGTACTACAACGGCATACGCCTGTTCGGCAATCTGGGCTTCAACTTTCTGAGCGGCACGGACTTCGGCGATGCGCGCTGCATCACCGATTACAACGACACGTTTCAGGTGCAGAATTGGCGGCTGTGCGGTGGCGGCAGCGATCCGGGCCTTCCCGATCTGAAGAACACCAGCTACGTGATTTCCCAGCAGCAGGAATACCTGCGCCAGCTGAAAGCCATCGGCGTCAAAGGGTTCCGTATCGATGCTGCGAAGCACATGCCGATGAGCCAGATCAACAGCGTCTTCAGCGCCGACATCAAGAGCGGCATGTACATCTTCGGTGAGATCATCACCGGCGGTGGCGCCGGTAGTTCCGAATACGATCGTTTCCTGCAGCCGTATCTGCAGAATACCGATCATGCCGCTTACGATTTTCCTTTGCAGACATCGATCCGCAATGCGTTTGCGTTCAACGGCAGCCTGAACAGCTTGGCCGACCCAGGCGCTTTCGGCCAGGCGCTGGCGGGTTCGCGCGCACTGACTTTCGTCCTGACCCACGATATACCCAACAACAGCGGGTTTCGCTATGCGCTGATGGACTCCACCGACGAAACGCTGGCTTATGCGTATATTTTCGGGCGCAGCGGCGGTAAGCCGATGGTGTATTCCGACAACAACGAAAGCGGCGACAACCGCTGGGTCAACGCCTACAGCCGCGCCGACTTCAAGGGTATGATCCGCTTCCACAATACCGTGCAGGGCAGCGATATGCAGGTGTTGTCCAGCGGCAGCTGCCACATCATTTTCCGCCGTGGCAACCAGGGCATCGTCGGCATCAACAAGTGCGGCAGCACGGTCAACGCGGCGGTCAATATGAACAACAGCGTGTTGTGGTGGTACAGCAATTACACGGACACGCTGGGTTCGGGCAGCGTCGTCAACATCAACAGCGGCAGCTACACATTCAGTCTGCCTGCGCGCGGTGCCAGGATGTGGTTGCGTTGATCGCTATCGCATGAGAGAAGCGGCCGGACCATTGACCGGCCGCTTTCTTCATTGACTGCTGTTGGCGGCGGGGCAAGGCCTCTTGCCATGGCTTCGGCGATGATGCTGTGGTTCTCTTTGTCGATCCTGGCCATATCGATGTCCTGTTGGCGGCTTGGCGCTTCCATGTTCGCGTCCAGGGCCTGCAGCGGCGCAGTGGCCGCTTCCCGTGCGTCTTCCAAGACTGCAGGCGTTGACTGCAGCAACCGCAGCACGGTGGCGCAGGGGGCATCTAGCCGCTTGCGCAGTCGCGCTGCACGGACCTGTTTGATCGTGCTGGGGCCCAGCGCCCAAAGCAGCCGCAGCAAATCCAATTCGGCAGGCCTGGTTTTCGGGGATTTGGCGGTTCGCGCCATGTCGTGCTGACATCAACATGCATAGAGAAACATGTTCGATCAGGGCATTGCCGTAACGAGTGGATGCTGACTGGAACAAATTGTCTGGTACTCGACGGATATAGGTGCCGCTTGTCGGAAGAGGCCCAGCCGCGCTGCGGGCTGTCCGCTGAAGGCCTGAGGGCCCATGCGGGTGGCGTGTGACGTCGCCGCAGCGCAAGCACTCAACCTGAATATGCGAATAGATCGCGATGGAGCGCTCATATTTAAAAGATGCGCCGCTCTAGAATCTGTAACGTGTGTGGTAAGCCCCTCTATTGGGGCCTGTATCAAGTCCGCGGGGGGGCGGAACCATGATTCGAATCTTTGGCGCCGCAGCGCCTGCTGTCTGCGGGTGCGATTTTGCCTATACCACGGAAGCCTGCCCGCGAAGCGGGCTTCTGCAGGGAGCCGGCTTTTGAGTATGTCTTCGGCAGTCTCCGAGGCTTTCCACGCTAGCTTCCGCTGGATGCGTTGGCTGCTCTGTGCAGGGCTTTGCTTACCGTGCATGACTTACGCGCAGCCCGCGTCGTTGCCCGTTGAAACCCGATCGCTGCTTGCGCAGGCCGAAGCGCTTCAGGAACGCGACCCGAAGCAGGCGCTTGCACTGACCAGGCGTGCAGCGGAGATGGCACGTGACGTTGGGGACGCGGCGCTGCTGCGTAAGGCACAGCAAGATCTGTGCGTGAATACGGCGGTCATCGATGCGCATGCGGCGCTGCCGATCGCCGAGGATGGGTTGCGTGCGGCGCAGAAAGCGGGGGACGTTTCGTCCAGCGCGAGTTTTCTTGGCTGCAAGGGCTATGCCTTGGATCTGCAGGGCAAACCCGGCGAGGCGGCAGTGGTCTATGAGGCCGCGGTGGCTGCCGCCGAAATCGGCAAGAACAAACGGATACTGGCCGATGCGCTTGCGATGCGCGGCGAAAGCCGGCATTACCACGGGCATTTCGACGATGCCATCGCCGATCTCAATCGCGCCTATGCTTTGAGCCTGCAGTCCGGAAACAAAAGCGGCCAACGCTATGCGCTGAATGCGATCGCCAACGTTTACAGCGACGAGCATGTGGGCGAATTCGACAGGGCTATCGTCTACTACCGCCAATTGCTCAAGGCCGACGAAGCGGCAGACCTGCAAAGCGGGGTCGCGACCGCACGGTTCAATATCGCTTCGGCGATGGAAATGAAAGGCGAACTGGACGCCGCGCTTGCGGAATACACGCGCGCTTTGGAGATCGATACCTCACTGAAAGATACGGCCTCGATCGCGGAAGGCGAACGGTCGATCGGCGCGCTGCTGGTAAAGCAGGGCAAAGGCGCCGAAGCCCTGCCTTGGATCGAGCGCGCCCTCGCGCATTACACGGCTACGCAGGACCTCGAAAGCATCGCGCGTACGCGTCTGGCCCGCGCAAGAGCGCTGAGGGTTCTGCAACGGCCACGCGAAGCGATCGAAGACCTGACCGTCGCGGAAAGACATTTCCGCGCGCAGAACAACCCGCGCTATCTGGTCCAGATCTATGAAGCGCTGGCGTCCACGCGGGCCGATATCGGCGACTGGCGTTCGGCGTACGAAGCTTCCATGGCGTATCGCGAAGCCCAGAAAAAACTGGAAGCGAGTGCCCGGGAAGAGCAAAGTTCGCGTCTGCGGGTACAGTTCGACAGCGCGAAAAAAGAGCATGAAAACCGCGCGCTTTTGATCGAGAATGCGCATCGTGGCGAAGCCCTCCGCAATATCGAACGCGTGCGCACTCTGCAGCGTGTGACGATTATTTTCGGCATGACGCTTCTTGCGCTGATGGCGGCGATGGTCTGGCAGGAGGTCCGCAAAGGGCGGCGCATGCGTACGTTGGCGATGACCGATGAACTGACAGGTTCGCCGAACCGTCGGCATATCCTCGAATTCTTAGAGCGAACGCTGCGCGCCGGACAGCTCAATCAAGCGCCGGTGGGTGTCATCGCATTCGACGTCGATCATTTCAAACGGATCAACGACACTTACGGACATCATGGCGGCGACCGGGCGTTGCGGGAGATCGCCGCAATCGCCCAACGCCATATTCCCGCCGATGCCAGAATGGGTCGGATGGGTGGCGAGGAGTTTCTCGTCGTGGTGCCTGCGGCTCAGGCGACGGTGGTCTGGGACATGGCTGAAGTATTGCGAATGGCGATATCGGCTGCCTGTTTCGAGAGTGGTCGCGATGACGGCCGGGTCACGATCAGTCTGGGTGTCAGCGAAGGTAAGCCGGGCGATGATGTCGAAACCCTGTTGAAGCGCGCGGATGCTGCGCTGTATCAGGCGAAGCATGAAGGCCGCGACCGGACTGTGCGCGGCTGAGCTGCGGCTCTGGATCATCCCGGTGTTTTTCCTGGCATTCGATGCGGCCGTATCGATATTTGCGACGCTGCCGTTGAAAATTTGCAACGCACTCGCATCACATTCGATCAATGATGTCCGCCTTTGCGGAAAGGTGACGTTGATGGATAATGTGTCGGGAGCGGGAGGAACAGAGCAGCGTGGTATCGGCGCTGCAGACCCGGCTAGAGAGGCGCTATCGGCACAGGGGGCATGTGCAGAACAGCTTGGAACATCCGGGATGCTGCCGTCATCCCGGATGCGGGCTGCTTTGACATGTGAGACCGGTCGCGACCCAACATATTAGCGGTCAGGGAGATTCGTGAGAACTGTTCGGTCGAGCCGCAATACATTGGCGATCCGTGGTCTGTGGTTGACCGAGTTGTGCGTGGTGGTGCTATCGGTGATGGCGGCAGCCCAGCTGCGCTTCCATGCGGACCCGTCGGGTTTCGAGCACTTTCTGGCCGGTATCGTCGTACGCGCTTTGCTCGTGGCGATGTCCGTGACCGGTGCAATGCTTGCCTTCGGTCTGTATCAGACGTATGTCCGCCACAGCCTGCTGGATCTGCTGCTGCGCATCGCGATGTCGTTCGCGGTGGGCGGTATTGCGCTGCTGGTGTTGTATTACGTTGTTCCGGCGACCTACATCGGTCGCGGCGTGCTTGCGATTGCGCTTCTGGTCGGCATGGTGGCAGTGCTCGGAGTGCGCTACGTGGTGTCGCATCTGTCGGCTGCGCAGATGCTGAAGCGGCGCGTGCTGGTCTACGGCGCCGGCAACAATGCAAATCTGATCAACACGCGGCTGCGTCGCAAAAGCGACCGTCAATCCTTCAACGTCCTGGGTTTCGTTCCCGCCGCCAACCAGTCTGTCGTGGTCGATGAGGACATGCTGATCCGCACCGATGAATCGCTGTGCTCGGTGGCGGAGCGGCTCAATGTGGACGAAATCGTGATTGCGCCAGACGAACGTCGCGGCGGCATGCCGATGGAGCAGATGCTGAACTGCGTGCAGAAGGGCGTGCTGGTCACCGACCTGTCGACGTTCTTCGAGCGCGAGGCAGGCATGGTCCAGCTCAATATCGTCGATCCGTCATGGCTGGTGTTTTCCGGCGGTTTCGACTATTCCACGCCGCGCCGCCTCACCAAACGGTTTTTCGACCTGCTTGCCGCCGGTGCGCTGCTGGCGGTGGCATGGCCGGCGATGCTGCTGGTTGCGCTGGCTGTCAAACTGGAATCGAAAGGGCCGGTGATTTATCGCCAGATCCGCGTCGGCGAGCATGGCCGCCACTTCGAGATGGTCAAGTTCCGCAGCATGCGCGTGGATGCCGAGAGCGACGGCATCGCCCGGTGGGCCAGCAAGGACGACGATCGCAGTACCCGTATCGGCAAACTCATCCGCAAGACGCGTCTGGACGAACTGCCGCAGCTGTTTCTGGTCTTGACCGGCGAGATGAGCTTTGTCGGTCCGCGCCCGGAGCGCCCGCAGTTCGTCGAAATGCTCAACAGCGAAATCCGCTATTACGATGTCCGCCATTCGGTAAAACCAGGCCTCACCGGATGGGCGCAATTGCGTTATCCCTACGGCGCGTCGGTGCGCGACGCCAACGAGAAACTCAAGTTCGATCTGTTCTACGTCAAAAACCACGGTCTGGTCTTCGACCTGATGATCATGCTGCAGACTGTGGAAGTGGTGCTGTTCGGGCGCGGCGCACGCTGAGTGCTAGCAGTATCGGCCTGCCATCCAACGCTTGGCTCAGCCACGGCTGATCACGACGCTGAGGAAACGTTTCATCGCGAACGGCAACAGCGCAAACAGCGCTCCGCGCTCTGCACTGCCCGACGCCTTCCGCCACGCGGCGCGCCACAGCCGCCAGGCGTCCGTCCAGCGACGGGTGATGAGCATGCCTCGCGCGTTGCGTAGATAGGTGATGAACAGGGCTTCGCGACGAATCGATTCATCGACCACGCCCTCGGCATCGGCGACCGCGCGTTCGACTACTGTCACGTAGTCGTCGTAGGTGGTTCCTTCTCCAGACAGCCCGCCTTCTTGGCCGCGCATCGCTTCGACCAGCGGCTCTTCAATCACCCCGATCTGCCATCGACGGGCGATGCGCAGGTGGAAGTCCAGGTCTTCTGCAGTGCGCAGCGTTGGATCGAAGCCGCCGCAGGTCTCGAATACTTCACGACGGAACATCGTCGAAGCGGGCACCAGTGACGGATTGAGCAACAGCCAGCGCAGCGCCCAGCCGTCTTCACGCAATACTTCCCTTCGATGAAACACGTCGTAGGGCCTGCAAGCGGCATCCACCCGGACCACATCGCACAGCACCATCCCGAAGTCCGGATGGGCATCGAGCCAAGCCTGCTGACGCGCGGTTTTTTCGGGCCGCCAGTAATCATCGCTGTCCAACAGGGCGAAATAGCGTCTTGTTGCGATCGCCATGCCGGCGTTGCGGGCCGCCGAAACGCCGGCGTTGGTCTGCCAGAGGTAGCGGATGCGGTCGCCATAGCGTGCATGCAGCGCCTCACCGGTGCCATCGGTAGAGCCATCGTCGATAACGATGATCTCATCGACCGGACAGGTCTGCGCCAAGACCGACTCGATAGCGCGCTGCACAAGCTCGCGCCGGTTGTAGGTCGGTATAATCGCCGAAACGCAGGCCGTGGCACTTGCCGGCACTTGCGCGGTCACTTTGTCGGGAACTTCGATCAGGCGCGCCATGCTCAAGGATTTTGCCAGAAAATGTCTGTATGCCAGCGGTGCGTTGGGGTTTTACCACCGCATCCACAATGCCGACAGCTTAACGGTAGTGATGTTCCACCGCACGCTGCGCAAAGACGATCCGCGCTGGGCGTCCTGCGATCCGGACTATACCCTCGGCGAAGATCTGTTCATTCAATCCCTGGCGTTCTTCAAACGCCACTATCGCATCGTGTCGCTGAAAGACGTGCTGTGCGCCCGTCGCGACAGTACCGGGCTTCCGCCGCGTGCGCTGTTGATCACCTTCGACGATGGCTGGCTGGATAACGTCGATTACGCGTTGCCTGCCCTGCAGAATGCTGCGCTGCCGGCGGTGATGTTCGTCGCCGCCGATGCCGTGGGCGCACGCCAGCCGTTTTATCAGGAACGGGTCGTCGCAGCCTGGCGCCTGGGTAAACTAACGGTCGAGACATTGGCCGCGACGATACTCGAACATCGCGGCCAGCAGGGCGGCCAGCCTTCTGCGCATGCGGGCATCGCAGGGTTGCGGCAGCTGATAGGGCAGCTCGAAGGGATGCCCTTGGCGCAGCGCCATGCGGTTCTAGACCGGCATGCGGATGTCTTGGACGACGGGTTGCGGCATATGGTCGAAGTCGCCGATCTCATGCAGTTGCGCACTGGCGGAATCGAGCTGGGTTTGCACGGTAAAAGCCATACGCCGATGCTGCGCGCCGACGATCTCGACGCCGAACTCAGCGGCGCGCGCGTGGCGATGGCTGCAATGCTTGCGTCTGCGGAAGGCCTTGCATCGTCGGCCTGCGCGACGATGTCGTTCCCGCATGGGTCTTATGACGATGCCATCGCGGCGCGTGCGCGCGATGCCGGTTACCAGCTGCTGTTTACCAGCGTTCCGGTGTTGAATCCGGTTGGCTCGCAGCCTTCCTGGCTGCTGGGCCGCACCGGTTACGAAACCGATACGATCGCCGACCGCAACGGCAAGTTCCAGCCGGAACGGCTGGCGTGGTATCTGTTCCGCCGCGCCGCGCAGCGATTGGCGGACTAGCCGCTTATTCGTCTTCGTCGGCCGAGGTCAGATGCAGGTCCGGCGCTTGTTCACCGGCCAGCCCGGAGATCATGCCGAACACAGGCCGTTGCCCGCGCGGCTCGAACCCCAGTTGCCGCCAAGCCGCCAGGCGCTCATCCGAGGTCGCAAGTTCGATCGACACCGTGGCGTGACCTTGTTTGCGCGCCGCACGCAAGAGTGCGCCTATCATTTTCGGCGCCGGTTGCGCGCCGTCGCACGACCAGAAATCATGGATATGCAGGGTGTGTCCATCCACACGTGTCGCGAACCATGCGACCGGCGTGTCGCCGTCGAACAGCTGCAGATGGCGAAACGGCGGCAGACCGCCCATCGCGGGCGCATCGTCGAAACGCCAGCACAGATGCGCTGCATCGCGCAGGGCAGTGAGGGCCGAGGGTTTCGGCGATGCGTTCCACATAGACGCGATATCGGGCGCACGATCGCACCACTGTGCGCGCAACGTTCGCGCCTGGGGCAGGCGCCACGCATCGCGTAAACGGGAGCCCAGATCGATCAGCGCGCCGAGCATGCCTATCAGGGGTGCAGGCAGGCGCGGCAGACGGCGATCAACGTATTGCGCATGTTTCACCACGCGCGCGTAGCGGATCATGTCGGCGAGCTTCCGATAGCCGATGCGTTTGAACACCGGTGCCGCTTTCGGATTGGGAAAGCCGTAGAGAACATCCAGTGCGCGCTGTCCGGCCGCGAACAGGCCTTGCTGCAGGATCAACGCAGGGCCCAGCGAGCGGTGTGCGGGAATCACGGCGAGATCGACCATGACCCCAGCCAGCGATTCGTGGCCGCCGAGCAGCATCCGTCTGCGGCCTGCGGCGCAAGCGCCGACCGCGGTTCCGCTCTGGGCATGCATCAGCAGTTGCAGCAGCGGTGCGCCGGCCGGTGGACGCATGTAAAACCAGTGGTATTTCGCCACCATCCGCGCGTCCTGACCGAGGTTTCCGCGCCAGACCGAAAGCACGACGTCACGGTCGATGCCCACATCGCCTTCGCGCGTCGAATACAGCGGCGGCGCCTGCGCGTTCATGGCCGTGCGTTCACGCCTGCGCGTGAGGCTCGGGAACGCAGGTCACAAGCACCGGTGGCAGGTGCATGTACCGGGTTGTACGACGTTTTTGGGCGATATCGTCGTAGATCGCTTTCGCCTGCGTCTCGTCGATGCCCAGTGCGGCCGCCAGTGCAGACGCCGGAAAGTCGTGATTAAGTGCGTACAGCGCCAGGTCCATCTGCCGGTAGGGCAATGCGAAATAAAACTCGTCCTGACCCTGGTTGAGGCTGTAGGTGTCGGTGGTTGGAATCGCCGCGCAGACGCGCTCGGGCAGGCCCAGGTGGCGGGCCATACCGTAGACCTGCGACTTGTACAGGTGCGCAATGGGCTTCAGGTCGGCGGAACCATCGCCGTTTTTCACGAAGAAACCCTGATCGTATTCCAGCCGGTTCGGCGTGCCGACCACGGCGTAATTGAGGCGATCGGCATGGAAATATTCCAGCGTCTTGCGGATGCGCTGCTTGAAATTGGTAGCGGCGACAATGGTGAGATACTCGGGCAGCGCCAGATCGCGTGCGTGCGGCGCGCCATCGGGCGATTCCGCGATCAGGCGAAAACGGTTGAAACGCCCCTGGATACCGCCGTCGATGACGATTTTGAATTTCCAGCCGTCCGCATATTCGGGCAGCGCCTTGCGCACCGCTGCATCGCGGGTGCGGTAGCAGCCGATCGCTTCGAGCGTCGGTGCGATATCTACGGTTTCGGTGCGGATGCCCAAATGCTCGGCGAGCGTCGTTGCGCGTGCGGCGCTGTCATCCGAGGAATCGCGCTCAGGCAGGATCAGGCCGAATACGCGTTCGGGCCCCAGTGCCCGCACCGCCAGCGCGACGCTGGCGGAGCTGTCGATGCCGCCGGAAATGGCGACTACCAGTCCGCGTCGATGCAGCTGCCTCGCGGTGATTTCGCGCAGGCGGTCGGCGATGCGATCGGCCTCGACGGCATAGTCGAGATCCAGCGCGCTCCAGTCGAGGGTGATGCGATTGACGGCGTTCATGGGATGGTTAGCGTTTCCAGAAGGGCGGTGCGGCGGACTTTGCCGGACGCGGTGCGCGGCAGCGCGGAGACGAACTCGATATCGCGCGGGATCTTGTAGCTGGCAAGACGTTCCCGGCAGTGCGCCTTGATCATGGTTTCGCTGTGCGGCGGCAAACCCGGTGCGACGATGAAGGCTTTGATCACCTGGCCCAGAATACGGTCGTCGATGCCGACCACCGCGGCCTCGCTGACGCCGGAGACTTCCAGGATCGCTTCCTCGATGTCGTTGGGATGCACGCGATGCGCGCCGGTCTTGATCATGTCGCTGCGGCGGCCGGCGAGGTACAGAAAACCGTCGGCGTCGAGATGGCCCATGTCGCCGGTGCACAGCCAGCCGTCGCGCAGCACCGATGCGCTGGCTTCGGGATTGTTCCAGTATCCGCGCATCACATTGGCGCCGCGCACCCGGACTTCGCCAGCTTCGAAGGGTTCGGCGGTTGTGCCATCTTCGCGCGCGATGCGTAGTTCGACGCCATCGATGGGAATGCCCACGGCGCCCGATTTTTCGTCGAGGCGCTCCGGCGGCAGCCAAGTAAGACGGGATGTGGCCTCGGTCTGGCCGTACATGACGAACAGGCGCGCATGGGGCACGGCTGCGCGCAGCCGCCCGGTGAGGGCAGCGCCCATGGCGCCGCCGGCCTGGGTGAGATAGCGCAGCGATGAGAGATCGTAGTCTGCCAGTTTGACCCGCTCCAGAAGCAGCGCATACGTGGAAGGCACGCCCGAGAAACCGGTGATGCGCTCGCGTGCGATGGCGTCCATCAGCAGGTGCGGAAACAGCAGGTTTTGCGCGAGTACCACGCAGCCGCCGGAAAGAAGATGGGTGTGGAGGACCGATGCGCCGTAAGCGTAGTAGAACGCCAGGATCGACAGCACGCTGTCGCGCTCGTCAAGCTGCAGATAGCCGACCACGGCGCTGGCATTGGCCAGCAGATTGCCGTGAGTCAGGGTCACGCCCTTGGGCGCGCCGGTGGTGCCCGAGGTGTAGAGAATGACCGCGATATCGTCGGATGCGATGACATTGGCATCGATGGCGTCTGCATCCATGACCTCCGCATCGATGCGGTGCCCGTCCGCACGATCGCCCGCTTCGCGCGCAGGCGGACACAGCGGATGGTCCGGGCCGATCGGCCACCGTTCGGTCGGCGCGTCTGTGCGGGACGCATCAATGGCCGCAATCGCTTCTTCGGCATCGGCATGAGTGCGCTCGTAGACGATGTGGCTCGCGTCGCAGTGACGCAGCCACGCTTCGAAATCGCGCGAGCGGGCCTGCACGTTCAGCGGCGCGGCGATGCCTCCGGCAAGCCAGCAGCCGTAGCAGGCGACGGCCGCCTCGATTCTGTTATGCAACACGATCGCAACGCGTCCGCCGGGTTGCAGTCCGCGCGCGCGCAAGGCATGGGCGAAGCGCATGGCTTCTTCCCAGAATTCGGCGTAGCGGATGCGACGGTCGTCGGCGACGATCGCCATGCGTTGCGGATGGCGTTTTGCGACATCAGAGACCCGGGCGGGAATCGACGGCATGATCCGACGGTTACTGGGCCAACTTGTTGCTGATGAACGCGTCGATGAGGACGAGCGTATCGAAATTGTCCGGGGTCATTTCTTCCGGCGCGAT
>JAYVSK010000144.1:0-15259 GCA_043775395.1 Lysobacter sp. | reverse complement strand
AGCGGATAGCCGTATTCGGCCGCCAAAGTTGACACCTTCAGCGCGGTGTCGGCGGAGTCGTTGCCGCCGTTATAGAGGAACCAGCGCACGTCGTGGGCTTTGAGCACCTGCAGCAGGCGCTCGTATTTGCTGCGGTCCTGTTCCAGCGATTTCAGCTTGAAGCGGCAGGAGCCGAACGCGCCGCCGGGGGTGTGGGCGAGGGCGCGGATTGCGGCCGCCGACTCCTTGGAGGTATCGATCAGCTCTTCGCGCAGGGCACCGAGGATGCCGTTGCGGGCAGCCAGCACTTTGACCTTGCGGGCGCGGGCTTCGGTGATGACCGCGCAGGCCGAGGCGTTGATGACGGCGGTGACGCCGCCGGACTGGGCGTAAAGCAGGGTTCCGCTGGGCATGGGCGACGGGCTCGGGATTTGGTCTTGGGTGGGTTGGGGCGGGGCCCGCGAGCGGTTAAGCTGGCCGGGTTGCGCCGGGCGGAGGAGTGTAGCGCCGCGGCCGAAGTTTCTCTCTCTTGGGATCTTTCTTTTGGAGCATGCGATGCGATTGGTCCTTCTTGGCGCCCCGGGATCGGGCAAAGGTACTCAAGCGGCAAGACTCAAGGAACACCTGCAGGTGCCGCATATTTCTACCGGCGATTTGCTGCGTGCTGAGGTGGCGGCCGGTTCGGCGCTGGGTGTACAGGCGAAGGTGGTCATGGCCCGCGGCGATCTGGTGTCGGACGAGATTCTGCTGGGCATGCTGGAAGACCGCCTGTCGCGCAATGATGTGGCCGGCGGCTTCATTCTGGACGGGTATCCGCGCAACCTTGTCCAGGCCGATGCGCTGGATACGCTGCTCGCCCGGATCGGCCAGCCGATGGACCACGCAGTCCAGCTGGACGTCGATACCGACAAACTGGTTGACCGCCTCGCAGGCCGTGCGCAGGCCGAAGGCCGTGCTGACGACACCCCCGAAGCGGTTCGTCACCGCCTCAACGTCTACAACCAGCAGACCGCGCCAGTCATCGACTATTACCGCCAGCACGGCATGCTCAAAGTCGTCCACGGCGAAGGCTCGATGGATGAAGTATTCACCCGGATCGTCGAGACGATCGCGGTTGGTGTGGATGTCGGCTGAGATGCGTTTGATGCTTGCAGCGCTGTCGCTGATGATCGGTGGCGCATTCGCCGCCGACGGCACCAAGCCAGAGTTCGACTTCGCGACCGGCGGAGCGGCAGCGGCGGTTGGCGAGGCGACCGAGCGTTCTGTGCGCAACGAGTTGGCGTTTTGCGGCGGCGAAGCGAAGGACATCGCCAAGGCCACGCCGAAGCTGATGACCCGCTGGCGCAAGCGCAATGTCGACTGGCTGTCCGCCAGCCTGCGCGTGCGCGCTCAGATGCGCGCGCGGCTGGTCGGCAACGATGCGGTCAACAACGGCCCTATCTTCGATCGCGATTTCGAGCAGGCCATGGCCGGCGTGGCCCAGCGCGGCCCCGACCGCCTTCGCGCCATCGCCGATCCTGCGCAGCGTCTGGTCGCCTGCCGCAGCTTGATGAAGGATGTGAAGGAAGGCCGCCGCGACGTATCCACCGTCAACGAAAAAGCCACCGAGATGTTGCGTGGTTACATGAAGTGAATAGCGGTGTTTGCAGCCATGAAGCATGCCTGAGCCGCTTCAGCGAACACTGTCTTTCTCCTCCCGGTTTCGCGCGGAACGATCGCTGCCTTCATTCTTCCCGCTGCGCGGGAGTGGACATTGCCTTTCTTCTCCCCGCTGCGCGGGGAGTGAATATTGCCTTTCTTCTCCCCGCTGCGCGGGGAGTGAATATTGTCTTTCTTCTCCCCGCTGCGCGGGGAGAAGGTGGCCGAAGGCCGGATGAGGGGCAGGCGGCCGCTGCGATGCCTTCAGCCCAATCCCTCTCCCTCATGCGGCGGAGAGGCGAATGTGCCGAACGGGAATCGCTTCGTTGATAATGATGCGAACGTTTGGGAAGCATCGATCTTGAAACTTCATATCTTGGGAATCGCCGGCACGTTCATGGGTGGTGTCGCCGCGCTTGCGCGCGAGCACGGGCACACGGTCGAAGGCAGCGATCAGGCGGTGTATCCGCCGATGTCCACCCAGCTGGAAAATCTGGGCATCGCATTGAACCAGGGCTACAGCCCCGAGCACATCTCCGCCGACTGCGATGAAATCGTGATCGGCAATGCGTTGTCGCGCGGCAATCCGGCGGTGGAGTACGTGCTCGATCGCGGCCTGCACTACACCTCGGGCGCAGCGTGGCTGCGCGAGTACGTGCTGCCGGGGCGCGACACGCTGGCAGTCGCCGGCACCCACGGCAAGACCACCACTACGACCATTCTGAGTTTTCTGCTGGACCGCGCCGGCCGTGATCCGGGCTTTCTGATCGGCGGCGTCGCCGAAGATTTCGGCGTCTCGGCGCGGCTCGGCACCGGCCGCGAGTTTGTGGTCGAAGCCGACGAGTACGACACCGCGTTTTTCGACAAACGCAGCAAGTTCGTGCACTACCGGCCGCTGGTGGCGATCCTCAATAATCTGGAATACGACCACGCCGATATCTTTCCGGATATCGCTGCGATCCAGCGCCAGTTCCATCATCTCGTGCGCACCGTGCCGGGCCGGGGCCGGCTGATCGTCAACGGCCAGGATGCGCGTCTGGACGAAGTGCTGGCGATGGGCTGTTGGACGCCGGTCGAACGCTTCGGCCTGCTGCGCGACGGCATGGCCGACAATACGTTCGACTGGGGCGCGCGCCTGCTCAGCGACGACGGCAGCGCGTTCGCGGTGTGTCATGCCGGCCGTGCGATCGGCGAGGTGCGTTGGTCGATGCTGGGCAACCACAACGTGCTGAACGGCCTGGCGGCGCTGGCCGCATGCAACGCGGTCGGGGTGGATCCCGCCAGCGTGATGCCGGCGCTGATCGATTTCCGCAGCGTCAAACGGCGAATGGAAATACTCGGCATCGCCAACAACATCACCGTGTACGACGACTTCGCGCATCACCCCACCGCGATCCGCACCACGCTGCAAGGTCTGCGGGCGAAAGTCGGCAGCGCACGCATCGTGGTGGCGATGGAGCCACGGAGCAATTCGATGCGGCTCGGCGCGCATGCCGATGCGCTGGCGCCTTCGCTGGCGATGGCCGATGCCGTGGTCTTTCTGCATCGCCCCGAACTGTCGTGGGATGCGACCAAAGTGATCGCCGCCATTCGCGGCGAAGCCCGCACCGCGCCGACCGCCGACTCGCTGATAGCCACCCTGCGCGCATTGGCGCACCCGGGCGACCATGTGGTGTTCATGTCGAACGGCGGTTTCGACGGGGCGCCGCGCCGGTTTCTGGCGGCCTTGGGGTAATCCGTCATGCTCGACACGCTTCCACTGTTTCCACTGCAGACGGTGCTGGTGCCCGGCGCATCGCTGGGGCTGCGGATTTTCGAGACCCGCTATCTCGATCTGGTCCGCGACTGCGGCCGCAGCGGCACCGGCTTCGGCATCTGCCTGATCATCGATGGCCAGGAAGCCGGCGTGCCTGCGGTGCCTGCGGCGATCGGTACCGAAGCGCGGATCGAGGATTTCGGCAGCACCGACGACGGCCTGCTGACGCTGCGCGTGCGTGGGGGCCGCCGATTTCACCTGCAGCGTATGCAGACCCGCAGCAATGGCCTGATCGTGGGCGATGTCGAGTGGTGCGACCCCGATCCCGATGACGAACTGCGTCCCGAACACGCGCTGCTGGGCACGGTGCTGCAGCGGGTTGTCGACCAGGCGGGCGGAGAATTCGCGAACGTGCCGCCGATGCGTTTCGATGATGCGGCGTGGGTGGGCTGGCGGCTCGCCGAGCTGTTGCCGCTGAGCAATGCACAGCGGCAGATGCTGCTGCAGGAAAGCGATCCGCATGCGCGACTCGACCGATTGCTCGCGCTGATGCCCTGAACGGGGCCTTCGAGCGAGTCTTGCGGGGCACTACTTGGCGGTACGCAGACGCAGCACCTGCAAATCCCCATCGGGATGCATCGATTCGGCGGACGGCAGATCGCCAAGCGCGGCGCGCACCCGGGCATGCGCCGCGCCTTCATCGGCTTGCGGCATCCACAGGCCGAAGAGCGGGGTAGGGCGCACAAAGCGCATCGTCTGCATGCTGCCGATCCACAGCGGCTGACCGCTGTCCAGCATCGCCGGCGCGCGCCATACGCGCAGCACGTGAATGGTGTCGGGTGTGGCGCCGCGGATCCGCAGCAGCAGGGTTTCGGCTTCGGCATCCAACGTTGCCGGCAGTACCGGCTCTTCTTCCATGCTCCGCTGCGGGTCGAGTAGCCCCAGCGTCGCAGTCCAGGTCGCCTGCGGCTGGACCTTCCAGCCAGCGGCTTCCAAACGCATGCGCACCGGCGCCAGCGGACCGGCAATCTGCAGATCCAGCGGCCAGCGTCGATTGGCTTCGCGCTCGTTGCGGTGCGCCGGCAAACTGCGCCAGCCCTGCTGCCACCAGTCAGCGGCCGTCATCTGCCGCGTCGGTGGCGGCGGCCCGAACTGGGCGATGACATCGTCGATGGCGCGCGGCGCGTGCCACAGCGCGGCGACACTAAACGCCAGATAGAAGACCGTCGCCAGCGGACGCATCCAGAACGACCGGCCGATATGGCGCCGATAGGCGATGCCCAGCACCAGCAGCCATAGGATGCCGAACAGCGCCCCACCGACGATATCGCTGAGCCAGTGCGCGCCGAAATACAGGCGCGCGAAACCGGGCAGAGAAACGGCCACGCCCGCGACCAGATACGGCCATACCCGCTGCCGTCCGGGCAGTTCGCGCGCGATCAACACCGCGAAGAACCCGAACACGATGGTCAGCATGGTCACCGGAACCGACGGGAAACCGAAGCCGTCCGGCGCTGTGGGCGGCGGCGGCATGTCCACCGACCGCGCAAGGAAGGCGGTAAACACGAAACCGAACGCGACCGCAGTGAGCCAGTGCGTCGCTGCGGCGAACCGTCGCCGCCACAGTAGCCAGCCCAGGCCGGCCAGCAGCGCCGGCAGCAGAATCTGCAGGTCGCCCAGCGAGGCGAGGGCGGCCATGAAGCGGTCGGCCAGCGGATTGCGCAGCGCCGCCATCGCTGAATACACCTGCTGATCGATCGCCAGCGGGCCGCGCTTGGCCACGATTACCGCAAGCAGCGCGAACCAGCCCCAGCCGATGCCGATCAAGCACAGCGCCAACATCGCCAGCGAAGCGGATTCCGGGCGGTTGTGCTGGATCATCGGCGCGGCATAGCGCGCCAGCCGGGGATGCGCGCGGCTCCATTTCAGCGCGCGCGCCAACAGACGGTCGGCGTGGCCGGCGAACCAACGATAGCTGTAAAGCACGACCGCCCAGACCAGCGCCAGTACCGCGAGCAGTGCCAGCAGCACCAGCGCCAGACGGTCGGCGACCGCCGAGATCGCATCGTACGAGGCGCCGAAAATCCAGCCCGGCGCGAGAAACGCCACCGCCCACAGAACAGCCGCGACCAGGCTGGCGGGAACGTAGCGCTTCAGCGGCATATGCAGCATGCCGGCGATGGCGGGCACGAATGGCCTCACTGCGCCGACGAACCGTGCGATGACGATGCTCTTGCTGCCGTGACGGCGGAACAGACGCTCGCCGCGGTCGATCAGCTGCGGATAACGGCTGAACGGCCAGCGCGCGCGCAACGCGGTGCCCCAGCGCGAACCGATCCAGAAGCTCAGCGCATCGCCGACGAATGCGCCCAGCGCGGCGCAGGTGATCGCATAGATGCCGTTGATATGCCCCAGCCCGATCAACGCGCCGATCGCGAACAGCAGCGGCAGCGCCGGCACCAGCAGGCCCACGCCGACCATGCTTTCCATGAACGCCAGCAGGAAAATCAGGCCGCCGGCCGCCACGGGATGCGTGGAGACCCAGGCCGTTGTGCTGTCGATCCATGCGCTGGTCATCTCCGGATTATGGCAGCTGGGGTTTGATGGGCGTGAAGCGATTGCAGGAGCGACGGGAGCCGCGATCAGAGCGGGCTTGCGGCTGTTGAAAACCACCGCTCCCACAACCGCGCACCGCTACAATCCCGGCATGTCTTCCGACGCCATCGAACTGCAAGCGCTCAAAGCCGACAGCTTCGGCCGCATCGCGCTGATGCGCGGCGGGGACGGGCTGTTTGTGCGTCGCGATCTGGCCCATGTGCCGCTGTGGCTGCGCTTTCCGGCGTGGTGGCTGGCCCGACGCGAGGCCCGCGGCCTGCAGCGCGTGCTCGGTGCGGACGCAGTTCCGCAGCTGCTCAACTGGGACGGCCGCCGGCTCGACCGCAGTTATCTTGACGGCGCCGCAATGTACCAACGGCCGCCGCACGGCGATCGGGCTTATTTCCGGCTGGCGCGCCGGCGCCTCCAGGCGCTGCATCGGCGCGGGTTCGCGCACAACGATCTGGCCAAAGAAGCCAACTGGCTGGTGCTGGCCGACGGCACGCCTGCGATGATCGATTTCCAGCTTGCGGTGTGCGGTACGCCGCGTTCGCGCTGGATGCGGCTGCTGGCGCGCGAAGATCTGCGCCATCTGCTCAAGCACAAACGCACCTATTGCCCGGATGCGATCACACCCGTCGAACGTCGCCTGCTCAAAAGACGATCCTGGGTGCGCGACCTGTGGTTCCGCACCGGCAAACCCATCTATCGCTTCGTCACCCGCAAGCTGTTGAAGTGGGAAGACAACGAAGGACAAGGACCCAAACCATGAGCATGCGTTCGTGACCACACTCGCAGGCAAGACCCTCTTCATCACCGGTGCCTCGCGCGGCATCGGCCTGGCCATCGCACTGCGCGCCGCCCGCGACGGCGCGAATGTTGCCATCGCTGCGAAGTCTTCGGTGCCCAACCCTAAATTGCCCGGCACCATCCACAGCGCCGCTGCAGCCGTCGAAGCCGCTGGCGGGGCCGCGCTCGCATTGAAGTGCGACATTCGCGAGGAAGACGAGGTCCGCGCGGCAGTTGCAGCCACCGTCGATGCGTTCGGCGGTATCGATATCCTCATCAACAACGCCAGCGCCATCTGGCTGCGTGGCACCCTGGATACGCCGATGAAACGCTTCGACCTGATGCAGCAGGTCAATGCGCGCGGCAGTTTCCTCTGTGCCCAGGCCTGCCTGCCGTATCTGCTGCAGGCCCACAACCCGCATATCCTCACCCTCGCGCCGCCGCCGAATCTCGATCCCCAGTGGTGGGCCCCGCACACCGGCTATACCTTGGCGAAAATGGGCATGAGCTTCGTGACCCTGGGCTTGGCTGCGGAATTCGGCCCGCAGGGCGTGGCCGTGAATGCGCTGTGGCCGCGCACGGTCATCGCCACCGATGCCATCAACATGATCCCCGGCGTGGACGTTGCCCGCTGCCGCAGGCCCGAGATCATGGCCGACGCCGCGCACGCGGTGCTGGTGCGCGATGCCGCAGGCTTTCACGGCCATTTTCTGATCGATGACCAGGTCTTGGCCGAAGCGGGTATTACCGACCTGTCCGGCTATGCGATCGACCCGATGCAGCCGCTGCTGCCCGATTTGTTTCTTTGATCATGTTGGTCATGGCAAACCATGCTGTCACCCGAACGAACGCGCAGCCGGCGGAGCAAGCTGCTGAACTTCGCTTCTGATCGGCACACAAACAGATTTCTCCTCGGGCTATGCCTTCATTCGCGATGACATGCATCTCCGTCTCCCGCCTCCCTAAGGACAGGCCACCCGATGAAATACCTCCATACCATGCTCCGCGTCCGCGATATCGACGCCTCGCTGCGCTTCTACTGCGAAGGTCTTGGCTTGAAAGAAGTCCGGCGAATGGACAATGCAGCCGGAAAGTTCACGCTCGTCTTCCTCGTCGCCGATGAAACCCCGGGCGCGGAAATCGAGTTGACTCACAACTGGGGCTCGGACGAGGACTACGGCACCGCGCGCAACTTCGGTCACCTCGCGTTCCGCGTCGACGACATCTACAAGACCTGTGCGCATTTGCAGGCAATGGGCTACACCATCAACCGCCCGCCCCGCGATGGTCACATGGCCTTCGTGCGCTCGCCCGATTTGGTCTCGATCGAGCTGCTGCAGGTGGGCAGTCTGCTGCCGCAGGAACCGTGGACTTCCATGCCGAATACCGGCGTCTGGTGATTGATCGCCGGTGAGCGGACTCATCATCCGCTCACCGGCTCTTTGCGGCTGGAAGTTTGTGGTGTTCGAGAAGTATCCCCTGAATCAGAAGTTGCGGATCACGCCCACAAAGACGCTCGGCACGATATCCGTGCCTGCATCGATCAACGGGCTGTCGGTGATGTCGTCCGGATAGGCATCGGCACTTATGCTCGCAATCACAGCCCATCGAGGGCTTGTAGGAATGATTGCAGTCAAGCCGGCGCGCGCGACCGTGACGCTGCCAGGCCGGTAATCGACCACGCCCCGCGCTACTTCCTTCCGCAGCGTGCCGTAGTAGTAATTGGCGAGTTTGTCGGACAGCGCCACCACGCCAATGCTTGGGATCAGCCTGGCAGGGCCCAGCTGAAACGGATAGCGGTAATCCAGCGAAGCCTGATAGCCATCGCTGGTATTGGTGGCATCGGCGCGGAGGTCGAGTTCGAATTCGCCGGCTGCATCGGTCTTGAACACAGCGGAAACGCCGATATCGGCACCCATGTCGCGATCTTCGAGCAGATCGCGATTGATGCCGCGCGCAGCCAGCGCACTTCTGCCGAAGTCCTTGGCGTCCACGCCGTCGAAACGCGCGGCGACAAAACCCTTGAGGGTGATGGAGTCACTGTCGATGAACTTGTAGCCAAACGCGGGCCCTGTCACATAGAAGCGTTCGCCTTCGTAGTTGAGCAGCGGAAACGGCAGGGTCCGATTCTCCTCTCCGGCGTACAGAGTGCTTCGGACCGAAACGCCAGCGCCGATGCCCCAGCCGTCTGCACGTGATCCGCTTTCTTGTGCCTGCGCCGCGACAGGTGCGGTCAGCAGCGCCAACAGCGCGATGGGTATGGAGAAGGGCTTCAAACTGATCATTGCGTTTCCTTGATATCGGGAGAGGTGCAGCGGGTCGGCGGATGGCAGTACTCGCATCTCGCATTTTCTTTACGGCTCGACGGCATGATCCAGATTCAAATGCCGTTTGGTACAACCCGTTATCTGCGGTCAGACGCGCCTCCGGTCACGCCAACGCCTGCCGCAGATCCTCAATCAGATCATCGATATGCTCCAGCCCCACCGACATGCGCAGCAGGTTCTGCGGCGAACGGGGGTTCGGGCCTTCGACCGAGGCGCGGTGCTCAATCAGCGATTCGCAGCCGCCCAGCGAGGTGGCGTTGGTAAACACCCTGACTTTTGACGCCAGCGACAGCGCCGCATCTCGGCCGCCGCGCAGTTCGATACTCATCATGCCGCCGAAGTCGCGCATCTGCCGAGCGGCGACGGCGTGGCCGGGGTGCGAGGCGAGGCCGGGATAGTTCACCCGTTCGATCTGTGGCTGTGCGGCCAGAAAATCGGCGACCGCACGGGCGTTGCTGCAGTGCATCGCCATGCGCGCGCCCAGTGAGCGGCAGCCGCGCAGGATCAGCCAGCCGCTGAAGGGCGCCAGCGTCGCGCCGGTGATGTGCAGCCGATGCGCCACTTTGGCGAGCAGTACATCGCGCTTCGCAAACACCAGCGCGCCGCCCAGCACATCGCTGTGGCCGCCGAAGTATTTGGTGGTCGAATGCATGACGATGTCGGCGCCCAGCGTCAGCGGGCGCTGCAGCAGCGGGGTGGCGAAGGTGTTGTCGACTACGGTCAGCGCGCCGACGGCATGCGCGATCCCCACCAGTGCGGCGATATCGCTGATGTTCATCCGCGGATTCGACGGCGTTTCTATCCAGACCAGCGCCGTGTGCAGATTACAGGCGGCGCGCACCGCGTCCAGGTCGCCCATGTCGACCGTCACCGCCTCAATGCCGCGCTCCGGCAGATATTCGGCGCAGAACATCCGCAGCCCGGTGTAGCAGTCGTCGGGAATCAGAATGCGTGCGCCGTTCGGCAGGCATTCCAGCAGCGTGCTGATCGCGGCCATGCCGGAGGCGAAGGTGATCGCATCCTCGCCGCCTTCCAGTGCGGTAAGCGCCTCGCGCAGCCGGTCGTTGGTCGGGTTGCCCTCGCGCTGGTACTCATAACCGGCAATGCGTTCGCCCGCAGCGCCGTGGCGGAACGTGGTGGCGAGATGGATCGGCGGCGCCACCGCGCCGGTAGCGGGATCGGCTTCGTTGCCGATGTGCACGGAGAGGGTTTCCGGGTGAAATGCATGGGTGCTCATGCCTGCAACTCCGAAAAAGCCGCGCGCGCAGCGTCGATGGTCACGGCGATCACCGCGTCATCGTGGGCCATCGACAGGAAGCCAGCCTCGAACGCCGACGGCGCCAGATAGACGCCGCGTTCCCGCATCGCGTGGAAAAAACGGTTGAACGCGGCGGTATCGCAGGCGGTGGCCTGAGCATAGGTGTCGACTTTTTCGGCCGTGAAAAACAGCCCGAACATGCTGCCGACCCGATTGGTAGTGAACGGCACGCCCGCGTCTGCGGCGGCGGCTTCCAGCCCGGCGCACAGTGCGGCGGTGCGGGCATCAAGGGTTTCGTAGAAGCCGGGCGCCTGAATCAGGCCCAGCACCGCCAGCCCCGCGGCCATTGCGACCGGATTGCCGCTAAGCGTGCCGGCCTGATAGATCGGGCCACTGGGGGCGATCTGGCGCATCAGCTCCGCGCGTCCGCCGTACGCACCTACCGGCATACCGCCACCGATGATCTTGCCGAACGTGCTGAGGTCGGGATCCACGCCGTACACCGCCTGAGCACCGCCCAGTGCGACCCGGAAGCCGGTCATCACTTCGTCGAAGATCAGGATGGCGCCGTGCTGGGTGCACAGATCGCGCAGGTGCTGCAGATAGCCGGGCCGCGGCGGGATGCAGTTGGCGTTGCCGACCACGGGTTCGACGATCACCGCCGCGACTTCGGCGCCAATCGCGTCGAACAGCTGCATGGCGGCCTCGAAATCGTTGAATGTCAGCGTGGAGGTGAGGTCCGCTAATGCCTTGGGCACGCCCGGTGAGTTGGGCACGCCGAGGGTCAGCATGCCGGAGCCGGCTTTCACCAGGAAGGAATCGCCGTGGCCGTGGTAACAGCCCTCGAATTTAACCATCCGGTTGCGCCCGGTCGCGCCGCGTGCGAGGCGGATCGCGGACAGCGTGGCCTCGGTGCCGGAATTGACCATCCGCACCATCTCGCAGCTCGGGACCAGCCGGGTAATGGTTTCGGCCATCGTCACTTCCAGCGGGTTCGGCGTGCCGAAGCTCAGACCGTTGCGTGCGGTGGTGATCACCGCGTCCAGCACCGCTGGATGGTTGTGCCCGGCGATCATCGGCCCCCAGGAGCCGACATAGTCGATGTAGCGGTTGCCGTCCGCATCGTATAAGTAGGGGCCGTCGGCGCGTTCGACGAAAAAAGGTTCGCCGCCCACCGATTTGAAGGCGCGTACCGGCGAATTGACGCCGCCGGGCATCAGAACCTGTGCGCGGGTGAACAGGTCGTGTGAACGGTCGGTCTTCATCGATATCTCGTGTGGAATGGTGTGGGAGCGGCTTTCAGCCGCGATCGAAGCAGGCGCGATAGGCGCGCGCGGCGGATGCTGGATCGGGCGCATCGAACACGCCGCTGATGACCGCGATCAGATCGGCGCCTGCAGCGACGACCGATCGCCCATTGTCGGGGGTGATCCCGCCGATCGCCACTCGCGGTAGGCCCAGCGGTGCGCTGTCGCGCAGCAGATCGAATCCGGCCCGCCTCGCCAGCGGTTTGGTCGGCGAGAGAAAAAAGGCACCGAAGGCAAGATAGCTCGCGCCTTGCGCGGCAGCTGCGCGCGCGCGATCGAGATCGTCATAGCAGGAGACGCCGATAATCGCGTCCTGTCCCAGCCGTTCGCGCGCGGTCTGCAGGTCGCCATCGTATTTGCCAAGGTGCACGCCATCGGCGGCGACAGCCAGCGCCAGCGCCAGATCGTCGTTGATGACGAAGCCGATGCCGCGCGCCAGACACAGCCCCTGCAAACACTGCGCTTGTGAACACTGAAGCGCAGGCGAGGCGGCTTTGTTACGGTATTGCAGCCAGGTTGCGGAATCGATAACCGCAGACACGCGTTCCAGCAGCCGCTCGGTGTTGTTCTCGTCCGGCGTTATCAGGTACAGGCCTGCGAGAGGACGTGGCAGCATTGGTGACGCGGCATCGGTGGCGGTGTGGAACATGAAGGAACCTTCGGCAGCTCAGGCGGGATATCGCCATCGGCCGCATGAAATGAGACAGGGATAGACGGACATTATCCGATGGAAGATCTCACTGCTTCAGCCAGCAATGCCGCGTCCCGACTGCCCACATCGCTGATAGTGCTGCCCTGGGGGATTGCGATCAGAGCCATTCGTGTGACCCGCTCCGTATTGCCCCAAGACACGCGCTTGCGAAGCGGCCGCAGTCAATCGAGACCATCGAAGCAGGTATGGACCTAGTCAGCTCCGACCGACGGATGGCTGTGCGGCCTTCCGGCGGCAGGTACGGGATGGGACAATACCTTCTTCCCAAATCTGGTTTCTGTCCAATGAACGATATTGCTGCCTCTGTCCACTATCGCACCTGGATGTGCGTCGTCTGCGGGTTCATCTATGACGAGGCCAAGGGATTGCCAGACGAGGGCATCGCTGCGGGCACCCGCTGGGAAGACGTTCCAGACACCTGGACCTGTCCAGATTGTGGTGTGACCAAAAGCGATTTCGACATGACCACGATTTGATTCCGGCGATTCGGCGGACGGCAGCCTCCCAAGGTCTGCCGTTGCGGTGTTCAGTGCAGCCTCTGGCGCTGTGCGCCTTGTTCGACCATGCAGTTTCTGACCGCTTCGGCATCGTCGGCTTCGGGATTGAGCTGGAGATAACGCCCCAGATCATGATGCGCGCCAGCGCGGTGCCCCAGTTCCGAATAGCCTAAGCCGCGGTCGCGCATGGCTTCCGCGTTGTCGGGCATCAGCCGCAGGATCCGGTCGATGCAGCGCACCGCCCGCGCCCAATCCCCGCTTTCGGTGTAGAGGGCCTGCAGGTTTCGCAGCATTCTCACCAGAATCGCCCGCGGTGGAGCAGGGCTGAGAATCTGCATCAACGCCTCGTCGGGAACGTCTTCGCCGAAATGCGGTCGTGCCCGCTGGCGCAGTTCATCTGCGTTCAGAGGGCGCCCACGATTGAACGGGTCCATCACCAGCAGCCCGTCGTCGACCGGCAGTCTGACCAGAAAATGTCCTGGGAAAGAAACGCCATCCAAAGGAATCCCCAGCCGACGCGCTACTTCCATTTGCACCAGCGCCAGTGAAATGGGGTTGCCCAATCGACGTGTAAGGACCTCATTCATATAGCTGTTGCGCGGGTCGTAATATTCGTCATGGTTGCCGGCATAGCCCAATTCGTTGAACAGCCGGTGGTTGATCGCCTGCATTTTCAACGGGGCGCTGTCGATCTGCTCCACTTCGGGCCTAAGCGAGGCCACATGGGCTTCGACCAGTGCGATGCAGGCCGCCACGTCGAGATCCGGGTACTCATCATGCGCAATCAATAGGGCGCTGCCCAACAGTGGCACTTGGTCATCGGCGAGGTCGGCCAGAGCCGACCAGTCGGGCAGAGCGAATAAGGCAGTCATGGTTCAAGACTGCAGGCAGCCTGCCTTTGATACAAGTCCTGTATCAAGGTGGTTCATTCAGTGGGCGGAATGTCCGGCCCAAAGGTCAGGACGGCGCCATCCTTGAGCCCAAGCTTGGCGGCTTGCCCTGCGTTCAATTCGAGCACATAAAGCGCCGGTGCGGCACTCGGGTAGGGTGGACAGCCATTGCCTGCCGAACAGGACGGCACATTGGTCTGTTGTGAGACCAGATGTCGATCCTTGTCGAAGTAGAGAATGTCTAGTGGGATATTGGTGTTTTTCATCCAGTAGGCGAGCAGCTGCTGATTGTCGTGAATAAAAAGCATGCCGCGCTGCTTGTCCATCGACTCGCGGAACATCAGCCCACGCGCGCGCTCTGCATCGTCATCGGCTATTTCCACTTGAAAGCGGCGGCCTTCCAGTTCCACCCAATGATCTTTTGCGTTACCGCAACCGACCATAAAAAGACTTAAAACAAAGGCTGTGATGGATTTGATGCGCATTGACAGGCTCCAGATAACGTTAGCTCACGATTGCGGAGACGCGGTCTCGCGTCAAGTTACGTACACCCCTTCCAAAATCGATGGCTGCCATGCACAATGTGCGTCCAGCAACGGTGTCCGAACAGAGCCGGAGCAGGGGAAAAAGATAAATGCGCTGGGGTGTTGACGGAATACGATGCTCCCCTATAATGCGCGACCCCGCTACGGTGTTTTCAGGAACTAAAGCGAGGGTGGTTCGAAGCAGGAAAGAGGTGTTGACGAATTTGTAGATGCCTCCCATAATGTGAGACCAGCTGAAGGCGCCTCGAAGGGTCGGCAGCAAAAAAAGAAATCGCACCAAGGTGTTGACGGCAACGAAAACTACCCTACAATGTGCGGCTACCTGAGGCGCTTCGGCGGCAAGGGAAAAAAGTAAAGAGATGAGGCGCTGAGGCCGATTCCGACGATCTTTGACAGTGTGCGCAGGTGACTTGTGAGGGCGTCTGGCAAGTGGATGACTGTCCATTTTTGCAGATGTTCGATCAAGAACCAAATAGATTCAAAGCATACAAATGCAAGAAAGCAATTTGGGGTTTGGACGACGACTGCACTCAAAAAATTGGACTTCGGTCCGAAAAATTTAAGTGAAGAGTTTGATCCTGGCTCAGAGTGAACGCTGGCGGCAGGCCTAACACATGCAAGTCGAACGGCAGCACAGAAGAGCTTGCTCTTTGGGTGGCGAGTGGCGGACGGGTGAGGAATACATCGGAATCTGCCTTATCGTGGGGGATAACGTAGGGAAACTTACGCTAATACCGCATAAGCCCCACGGGGGAAAGCGGCGGACCGCAAGGCGTCGCGCGAGAAGATGAGTCGATGTCCGATTAGCTAGTTGGCGGGGTAAAGGCCCACCAAGGCGACGATCGGTAGCTGATCTGAGAGGATGATCAGCCACACTGGAACTGAGACACGGTCCAGACTCCTACGGGAGGCAGCAGTGGGGAATATTGGACAATGGGCGCAAGCCTGATCCAGCCATGCCGCGTG
>JAYVSK010000143.1:0-17103 GCA_043775395.1 Lysobacter sp. | reverse complement strand
AAGGACCAGAACGTGCTGAACGTGATGCGCGCAAGATAACGACCGCTGGGGTCTCTCAGTTCCTGAAACGTCGTTTGATGATTCAGGGCAAAGACAAGCAGCATGACGACAAGCAAGCCTGCCGACAGCAACCACAGCAATACATTTTTACTCAGGATTTTGTTCATCGTGACGTTTGATCGCGCAGGCAACCGATATCAACACGAACACGGTTATTGCGCAAATTCGTCATAAGAAAGCTGGCATCGAAAACGCAATCTGGCCGTGACCCACGTGCCCGGTACGATTTCCGCGCTGCAGCTCAAGCATGTATTGCTTTTCGCAGCGTACGCTTGGCCGCGCATGACGCCTTCGGCTTATTCGCCATACGCCATCATCAAATTCCACCGTACCAGTCGTAGCCGTCGTCTTCCCAGAAGCCGCCTTTACCGCCGAACAGCGTGACATAGCTATTCACCACTTCGATGGTGTGCACGTATTTCGGCTGTTTGTAGCCGAGTTTGCGCTCGATGCGCATCCGCAGCGGCGCGCCGTTGGAGACCGGCACCGGTGCGCCGTTCATGTCGTAAGCGGCGATGGTCTGCGGATGATAGGCATCGTCCAGATCGATGCTTTCATAATAGCGCGAGCCATCTCCGCCCAAATCGTCGTAACAGTGGAACACCACATAGCGGGCACCTGGTTTCACGCCGGCGGCATCAAGCAGTCGCGACAGCTGCACGCCGGTCCATTGGCCGATGACGCTCCAGCCTTCGACGCAGTCGTGACGGGTGATCTGGGTGCGCGGCGGCAGCGTCCGCAGCGCCTCCATCGAGAATTCCAGCGGCTTGTGCACCAGACCACGGATGTTGAGCCGGTACGCGGCGAAGTTGTCCGCCTTCAGCGCCAGATACTCGGGCGTTTTTGGATTGATCGAGCCATTGGGTTTGAACACCGGCGAGATCATCGATTCGGGGAACTCGCGCGCCAGACGATTGCCGGTGAGAAAGCGCTGCACGCTGCGGTTCATCGGTTCCGCTGCGCTGAGCAGGCCGATGAATTCCTTTCTTTGCGACAGCGCATCGCAGCCGCTGAGCAGGCCGACACCTGCGCCGGCAACCACGCCGCGCAGCAGTCGACGGCGGGAAAGACGGGTCGCGTCGTTCATGGCGAAACCTCCTGGTCGGCGGCGGCAGGCGGCGATTCGACCGCAGGCGTCGGCGCGATCTGCGCTGCAGCCTGCGCTTTGGGGTATTTAACCCGGAAGCGGCCGGTGATCATCGAACGCATTTCGTTGATCGGGCCTGCATAAAAGACCATTGCGACATGCACAACGGCGAACAGCACGAACAGCGACATCGCGACGAAGTGCAGGGTGCGCGCCGACTGCCGGCCGCCGACCAGATCCATCCACCAGCCCAGCACGCTCGCCATCTGCGGCGACATCGACAGGCCGGTGATCACGATCAGCGGCGGCAGCACGAAAATCACCGAGAGATAGGCGAGCTTCTGCAGCGGGTTGTAGCGCGCGGCGTCATCGCCGACCGGGTGGCGGAAGCGCAGATGATCGACGATTGATTTTGGAATTTCGCGCCAATCGCGGCGCTGCATCGCCAAGTCGCGCGTCAGATGCCGGCTGGCCAGCGACCACAGCAGGAAACACACGCCGTTGATCATCCATGTCCACGCGAAGAAAAAATGCCAGCGTCGCCCAACCGCGAGACCGCCCATACCGGGGCTGGGGATGATGGTCCACGACGGGAAACCCAGCGGGCTCGGCGCAGCATTGCCTTGCGTACGCGAGACGCCCAGCACGCCGGTGGTGTCGACACTGGCGTCGCCGATGCGGGTGATACCGCGCAGTTCGCCGGTGTTGTCGGTCATCGACTGCGTAGCGAACACGGGGGTATCGAAATGCGAAACCTGCCCCCAGTACAGCGCCGGATGCGCATTGAAAATACGCAGGCCGCTGCCGACAAGGGCCAGCATGCACAGCAGGTTGATCCAGTGCATCGCCCGCAGCGGCCAGCGATGCCGCAGGATCGTGCGAAATTCGTACTGCGCAGGAGATGCCGATGCGGATACCGATGCCATTGTGTTTCCCCATTGACCGTATACGGAGACTATCCCCGCATGCCCACGGCGGCAACAGGAGGCATGTAAAAGGAAAACCGGTGCGCGGGCATTGCTGGCTCGATTGACACATCACCGGCCACAAACAGATCCCTTCTCGGGCTTTGCGCTCGTTCGGGATGTCGTTCGGGATGACATTCAGGATGACATTGTGTTCGCGATCCCGTTGCTCGCACACGAAAGAGTTTCAACCGGCCTCAGAGCGGCGGCGGGTAGCGACGGTCTTCGCGCAGCGGCTGAAAACACGCAGCTTCGGCAAAAAAGCCGGCGCCCTGCCCGGGATACCAACCCGGAATACCCGCCAACGGCAGTGGGCGCAGCTCTTGGGGATCGTTCAGAACACGCCCCCCGGCGATCGCCTGCGCCACTTTCGACACACAGGTCTGATCATCATCGTCGCCCTGCACCGCCACGCACTTTCCGACCAGGAACAACTCGGGCACCAGCGCATGTTCCAGCAGCGCATGGCCGATCACCGCCGCAATACGGATGTCGCCGTTGCGCCATGACGAGGCATGGCCGTGGAACAGCGCCGTCCAATCGTGCCGGTCCCATAGCGCGAGCAGTGCGGGATTGCGTACGCAGACAATCGCGCCGGCTTCGTCGAACTGGGTCAAAGCATATTGCGCACGATTGCGCTGCGCGCTGCCCATGGTTGCGATGTGCGCGCACTGCTGCGCGTTAAGCGACCGCTTGATCGACGGATAACGGCACCAGATCATCGCGTTGAACAGGTCGTGCCAACTCTGCTCGCGAGTCGCGACCTCGCCACGTTCGGCGATACGCGTTTCGTAATGAAAACCATCGTCGAGCAGAGACCGGTCCTGCGCGACGAAACGGGCGCCGTCGATCGGTATCGCGTCGTTCAACTGGCGGATCGAAGGCCAATCCGCGGCGGCCACCCATGGCCGGAATGCGCAGAGGTGATCGAACACCGGATGCTCGAAGCTAGCGTCACCCAGTTCGCTGCGCATTGGCGCGATGAAGCGGCGTTTCGCCATGTCGACGGATGCCGGTCGCGGGCCGATCAATCGTCGATCAGTCGTCGATCAATGCTTCGCCATACAGATCGTGCTCGTCGCTGCCCATAATCTGGACATCGACGAACTGCCCGGGCCGCAGGCCGGCGTCCAGACCGTTCTGGATCTGCACCAGACCGTCGATCTGCGGCGCGTCGGCCATCGAACGGGCGATGGCCAGATCGCCGTCGATAGCGTCGACCAGACAGCGCTGCGTGCTGCCGATCTTGTCGGCAAGTTTGGCTTCGGAAATCTCCGCCTGACGCGTCATGAAACGCGCGAGACGTTCCTGTTTCACATCTTCCGACACCGGATCCGGCAGCGCGTTAGCGGCAGCGCCGTCCACCGGCGAATAGGCGAACGCGCCGACGCGGTCGAGCTGGGCTTCATCGAGGAAATCCAGTAGCTCATCGAACTCGGCCTCGGTCTCGCCCGGGAAACCGACAATGAACGTGCTGCGGATCGTGATGTCCGGCGCGATACCCCGCCAGCGCTGGATGCGTTCCAGCGTCTTGTCGACCGCACCGGGGCGCTTCATCAGTTTGAGCACACGCGGGCTGGCGTGTTGGAAGGGAATATCAAGATACGGCAACAGTTTTCCGTCGGCCATCAGCGGAATGATGTCGTCCACGTGCGGATATGGATACACATAGTGCAGGCGCGTCCACAGGCCGAGTTCGGACAGACCTTCGCACAGCGCTTTCATCCGCGTTGGATAGGCCTTGCTGCGCCATGTGCGTTCGGCGTATTTCACGTCGACGCCATAAGCGCTGGTGTCCTGCGAAATCACCAGCAGTTCTTTCACGCCGCCCATCGCCAGTTTCTCGGCTTCGCGCAGCACCTCGTCGATCGGCCGCGAGACCAGATCGCCGCGCATCGACGGAATGATGCAAAAACTGCAGCGATGGTTGCAGCCTTCGGAAATCTTCAGATAGGCGTAATGCTTCGGCGTCAGTTTGATGCCGATGTCGTGATCGTCAATGCGGCGCGGAACAAGATCGGTAAACGGGTTGTGCTGCGGCGGCAGCGCCTTGTACACGGCGGCCATCACGCTCTGATAATCCTGCGGGCCGGTGATCGCCAGTACGCCGGGATGCGCTTCGAGAATCTGCTCCGGGCGTTTGCCAAGGCAACCGGTGACGATGACCTTGCCGTTCTGGGCCATCGCCTCGCCGATGGCGTCCAGCGATTCGGTCACCGCCGAATCGATGAAGCCGCAGGTGTTGACCACCACCACATCGGCATCGTCGTAGGTCTGCACGATGTCGTAGCCCTCGACCTTCAGCTGGGTAAGAATGCGCTCCGAATCGACCAGGGCCTTGGGGCAGCCCAGGCTGACGAAACCGACTTTGCGGCTGGAGAACGAGGTGTCAGGCAGAGACATGGGCGCGATCCGGGAGCCGCAAGCGGGCTCGGTGCTTTAAAACAGGGCGCGCAGTATACCGCCCTGCCCCCGCAGCCCCGCGTCGCCCACGCGTCGCTGCGACGGCGTTACGATGCAACATCCCTGCATTGCGAGACCGACCCATGGGCGAATGGATGCCATTGACGACAGCAGCCGGCCCGGTGCGCGCGTGGCTGGCCATGCCGGAACCGCCGCCGCTGGGTGCAGTTGTGATCGTTCAGGAAATCTTCGGCGTCAACGCGCATATCCGCCACGTCGCTGATACGTTCGCCAGCGCAGGCTTCGCCGCGATGGCACCGTGCCTGTTCGATCCTGTCCAGCCAGAGGCCGAGTTGGGCTACGACGCAAGCGGCAATTCGCTTGGTCGCGGCTATGCGGCCAGCCTCGGTATGGAACGCGCGCTGCAGATCGTGTCCGCATCCACGCGCTGGCTGCGCGAGTCTGGCCATCGGGTTGGCGCGGTGGGCTTCTGCTGGGGCGGCACCGTGGCGATGCTGGCGAACACCCGTCAGGGTCTGCCCTCAGTCACTTACTACGGTGGCCGCAGCGTGCCGTTCCTGAACGAGCCGGCGCGCGCGCCGATGCTGTTCCACTTCGGTGCTACCGACCCTCTGATTCCTCCTGAGGACGTGCACAAGCATCGCGAGCATCATCCCGAAGCGATCATTCATACCTACCCCGCCGGTCACGGCTTCAACTGCGACGAACGCCAGGACTATGCACCGCAATCCGCCGCACTGGCGTGGGACCGCACCATTGCTTTTCTCAAGGAACACCTGCGATGAGCCGCCATTCGCGCAACGACGTCCACGGTTGGCACCTGCATCCGCAGCTCGCCGACGACACCCATCCGCTGGCGCAGTTCGCCCTGTGCGAGCTGCGGTTGATGGACGATGCCAACCATCCCTGGTTGATCCTGGTACCGCGCGTGGAGAACGCGATCGAGCTGATCGATCTGGACGCCGCGCAGCAGACCCAGCTGATGCAGGAGATCGACCGCGCCAGCCGCGCGCTGCAGGCGGCGGTGAAACCGCACAAACTCAACGTGGCCGCGCTGGGCAACCAGGTCCCGCAGCTGCATGTGCACGTCATCGCGCGTTTCCATGACGATATCGCCTGGCCACGCCCGGTCTGGGGCATGGCCGGCGCGCAGTCATACTCGCCGGAGCTGCTGATCGCCCAGATCGAAGTGCTGCGCGCCGCGCTGGGCGCATGATTCCGGCGCGTTTCGAACCGCTGGCCGACAACGCCTGGCTGATCACTGTGCGAAACCGCTGCGGATGCGACAAGCGATGCGCGTATTCACGCGCTTGCGTCGCATCTCCGCGCGCAGTCGCCCGGATGGTTGCGCAACCTGGTGCCGGTTTATACCAGCATCGGCGTGTTCTTCGACAACGAAACCATCGATGCCCAATCCGTATGCGAATGGCTGCGCGCGCAGTGTCGGAACGATCCTGAAATCGTATCGATGCAGGCATCGCCCATCCTCGACATTACGGTCTGTTACGGCGGCAGCCATGGCGAAGACCTCGACGCGGCGGCAAGCGAACTCGGCATCGATCCCGCTGCGCTGATCGCAGGCCACAGCGCATCGATTTATATGGTTGCGATGATCGGCTTCGCGCCGGGTTTTCCGTATCTGGCCGGGCTGGACCCCACGCTTGCCCTGCCGCGACTCGCGACGCCACGCACGCGTGTACCCGCAGGCAGCGTCGCCATCGGCGGCACGCAGACCGGCATTTATCCGAATGAAAGCCCTGGCGGCTGGCGACTGCTGGGGCGCACGCCGCTACGGCTGTAAGATGCGCAGCGCGACCCGCCATCGCTGCTGATTCACGGCGATCGCGTGCGGTTCATCGCGATCGATGCCGGCGCCTACGCGCGGCTGGAGCACGAGACGTGATGCTGCACCTGCTGCACGGCAGCGCGATGCCCGCCGATCAAGACCATGCTGGCGAAATTGCATGCCGCCGGCATTCCCGCCGACATTTCCCAGACCGCAGGCACCTTCGTGTGCAACGCCGTCTTTTATGCGCTGATGCATCGGCTGGCCCATACTGAGACCTCTGCACGCGGCGGATTCGTTCACATTTCGTACCTGCCTGAGCAGGCAGAGTGGCATCCGGACACCTCCAGCGTGCCGCTG
Source organism: Lysobacter sp. (assembly GCA_043775395.1). Lineage (GTDB taxonomy): Bacteria > Pseudomonadota > Gammaproteobacteria > Xanthomonadales > Xanthomonadaceae > Lysobacter_I. The sequence goes on along the minus strand of JAYVSK010000143.1, from coordinate 10,421 downwards.
GAGACGGTCGTTGCCGGGCTGCGACTCATCGTTACTGCCGCAGTGCGCGCACGCAAGGACAGTCGTATCGCCGCTGGCGCCACGCATTGAATATCACCCCATCTCCCATCCCCCATTTCCTATTTCCTATCAGGTCATCACCATGCGCATTTTCGCTTCTACCGTTTTGTTGACTGCCTGCGTCGCCGCCATGCCTATCGCGCATGCAGGCATGCTGGAGAAAAAACCCGAGCTCGCCGCAGAAGAAGCCGCGAAGGAACAATTGCCGGCCGTGACCATCTGGATCAGCGCAAGCTGGGGGTTCCGCAATCAGGGCGCGGCGAACAATCTGACCAAGTCCCACACGGCATTCACCCAGCGCGGTTACAAAGTGCTCAGCGTGCAGCCCTACATCGAAAACGGCGATCTGCAGGGGTTTTTCGTGACTTACCAGAAACCTTGAGCGCCTACTCGAAATCTTTGGCCGGCTCGGAATTCTTGAGGCGTTTGAACGCTATATCCATTCGCAGGATGGCCTTCAGGCCCGGTCTCTTCAGAGCACCAAGACCTGTGCGGGCACCGCCATTGCATTGAAACCTGTGCTGGCCGTATCGATAGCGCGGGCTTGCAGGGCTTCATATCTGAAGGACTTCAGACCTGTTGGCTGAACCACTGCGGATAATTCCGCCACCGTCCAACCGAACGGCTATGCACCGGTTGGCGTACCTGCCAACGGCTGAGCGTCTGCACCGAACGCCCGCTGCGGTGAAACTCCAGGCACTGGGCGTCCCATGGCAGTCCGGCGAAGTGGATCAACCGGCGCGCCTGCGCTTCGGTATCGGTCACCACCTCTTCGTAACGCACTTCGAGCAGCGGCAGCGGCGATACCCTCTGCCAGTGATGCATCAATCGTTCTTGTCCATCGATAAAAAAACCGATGTCGTCGAGATCCGTGGCATAACTCGACAGCGGCGAAAAACTTTCGCTGAATATCGACAGCGCGACATCGCGCGGATCGCGACGGCACCAGACGATGCGCGCATCGGCGAACAGCATCGCGATCAGGCCGATATGCAAAAAGTTGTAAGGCTGCTTGTCTACGAGCCGGATCGCATCATCGGGGGCGTGCTTCGCTGCTGTGCGCAGAAAATCGGCGGCATGGCCCTGCTGCCACGCTGTATCGAACTTTGCGGCATCCTGCGGCCACACCAGCCCGGTACGCTCGAAGGCATTCTGCGCGACCGCGACAATACCGGTCATTTCGCCACAGCCGTACACCTGTGGATGCGCGGCGAGGATCTGTTCAACCAAGGTCGTCCCGCTGCGCGGCATGCCAACAATGAAAAGAGGGCGCTCGTCGCGCAATGCATCACGATGACGCGACTGCAGCAGCTGCGGCGTGAGCGATTCGATCGCTGTATCTATTTTCGAGGAAAATTCGGCACGGTCGAATGCAGGATCCACACGCCGCCTGATCGCGTTCGCCGCCGACCAGTGCCGCGCCGCTTGCGGATGCTCGCCTCGTGCGTCGTCGCGTTTGCCCAACACATAATGCAGATAGGCATGTTCGTTCTCGGAGACGGTTGCCTGTACAAGCATCGCATCGGCTTCGCGCACCATATCTTCAGGCGATTCGGCATGCAGCAAGGCGATGGACGCCGCAAGCGGATCGCTCCAGCCCGGTCGCAGCGCATGCGCGCGTGCATATGCGTCCCGCGCCTGCGCGGCATCGCCAACATCTTCTCCGACCCAACCCAGTTCCATCCACAGCGCCGCGTCGTCGGGAAAACGTTCCAGGGCAGCGCGCACGACAGTCATCGCAGTCTGCGGATCGCCCAGCCGGCGACGGCACTGCGACAGGCGCAGCGACAGCATCGCATCGTCGCCCTGCCCGCCATCGGCGATGCGCCGGTAGATCGCCAGCGCCTCTGCGTGATGCTCCAGGGCGTATTCGGCTTCGGCCAGTGCGCGCAGGATCAGCGGCTGCGCGGGCGCCAGCGCATCCGCGCGCCGAAACGCGACCAGCGCTTCTTCGTCGCGATGCTGGGTGTACAGCCCCATACCGAGCAGATACCAGGCATCGGGCATCGCGGGCTGCAGCGCGGTGACCCGCCGGAACGCTTCCACCGACTCGTCGGCATGTGCGCTGGATGCGAGCAGCTGCCCGAACTCCATCTGCAGGGCGACCGAATCGGGTTGAAGGGCGACCGCAGTGCGCATCGCATCAATCGCAGCTTCGACGTGACCGCCCATCTGCGCGGCCACTGCGCGGGCGCGATGCAACGCAGGGTCTTGCGGCATGCGCAGCGCCAACAGCGACAGCACATGCCCAGCGTCCTGCAGACGCGACTGTTGCAGCAGCGCGTAAACCTGGGCAAGCGCATCCGCAGGTGGCGACACTTCGGGACTCACGTCCGCGGCAGCGTCACGCCGGTCTGTCCCTGATACTTGCCGCCGCGGTCCTTGTACGAAGTCTCGCAGACTTCATCCGATTGGAAAAACAGCATTTGCGCGATGCCTTCGTTCGCGTAGATGCGCGCGGGCAGCGGCGTGGTGTTGCTGAATTCCAGGGTGACGTGACCTTCCCACTCGGGTTCCAGCGGCGTGACGTTGACGATGATGCCGCAGCGGGCATACGTGCTTTTGCCCAGGCACACGACCAGCGTATCGCGCGGAATCCGAAAGTATTCGACCGTGCGCGCCAGCGCGAACGAGTTTGGCGGAATGATGCACTGGTCGGCGGTGATGTCGACGAAGCTGCCGCTGTCGAAATGTTTGGGGTCGACGATCGTAGAATTGATATTGGTGAAAATCTTGAACTCACGGGCACAGCGCACGTCATAACCGTAGCTGGAAGTGCCGTAGCTGACGATCCGCTGGCCGTCGGCGGCGTGCTTGATCTGTCCCGGCTCGAACGGTTCGATCATGCCGTGCTGCTCGGCCTGGCGGCGGATCCAGCGGTCGCTTTTGATGCTCATGCAATCGTCCCAAGGCCGCGAGGCCCGTCTTCAGTGATAGTCAGGAACGGCATTCTAAGGGATGGCGCCTCATCGGCCGAACACACCGCAGCGTCACCCGCTTAAACCAGCTGCGCGCTGATCTCCGCCTTCACCCGCGGTCGCTTGTCCAGTTCGGCCAGCAGGCGCTGCGCCACATCACGATAAGCCTGGGCAGCGGCGGACTGCGGCGCGGCGCGTACCACCGGCGTGCCGGCATCGCCCTGCTCGCGGATCGCGAGCTCCAGCGGCAGCGAACCCAGCAGCGGTATCCCGTATTGCGCGGCCATGCGCTCACCGCCGCCATTGCCGAACAGGTGCTCGACGTGTCCGCAGTGGGTGCAGACATGCTGGGCCATATTCTCGATCAACCCCAGCACCGGCACGTGCACTTTCTCGAACATCTTCAGCGCCTTGCGGGCATCGAGTGTGGCCACATCCTGCGGCGTGGTCACGATCACCGCCCCCGCGACCGGAATTTTCTGCGCCAGGGTCAGCTGGATATCGCCGGTCCCCGGCGGCAGATCGACGATCAGGATATCCAGACCTTCGCCGTCGTCCCCGCCCCAGCGGGTCTCGTTCAACAGCTGGGTCAGTGCCGAAGTGGCCATCGGGCCGCGCCAGATCATCGGCGTGTCCTGTTCGACCAGAAAACCGATCGACATGGTTTCGATGCCATGGGCGCGCATTGGCACGATCAACTTGCCGTCGGGGCTGTCCGGACGGCCGGACAGACCCAGCATGGTCGGGATGCTGGGGCCGTAAATATCGGCGTCCAGCAGCCCGATGCGGGCTCCAAGATCGGCCAGAGCCACGGCCAGATTGACCGACGTGGTCGATTTGCCGACCCCGCCTTTGCCCGAACCAATCGCGATGATGTTGCGGATCCGGGGCAACGGAGCCAGCTCAGGCTGGACAGCGTGGGGGGCGATTCTCAGCAGATTGGATGTTTTCATTCCGCCATTGTGTGCGTGCGGCCCACTGGTGGCCACACCAGCTGAATCGACGGTCTCAGTGACCATCTTTGTGAAACAATGAAAAACGTGACGATTTTCACAAAATTATTTGGAGCTGACGGCTTTGAGCTACATGACAGTACTGTTAAAGCCATGTTAAGTTCCGGAACAGACGGTCAGGGGGAACATCTGCCGTCTCGAATCATTCTCGAATCATTTCACACCATCAATTTTGCAACCGGGGATATCCATGACTTCTCGCAATCCGCACCGCCTGCGGCGCAGCCAGCTGACGTCCGCCATCCTGGCGACGCTCCTGATCCCGGGCATGGCCCTGGCGCAGGCCCAGAATACCAGCGGCACCACCGAAGACGACCAGAAAGACACACCGACCACTACCACCGCGCCGGCGACCAATCTCGACCGCATCGAAGTGGTGGGCAGCCGCATCAAGCGCGCCGAGGTCGAAGGCCCATCGCCGGTCACCGTGATCACCAGCGCGCAGCTGGAAAGAGAAGGCTTTGTCAGCGTCTCCAGTGCGCTGCAGACCATCACTCAGAACTCCGGTTCGGTCCAGAACGAACTCAATTCTGCCGGCGGCTTCACGCCGAACGGCAGCCCCATCGATCTTCGCGGCCTGGGACCGGGCCGCACGCTGCTGCTGGTCAACGGCCGTCGCGCCGCTGACTACCCGTTCCCTTACAACGGCCAAAGCAATTTCCAGAATTTCGGCAATATCCCGACCGCAGCGGTCGAGCGTATCGAAATCCTCAGCGGCGGCGCTTCGGCAATCTATGGCTCCGACGCCGTAGCAGGTGTCATCAATATCGTCCTCAAGAAGAACTATGAAGGCGATGTGTTCAAGCTGCGCACCGGCACCACCACCACCGGCGGCGGCGATTTCGCCGATCTGCAGTGGGTGGGCGGCAAGACCGGCGACAACTGGAGCGTGACTTACGCCCTGCAGTACTTTGCAGATGAGCCGATCTACGCCTATCAGCGCGATTTCATGGATTCGCGCTTGGACAACCCGCTGCCGCCTGATGTGGTCGGCATTCAGCCCGCCGGCGCCATCCGTATCAATCGCGTCGGCCTCCCAGCCAATACCCCCAACTCGTTCATCGCACCACCCGCAGGAACCTGCGCACGCTTTGGCGGCGAATATGTTGACTGGACATTTCGTGCCGTCAACACCGTCACTCGCCTGCCCTATACGCAGGGCGGCGCCTGCGGCTATTTGAAGGACGTCGGCTATCAGTCCATCACCAACGGCAACAACGATCTGTCCGGCTATCTGTACGGCACCTGGCAGTTCGACAACGGCATGGAAGCCTGGTCCAGCCTGTCGGCGTTCCACTCCAAGTCCGAGCTGAGCGGCGGCGTTGAATTCATCAACGGCCCACACACTGACGGCGTCGGCGTCACCTCGACCTTCTTCGCAACCAATCCCAGCATCAACGCGAATGTTCAGGTTCAGCGCATTTTCACGCCGCAGGAATACGGCGGCATCGAAAACACCAATCAGAAGTTCGACGAAAAATCGGCGGATCTCGCATTCGGCCTGCGCGGCAGCATCGCCGACCGCTTCGATTGGGATTTCAGCATCGGCCGCGCCGACTACTACGCTACCCGCACGCGTCCGCGTCTGGACGGTTCCGCAGTCACCGCCTACTTCTTCGGCCCGCGCCTCAACACCACCGGCACGGCACGTTATCTGCTGAATCTGGACCGTTTTTACGCGCCGCTCACTCCGGCCGACTATCGCTCGCTGTCGACGATCCTCAAATACAAGTCGCATTCGTGGGTGAACCAGGCCAGCTTTGTGCTCAGCGGCGACCTGTTCGAGCTACCGGCCGGCCCGGTGGGGTTTGCTGCGGTGCTGGAAGGCACCCAGCAGGGTTATGACCTGAAATCACCGGCCGCGATCCTCCCCACCAACCGCCTTGCCTACAACCTCACCGGCACGAACGGCGGCGGCGATCGCGATCGTTATGCAATCGGCGCCGAACTGAGCATTCCGATCTTTCAATCGTTGAAGATGAGTTTGGCCGGCCGCTTCGACAAATACGACGACATCACCAACGTCAACGATGCGAAAACATGGGCCGCAGGTCTTGAGTGGCGCCCATTTGATTCTCTGCTGGTCCGCGGCAACTATTCGACCAGCTTCAAAGCACCGGATATGCACTTCGTCTATAACGAGGGCAGCGGCAGCTTCGGCAACGCGCTCGACACCTATCGCTGTCTCTCGACCGGCGGCTACGCAACGCTTCCGCCGAACCCGCCCACAGGCGCTGTCGCTTGTGGTGGTGTAACGAACATCTATTCGGTGTTCGCGACCAGCAAGGGTGAACCGACGCTGGAAGAAGAAACCGGCAAGTCTTTCACCGCCGGCTTCGTCTGGGACATCATGGATTCGCTGTCGCTCTCGGTCGATTACTACGACATCAAGCTGGAAGGGGCGATCAACAATCTCACGTCCACCTTCATTCTGGATGCTGAAGGCGGCTGCCGCACGGGCCTGACGCGCACCCGTCTGCCCTACCAGTTCACGGCTGGCTCGGCGTTCTGCCAGGAAATCATCAGCCGCGTGACCCGTGCCCCAGCGGCGGGTGAACCGACCGACCGCATCACTGAAATCCGCAGCGGGCCGGTGAACCAGTCGTTCGAACGCGTGACTGGCCTGGATGCTGCGATGAAGTATCGCCTCGATACCGAGCGCTTCGGCAACTTCGGCTTCAGCATGGAGTGGTCGCACCGGTTGACCAACGAGTCGCAGACCTTCGCAACCGATCGGATTGATCGCGACTTCCGCGACGACCCGGGCAACTTCGACTTCCGCAGCCGTATCCGCGGATCGGTCGGCTGGAACAAAGGCGATTGGAACGCGAACGTGTTCATGACCCGCTATGGCAGCGTGCCGAACTGGCAGGAAACCGGCCGCATCGCGCCGTTCTTCCTCTGGAATGTGAACGCCAGCAAGAAGCTCACCGACAAGTTGACCGCCAGCTTCTTCGTGAACAATCTGCTGAACAACTTCCACCCGGACGACAGCGGCTTCAACACCTATCCGTATTTCTGGCGCGGTTACAGCCCGGTGGGTCGCGAGATTTCGGCGCAGTTGGAATACAAGTTCAAGTAAGACCAGCGATACCAGCGACGCGAAAGAGCCCGGCACTGCCGGGCTCTTTTTTGCCCCGGCCTCCGATCCTATCGGACGCTGGATTCATATCGCATCCGGCTTCTATACCCCGCCGGATGCGGTATAAAGACGAGCCCCGGGGTGGCTTTCGCCAAGCCGGGTTTCCATAACAAGATCCACGCCCTGGGAGGGGAAAGATGCGTATCAAAACATTTATGACTGTACTGGCGCTGCCGATGCTGGCCGCGACGTTCGTCGCGTCAGCCCAGAACACTTCGCCGGTTGGCCGCTGGAAAACCTACGATGAGGAAACCGGCAAGCCGCGCCTCATTGTCGATGTTTATGAAGCCAAGGGCGGCACCTTAGCCGCCAAGGTCGTCGATACCCTGTTCAAGCCCGACGCGGTCTGCACCGACTGCACCGGCGACAAGAAAGGCAAGCCCATGAAGGGAATGGTCATCATGTGGGGCCAGAAGCCCGCCGCTGGGGGCACCTACGACGGCGGCTCGGTGCTGAAACTAGCCAACGGCAAGACCTACAAATCCAAAGCGCGGTTGTTCGACGGCGGCAGCAAGTTTGAGGTGTCGGGCTGCGTGAGCTTCATCTGCAAGCACCAGACCTGGACCCGCGAGAACTAATCGTCCCGCATGCGTCGTCCGGACGGCCCGTGATCGGCAACGACTGCGGGCCGTTTTTTATTTCCGACCACTCACCACGACTGAAACGCCATGATCCGCAGCTCCTTTGTACTGCTCGCTGTTTTCTGCTTGCTGCCGATGAGCGCCTGGGCGCAGAACACACCCATCGGCCGCTGGCGCAGCGTCGACGACGCCACCGGCAAGCCCAAGGCAATGATCGAAGTCTCCGAAGCGGCTAACGGCACGCTGTCGGCAAAGATCGTGCAGCTGATCGATACCAGCGACGGGCCGAACCCGCTCTGCGACGACTGCAGCGGCACCCAGCACAACAAACCGATTCTGGGCATGACCATCGCCTGGGGGCTGAAGCCGCAGGGGAAGGTGTGGGCCGGCGGCCGTATCCTCGACCCTGAAAACGGCAAGGAATACTCGGTAAAGATGACGCCCATCGCGGGCGGCAGAAAGCTGGAAGTGCGCGGCTTCCTAGGCCTGGCTCTGCTCGGCCGCACCCAGACTTGGCTGCGGGAGTCGCCATAGCGGCGCGTGCGATAATCGCCGGTCTCACGTTCTGCAGCCCATGCGCCCCATGCCACGCTCCGCGCTCGTCACCAACGCCCTGCCCTACGCCAACGGCCAGATCCATCTGGGCCATCTGGTCGGCTATATCCAGGCCGATATCTGGGTCCGCGCGCGGCGGATGTGCGGCGATACCGTGCACTTTGTCTGTGCCGACGACACCCACGGTACGCCGATCATGCTGGCGGCTGAAAAAGCCGGCACCACGCCGGAAGCCTTCATTGCCGACATCCAGGCCGCCCATCTGCGCGACTTCGCCGCATTCGGCGTGGTCTACGATCACTACGATTCCACCCACTCCGACGGCAACCGTGCGCTGACCGAGGCGATCTACGCCAAGCTGGAAGCCAACGGACACATCGGCCGGCGCTCGGTGCAGCAGTTCTACGACCCGGCCAAAGGCATGTTCCTGCCCGATCGCTACATCAAAGGCATTTGCCCCAAGTGCGGCACGCCCGACCAGTACGGCGACAACTGCGAACACTGCGGCGCGACTTATGCGCCGACCGATCTGAAGGATCCGCGATCGGTCATCAGCGGCGCCACGCCGGAGATGCGCGAGTCGGATCACTTCTTCTTCGAACTCGGCCAGTTCACCGACTTCCTGCGCGAATGGCTGGCCGGCGGTGTGATGGTGCCGGGCATGAAGGCCAAACTGCAGGAATGGCTGGACTCCGACGGCGGCCTGCGCCCGTGGGATATCTCCCGCGACGCGCCCTATTTCGGCTTCGAGATTCCCGGCCAGCCCGGCAAGTATTTCTACGTCTGGCTGGACGCGCCGATCGGCTACCTCAGCAGCTTCAAGGCGCTGTGCGATGCGAAGGGCTACGACTTCGATGCGTTCACGAAGGTCAGCAGCGATGCGGAACTGCATCACTTCATCGGCAAGGACATCGTGAATTTTCACGGGCTGTTCTGGCCAGCGGTGCTGCAGGGCTCGGGCTTGCGTGCGCCGACGCGGCTGCACGTGAACGGGTATCTGACCGTCGACGGCGCCAAGATGTCGAAGTCGCGCGGGACGTTTGTGCTGGCGAAAACCTATCTGAATGCGGGGTTGCCGCCGGAGGCGTTGCGGTATTACTACGCCACAAAATCGTCGGGCGGGGTGGATGATCTGGACCTCAATCTCTCCGACTTCGTCGCGCGTGTGAACAGCGATGTGGTGGGCAAGTTCGTCAATATAGCCAGCCGCTGCGCAGGCTTCATCGAAAAGCACTTCGATGGCAGGTTGAGCAACAAGATTTCCGGTCGCCGCAAGGTGTTGGGCAGCCACTTAGACGGAACTGCGCTCTCTCACGCAAGTGGTGACGACCTCTTCAAATCGACCCTCAATCGACGCGAGGACATTATTGCCGCATATGCTGCCAATGATCATGCAGCTGCACTGCGCAACATTATGGAAGCCTGCGATGAAGCCAACGCCTACGTTGCACAACAAGCACCGTGGCAGTTGGCAAAACACATGGAAGACGACGCTGATAGCCGTCAGCACTTGCACGATGTTTGCACTGCAGCGCTCAATCTATTCAGGCTGCTCGCCGCTTATCTGAAACCGGTGCTACCGCAGGTTGGAGCACAGGCGGAGATTTTCCTGGCAGCACCTGTGGCTCAATGGAGCGCTCTCGATACGCCACTGCTGAATCATACGATCCAGTCGTACACATCACTCTTCACCCGAATCGACCCGAAACAGATCGAAACCATGATCGAAGCCTCCAAAGAATCCTTGAAGTCGACGGAAACCGCTGCTGTAGGAGCGACGGGAGTCGCGAAGCCTGCAGATTCGAAAGCAAAGCTCGCGGCTTCCGCCGCTCCTACGAAAAGCGGAGCGCCGGAAGCGGGGACTGCGAAGAACGACTTCATCGGCATGGATGACTTCGCCAAGCTCGATCTGCGCATCGGCAAGGTGCTGGTATGCGAATGCGTCGAGGGCTCGGACAAGCTGCTGCGCTTTGAACTGGATGCCGGCGAACTGGGCAAACGACAGATCTTTTCGGGCATCCGCAGCAGCTACGGCACACCTGAAACGCTGGTTGGCCGCAGCGTGGTGTTCATCGCCAATCTGGCGCCGCGCAAGATGCGCTTTGGCGTGAGCGAGGGCATGATTCTGTCCGCCGGTTTCGACGGCGGCGCC
>JAYVSK010000142.1:0-4156 GCA_043775395.1 Lysobacter sp. | reverse complement strand
ATTACACTCCACCTTGAACTACGTCAGTCCGATGCAGTTCGAGCAACAATGGCTGGCCGTTCAGGCCAAACAAGCACAATCATGAAATGGTTATGGGGTACGTAATTCGAGGGCAAGGTCAATGCCGGATGAGGGGCGGACAGCGCGATGCGAAGGCAGATCAGACAATCCCTACGTTTGATTGCGGGATGCGCCGACAGTCTTGTCGTTGTGGTTTCGCAGTGCTGCTTCGGCGCTGGGAATGGTCCCGCGCATCATCGAGGTAGACGATATGACCAAGAGCCTTGATGTCGTTGGCGTTGAGCGCCGACGATCTGGAGGCTGTGGACAATGCGTTGATGCTTGCGCTGAATCCGCAGATCGTTCCGCGGGGTTTCGATTTGGGCGAGGCGCAGGCGGATCTGGCGGCGGCGGATGTGCTGAGGCCGCGTTTGGCGCGGCTGCTGCGGTTGACCGGGCGCGCCGAGGATTCGGAGATGGCGCTGGGCAGTGATGTGATGAGTGCGTCGCTGGAAGGCTATGCGCTGCTGAAGGTGTCGGGCTATATCGATGCGGCCCGGAGTTCGGCGCTTCGGGTTTTGATCTTCGTTGCCTGCGCTTGAAACCTGCTATTCCGAATGTGCCGGGTGGCGGTTGCTGCGAAAGTGGTGTTCAGCGGGTGATTGCGGCTTTCGTTATTCCTGGCTCGCGCTCATCGATATCTTGCGAACACATCCGACAACAGTTCGTCGAAGTCGTCCATGTTGCGACGCTGCTCGGCCATCGCCACCAAGTCGTTGACGGCTGCGGTGCGCTGCTTCGGGTCGTTGAGATCGCGGACGGTCTCGCGGACGCTGTTCGCTGTTCGCTTGCAATGCTGGATGTCGCTGTCCATCAGGCGTTCGAGCTGTTCTGGGTGTTTCATGCCGCTGCTTCTCATGGCGACGCCGGGCGGTGTGACGTCGTCGATCGTATGCATGATCTGCGATTCCAGGGCTTTGAGCTGTGCTTTCAACAGCGCGTTGTATTCGCGCAGGGTGTCTTCGGCGAGTGCGTCGGTCGCTGCCGTATCGCTTTGCAAGGTCTGGTTGTACAGTTTCAACAGCGACAGCAGATCCTTGTTCTGGTAGGCGGCGTTGATGCCCTGCATGGTTTCGGTCTTGCGTATTTTTTCCGCCGCGTCGGATTCGCGGTCGGGATGCAGGCTGCTGGCGAGTTTGCGATACAGCGTGCGCAGCAGATCGGGCTTTGGCGGTTCCGCTGCAGGGTGTTCAGCTGCCTGCGTCGGTGGGGTTTCGGCGCGACGTTTGGCGTCCTGCTTGGCGGCGCGTTTGTCTGCGCGGCGTTGGCGTGCGTCTGCTTCGCGGCGCTCTTGGGTTTCCATTTCCGCAAGCAGCTGCGCCTTCGCGCGGGCTACGAAATCGCCGTGGCTTTCGTCCGCTGCCTGTTGGATCGAGCCCTTGCCGAACACCTGCTCGAAGATCGCGATGATCTCGGCCTTCTGCTCGGCCTCATCTTGCTGCGCAAGCTGCTCCACCGGGGTGTCGCTGTAGCGGTCGTGGATCGCGGTCAGGGTGTCGTCGGTGCTGTGCATCATCGCGGCACCGATCAGATCCAGCAGACAGTCGGTCAGCGCCTCGCGCCTGCGCGCGGTGATCCGCAGACTCTTGGGCGGCGAGGTCAACAGCGCGTCGATCTGCACGATCAGCGTGATCTGCGCATCGGTCAGGTCGCGGATCGCGGGTTCCATCTTCGTGTGATAGGCCGCGAGGATCATCCCCGGCTGCTGCTGCCAGGCGACCAGCAGCGCCTGGGCCGCTTCGATTCGCCCGACGAGGCGGTCGAATTCGCGCTGCAGCGGTGAGGCCTTCTTCTTCGTTGCGGTGGCTTTCAGCGACTGCGTGTCCGCCGGCGGCGGGGTGAAGCCGAACATGTCTGGGGATGTGTCGTCGTGCATGGTGGCTTCGAGTGTTGTGGTCGGGGATCTATTCGGGGTGTTCAAGGTCTTGTTTCTGCAGCGCTCTACTGCTTCTGCAGCGCTGCACTGTCCCAACCGGGGCGCGGCGCGAAGCGGTCGCCGTACTTTGTCTGCAGTGCCTGCAGTTTCGCCAACAGCAGATCGGCGCCGGTATCGCGGATGTACTGGATGGGCCCGCCGCGAAACGGCGCGAAGCCGGTGCCGAAGATCACCCCGGCATCCAGCAGATCGGCGTCGGCAACCACGCCGGCGTGCAACGCGGCGACGGCTTCGTTGAGGAAGGGCAGAATCAGGCGGTCTTCGAGATCGTCGGGGGCTTTGTAATCAGCCGGAACCTCCGGTTTCTGCGCTTTGCCGTTCTCCCAACGATATAAACCCTGGCCATCCTTCTTGCCGCGCTTGCCGGCTTCCGGCGGTGCGGACAGTGCGGCTGGGATCGGCAGCCCGAGAAAAGGCGCGAGCTCGGCGCCGACGCCCACGGCAACATCCAGACCCACGGTATCGATGAGTTCGATCGGGCCCATCGGCATGCCGAATGCCACCGCAGCCTTGTCGATGACCGCACCCGGAATGCCTTCCGCATAGACGGTTGCTGCTTCCAGCATGTATGGGAACAGCAGCCGGTTGACCAGAAAACCGGGTGTGCCCGCGACCGGCACCGGCAGTTTATCGATCGCTTTGCAGAAGGCAGCGAGACGCTTTTCGGTGTCCGGCGCCATGCGGTCGTGATGGATGATCTCGACCAGCGGCATCATCGCCACCGGGTTGAAGTAATGCAGTCCGGCGAACTGCGCGGGCCGCGCGATGTGTTCGCGCAGTTCGGTCAGCGGGATCGACGAGGTGTTGGTGGTCAGCAGCGCATCGGCCTTCACATACGGCTCAACTGCGGTGTAGAGGTCGCGCTTGGCCTCGGGTTTTTCGATGATCGCTTCGATCAGCAGATCGGCTTTGGCAACGCCGTCGCCGGCCAAGTCCGACACCAGACGTGCCGCGACTTCCGGGCGCTTGCTGTCGTTTTTGATGCGCTTGGCGAACAGCTCCTGCGCGCGCGCCATCGCGGTATCGATGAAGCGCTGTTCGCGATCCTGCAGCGTGACGTTGAAGCCTTTGTAGGCGGCCCATGCGGCGATGTCGCCGCCCATCACGCCGGCGCCGACCACGTGCACGTGAGCGATGCCGTGATCCTTCCCGCCGAGGCTTTTCAGACGCTCCTGCAAAAAGTACACGCGGGTGAGGTTGCGCGCAGTGGGCGTGGCCGCGAGCTTCACCACCGATTTGCGTTCCGCATCCAGCAGCTGCTGCGTACTGCCGCTGCTGCGGCGCCAGGTTTCTATCAGCGCGAACGGCGCGGGATAGTGATCCCTGCGCGCCTTGCGTGCGACCTGTTTGACCATCTGCGGCGCCAGCAGCTGACGCGCGGGCCAGGTGTTGGTGATCCACGCAAGCACATTTTGTTTGAACGGCCGGTCGGTGCCTTGCAGCGCGAGCGTGGCGGCGGCATCGATCAGATTGCCCGCATCCACCACCCGGTCCACCACGCCCAGCGCTTTAGCAGCGGAAGCGGACAGATTACGGCCGGTCAGCATGAGGTCCATCGCGGCGGGCGCGCCGATCAGCCGCGGCAGGCGCACGCTGCCGCCCCAGCCCGGGTAGATGCCGAGCTTCACTTCCGGCAGACCGATGCGCGTAGACGCGTCGTTCGAGACGATGCGGTAGCGGCAGGCGAGCGCGATCTCGGTACCGCCGCCCATGCAGAAGCCGTGGATCGCAGCCACGGTGGGGAAGTCCAGTTCAGCGATGCGCTGGAAGATGCTCTGACCGCAGCGGATCGAATCGCCAATGGTGCCCTTGGCGTCGAAGGCCTGAAACTCGCGGATATCGGCACCGGCGATGAAGCCTTTGGCCTTGGCCGATCGCAGCACCAGCGCCTTCGGCGGCTCGACTACGATCCGTTCCAGCAGACTGCCCAGCTCGATCAACACGTCCTGACCGAAGGTGTTGACCGATTCGCCTTCGCGATCAAAGGACAGCACCAGCACGCCGTCGGTGCGCAGTTCGGTCTTCCAGTGGTGAAGACGCAGGCCGTCCAGGCCGGGCAGGGGAGAGGTCATGGCGGTGAATCCATACGCTGGGGAATGCCGCTATGATCCGGAGCATGGCGGGACGGCGTCAAATCGACGCTTTTGCATGACCCGAACC
>JAYVSK010000141.1:0-3876 GCA_043775395.1 Lysobacter sp. | reverse complement strand
GCTTCGATGAGACTTGGGAACAGCCTTGGGGCGAGCGCCGTTTCATTCGCAATCATTACAACGAACTGCGCGCCAGTTTTATCGAACGCGACCGCGACCACCGCCGTTTCGATGTGGTGGTACGCGTATTCGACGACGGCGTCGGCTTCCGCTACGCATTTCCGAAGCAGCCTGCCATGGACGTGGTGCAGATCGAGGAAGAGTTGACCGAGTTCGCGATCGCCAAACCTGCGACCGCGTGGTGGATCCCGGCGTACGAATGGAACCGCGAGGAATATCTCTACAGCCGCACGCCGTTGTCTGAAGTCGGCGTGGCGCAAACACCCATGACGCTGCGCACCGACGACGGCATCCATCTCACGCTGCACGAGGCGGCGCTGGTGGATTATGCGGGCATGAATCTGGCGAAGGGCGATGGCGGCGTGCTGCGCGCGGCGCTGACGCCGGGCAGTCCGGCCAAAGTCGTGCGCCGCACGCCGTTCACCACGCCGTGGCGCACGATCCAGATCGCCGACCGCGCCGGCGGGCTGGTCGAGTCCAGCTTGATCCTCAACCTCAACGAGCCCAACATGCTTGGCGATGTGAGCTGGTTCAAGCCGTCCAAATACGTCGGCGTGTGGTGGTCGCTGCATCTGGATCAGCAGAGCTGGGCCACTGGGTCCAAGCATGGCGCCACCACGGCGAACACCAAGCGATATATCGACTTCGCCGCGAAATACGGCTTTCGCGGCGTGCTTGTGGAAGGCTGGAACACCGGCTGGGACGGTGATTGGTTCGCCAACGGCTGGGATTTCAATTTCAGCAAGCCGACATCGGATTACGATTTGGAAGGCCTCGCCGCTTATGCCAAATCGGAAGGCGTGCATCTGATCGGCCATCACGAAACCGCATGCGCGGTCAGCCACTACGAGCGGCAGATGGACAAGGCGTTCGCACTGTTCTCGCGTCTCGGCATCGACGCGGTGAAGACCGGCTATGTCTGCGACGCCGGACAGATCGAACGCCAGGATCAGCCCGATGGCCCGGTGTCTCGCGAGTGGCACGAGAGCCAGTTCATGAGCAATCACCATCTGCGCGTGGTGCTGGCGGCGGCGAAGCATCACGTGGCGATCAACACGCACGAGCCGATCAAGGACACCGGCCTGCGCCGCACGTATCCGAACTGGATCTCGCGCGAAGGCGCACGCGGCCAGGAATTCAACGCGTGGGGCAATCCGCCCAATCCGCCCGAGCACGAGCCGAATCTGATCTTCACCCGCATGCTGGCCGGCCCGATGGATTTCACGCCCGGCGTGCTCAGTTTGGAGGGCCGCGGCCAACCATTGCAGAGCACGTTGGCGCGGCAGCTCGCGCTGTATGTCGTCCTGTACAGCCCGATTCATATGGCGGCGGATCTACCGGAACATTACGCCAAACAGATGGACGCGTTCCAGTTCATCCGCGACGTGCCCGTCGATTGGCAGGACACCCGCGTGCTCAACGGCGAAGTCGGCGACTATGCGACCATCGTGCGTAAGGACCGCAACAGCGAGAACTGGTATCTGGGTAGTGTGACCGACGAGTCTGCGCGCACGCTGACGGTGTCGCTGTCCTTCCTGAGCCCCAAGCGCAAGTATGTTGCCGAAATCTACCGCGATGGCGACGGCGCGGATTACCGCACGAATCGATTCGCTTTTGCGCGCGAAACGCGCGAGGTCACCCATACCGATACGCTGACGCTGCAGCTCGGTGCGGGCGGCGGTCAGGCGATCCGTTTTGTGCCGAAACTGTAGCTGTTGGCGCTTATCGCGACGTGCATCGCACATACAGCATAGACGAGCAACATAAACGAGGGTTCCCTTCTCCCCGCCCAGCGGGGAGAAGGTGGCGCGCAGCGTCGGATGAGGGGTGCTCTTCGAGACGTGCTGCCGCTGCCCCTCATCCGCCCTTCGGGCACCTTCTCCCCGTATGCGGGGAGAAGGGATACGGCCTTGTTGTCTGATGGTATTTCCGCCCCTTCAGCCACTTGTTCGACACATTGTAGAATTACGCCCAATGTTCAATCCGAATCCGCGTATCCAAAGCGTTCCCATCGCCGGTCGCCATGTGTGTTATGTGATCGATAATGCGCTGCTCGATCCGGATGCGATGGTGGAGTATGCCGCGCGGCATATCGGCAGCTTCGCCGAAGCCGGCCACAATGCCTATCCCGGCCCCGAGCTACGCATGCCGGAAGCGTTCTCGAAGCAGCTCGATGCTTTTTTCAGCGCACATCTGCGTCGCGCATTCGCGGTGCGCCGTACCGAGCGGATGTACAGCCGGCTCGCAATTACCACCACGCCGCCGGAGCAATTGTCGCCTGCACAGTCGATCTGCCATATCGACCGCTTGAGCGTCGAGCCGCAGCATCGCATCGTCGCGTCGGTGCTGTATCTATTCGGCGATGAACGGCTGGGCGGCACTAGTTTCTATGGGCCAAAATATCCGCCGGACACGATTCTTCCGCTGATCGCCGATGCGGGAAACATGGATGCCGCGCGGTTTCGCGCGCGCTACGGCATCGAAACCGGCTACATCACCCGTTCCAACCTCTGGTTCGAAAAACTGCAGGCCATACCAGCGCGCTACAACCGGATCATTTTCTACGAAGGGACACTCTTCCACAGCGGCGACATCGCGCACCCGGAACTGTTGTCGCGCGATCCGCGCGCGGGGCGGCTGAGCCTCAACGGTTTTTTCACCTGTCGGCGCAGTGTCGCGTCGATATGATTCGGTGTGTACGACAGACGATTTGCTCACCGTCAAGCGTAGGCTGGGCTGAAAAGCCCAGCACCATCATCGTCAACGGGTGCTGGGCTTTTCAGCCCAGCCTACTTTAAGCCCAGCGTACTTTATAAGTAGCGTGCCACCAGCCTTGTTTTTACTGGCCGGCGGCAAACATGAGCAAGCATCGTGGGCGAAGATGCTGCCGGTGTTCCTGCGCTGGGCGTATGCCGTGCATGCGCCGCCGTTGAGCGCGACCGGCGCCACCGAAAGTTGGCAGCGCATGCCTTCGCGACATGTCGGTGCGCGCGATGTGGATGTCTGGCTTCCGCCAAGCGATGGCAGCGACCCGGGCAAACGCTATCCGGTGCTGTGCATGCACGACGGCCAGAACCTGTTCGACCCATCATTGAGCTGCACCCGCGTGGACTGGGATATCGACGGCGCGATGACGCGCTTGATCGAGGCCGGCGAGATTCGCGAGGCGATCGTGGTCGGCGTGTACAACACGCCGCTGCGTTTCGCCGAATACATGCCAAAGACGCCGGTGCGTACGGAAACCGTCGGCAGCGGCGTTGAAGGTCGTTCGTTGGCGCGCGCAAAAGACATCCGTTCGGATGAGTACCTGCGCTTTCTGGTCGATGAACTCAAACCTTTCATCGATACCCGATACCGCACGCTGACTGGCCGCGACGATACGTTGGTCATGGGTTCCAGCATGGGCGGACTGATCTCGCTGTACGCCGCGGCGCAGTATCCCGACGTATTCGGCGGCGTCGGTGCGGTGTCAACGCACTGGCCGGCCTGCGATGGTTGCGTGATCGATTGGCTCAGCGCGCATCTGCCGGGTCCGCGCATGCACCGGCTGTATTTCGATCACGGCACCGCCACGCTGGACGCGATGTATCCGCCGTTCCAGGCGCGGATGGACAAGGCGCTGCGGGAAAGCGGTTACAGCGAAGGAAGCAACTGGATCACGCGACGCTTTGAAGGCGCGGAGCACAACGAAGCGGCGTGGCGGAAGCGGGTGGACATTCCGCTGCTGTTTTTGCTGGGCGGGCATCGGTCTGATCGATGACAGTGTTTAATGCCATGCAGTTGTAGGGTGGCGGTGAGCGCAGCGAACCCCACCAT
>JAYVSK010000140.1:0-5133 GCA_043775395.1 Lysobacter sp. | reverse complement strand
GTACGCCATCGAAATCCAGCGTTTTCACGTAGTCGGGGCGGGCGAACGGGATCAACCGTTCGCGGTCGCCACGTACCACCATCACGTCATTGGCGCCGTTGGAAAACACGCTGCTGACGGTGCCGAATTCAACGCCTTCGACATTGGTAACGCGCATGCCTTCAAGGTCGATCCAGTAAAATTCACCGTCTTTCGGCGGCGGAAGCGCACTGCGCAGAATGTGAAGTTCGGCGCCACGCAGAGCCTCAGCGACGTCGCGATCTTCGACGCCGGGCAGAGTGCCGATCAGTCCTTTGCCGCCGACGCGCGCGCGAAGGTCGGTTACTTCGCGCTCGCGCCCCTGCGCATCGCGCAAAATCAGCGGCTGATAGCGCAACAGGTTGCTCTGCGGCTCGGTGAAAGATTCGAGCTTGAGTTCGCCACGCACGCCAAACGCGCCGTGGATCCTGCCTACCAGGATGCGGCGCGTCAGTACATTCATGGCTGCGTTCGATGGCCGCTGGAACTTGCGGCCAAGCGCTTAGGCGGCTGGAGCGGCGGCGACAGCGGTCGCGGCGGCCTGCTTCGCAAACTGTTTGTACAGCTCGGCGACCTTGTCGGTCAGCTGCGCGCCGTGGCCAATCCAGTGTTTGGTGCGCTCGATGTCGAGTTCCACGCGCTTTTCATTGCCGGTGGCGATGGGGTTGTAATAGCCCAGACGCTCGATGTTGCGGCCGTCGCGCGAGCTGCGGCTGTCGGTCACGATGATGTGGTAGAAAGGGCGCTTCTTAGCGCCGCCGCGAGTAAGACGGATCTTGACCATGAGGCAGAGTTTCCTGTGGAGCCCAGCTGCCGGAGTGGCAGGGTAAGCCAATGATTATAGCTGCCGCGGCTTTCGGGGGGAACCCTTACAAGTCGACCTCCCGTTAGAGCGCATCAGGGTCTTTGAAGCTCGGCAGAATCAAAAAAAGCGGACTGAAATCCGAGCTACCGACCAAGTTTATTTACCTGAACGGCATACCGCCTCCCCGGCCTCCACCCATCATGCCCTTCATGCCTCGCATGAGGCCCTTCATGCCCCCCGCGCTCAGCTTGCTCATCATCTTTTCCATCTGCTGATACTGCTTCATCAACTTGTTGACGTCGGCCGGGGTGAGGCCGGCGCCGCGTGCGATGCGCGCGCGACGGGAGCCGTTGAGCAGGGTCGGGTTGCGGCGCTCTTTCCTGGTCATCGAGTTAATGACCGCGATCATCCGCGGCACTTCCTTGCCAGTGACCTGATTCTTGACCGTATCCGGGATCTGGCCCATACCCGGCAGCTTGTCCATCAGCCCACTCAAGCCGCCCATGTTCTGCATCTGTTCGAGCTGATCCTTCATGTCGTTCAGGTCGAACTTCTTGCCCTTGGCGACTTTCTCGGCCAGCTTCTGGGCCTTGTCCTGGTCGACCTGCTGCTCGACCTGCTCGACCAGCGACAGCACGTCGCCCATGTCGAGAATGCGCCCGGCCGCGCGGTCTGGATGGAAAACATCAAGGCCATCGGGCTTCTCGCCGACGCCGATGAACTTGATCGGACGGCCGGTGATATAGCGCACCGACAGCGCCGCACCGCCGCGGGCATCGCCGTCGGTCTTGGTGAGCACCACGCCGGTCAACGGCAGGGCTTCGCTGAATGCCTTAGCCGTTGTCGCCGCGTCCTGACCGGTCATCGCGTCGACCACGAACAGGGTTTCGACCGGATTGACCGCCGCATGCAGCGCCTTGATCTCGGCCATCATCGCTTCGTCGATGGCGAGGCGGCCTGCGGTATCGACGATCAGCACATCGACATACGACCTGCGCGCGTCGTCGATCGCGGCGCGGACGATCGCCTCGGGCTTTTGCGACGCATCCGAAGCGAAGAACAGCACATCCACCTGCTCGGCAAGGGTCTTGAGCTGTTCGATCGCAGCTGGGCGATAGACGTCGGCGGATACCACCATCACTTTTTCCTTGCGCTTTTCCTTCAGGTACTTGGCCAGCGTGCCGACCGTGGTGGTCTTGCCCGCGCCCTGCAGACCGGCCATCAAAATGACGGCGGGCGCCGGCACATTCAGATTCAGATCGCTCGCCGCAGAGCCCATGACCGCAGACAGTTCATCGCGGACGATCTTGATCAGCGCCTGCCCGGGACTGAGAGATTTCAGCACTTCCTGACCGACAGCACGGATTTTGATCCGCTCGATCAACGCCTGTACCACCGGCAGCGCGACATCGGCTTCGAGCAGCGCGATGCGGACCTCGCGGGTCGCTTCACGGATGTTCTCCTCGGTCAACCGGCCGCGGCCGCGAAGGCGCTCAATGGTGCCGGACAGACGCTGGGTGAGTGACTCGAACATGGATGCGGACCACTTCAAAAAGAAGTCGATTATAAGCAGTGCGGGAAGGTACGAGCCTATGCGACACTCACCCGATGACAATCGTTCTCATCGCATCGGCTCTGTATCTGCTGTCCATGGCGCTGCTTGCGCGCCAGTTGGCCCAGAGCGGGCCTAACGCGTCGTTCGCGTTCTGGATCGCACCTGCGGTCGCGGTGCTGCTTCACTGCGCAGCTCACGTACTGACCTGGCGGGCAGCCGGCGGTGCGAATCTGCATTTCTTTTCGGCGCTCTCGCTGGTCGGTCTGGGCATGGCCATATTGACTCTGCTGGTGGCCGCACGCGGGCGTATGGCCGCGCTGGGCGTCATCGTTTTTCCCATCGCCGCGGTAACGCTGATGCTCTATGGATGGATCGGTAGGCAAGATCCGCAGCCTTTGGACTGGCGCCTGCAGTTGCACGCATGGTGCGCGCTGCTGGCCTACGCGACGCTGGCGATCGCTGCGCTGTTGGCTATGCTGCTATGGGTGCAGGAACGCGCCTTGCGCCGACGCCGCCTGTATGGATGGCTGCGCGCACTGCCGCCGCTGGTTGAGCTGGAAACGCTGCTCTTCCGTACCATCGCGGTCGGATTCGTACTGCTCACCGCCACGCTGCTGACCGGTGTGCTGTTCGTCGAGGATCTGATGGCCCAGCATCTGGCCCACAAAACGGTGCTCAGCGTCCTGTCCTGGCTCGGTTTCGGCGCACTGCTGGCCGGTCGCTGGCGTTATGGCTGGCGCGGCGCCATCGCTGCGCGCTGGACGTTGATTGCGATGGCAATGCTGGTATTGGCGTTTTTCGGCAGCAGTCTGGTGCTTGAACTGATCTTGCAGCGGCGCTGAGGCTGCGATAGCAGCCGGAGATCGGATTCAGCTTTCCGATCGGAAAAAAAAGCGTGGAACCTCTGGAAACCCGAACTGGTGTAGCTTAGGTTAAGTCGAAGGACGCGGCGCTTCAGAGTCGCTATGTTTTTCAGGACATCCACGATGTCCGGCGAATCGCCTGCATGGACGCAAGTACACGTTCATATATGGGGGAGATTGAGTGAATTCGAAGGTACCGAGCTGGCTTCTGTCGTTCTTTGCGCTATTGGCGGGCATCGCCAGCGGACAAGTCGCCGCGCAGGATGCATTCGCGGAGTGCCCTGCATTTCCGGCCGAGATCGCGCAATCCCTACGCTGGGAACCCTTGCGTGTCCCGAGCATGCTGCTGTGCCGCGCGATACGCACGGACGATGCCACTGAAGCCTTTGCGCTGACCATCAGCGAAGAATCGCCGTTCCGGCCGCGCCGCGGCGACCGTGCCGAAGTGGCGAACCTCAACGGCCGTACCATTCAGTGGTACCGCGGCGAAATACCGAACGAACCAAACGTGCAGATCCGCGAGACGCTGATCGAACTCAGAAAAAATCTGGTGATTCACATCTTCATGCGCGCCAAGGACACGGAAACATTGGCCCAGCACCAGAAATTCGTGCTGTCGCTGCCGATACCGCCCCCGACAGACAACTGACGACGTATCACTGATCTCACGCGGCACCGTCCTCCACCAAGAGATGCGGCATCCCCGACAGCATCGCAGTGCAGGGCCATGACATTTCGCTTTCGTGAAGGAGAGGGACAATGCTGAAACGTATGACCGCCGAGTGTATCGGCACGTTTTGGTTGGTGTTGGGTGGCTGTGGTAGCGCGGTTCTAGCCGCGAACTTCGGCGGAGACGGTAATCCGCTCGGAATCGGACTACTTGGCGTTTCGCTGGCCTTCGGCCTGACCGTGCTTACCGGCGCCTATGCGCTGGGACATATTTCGGGCGGGCATTTCAATCCGGCGGTGAGCGTCGGCCTGTGGGCGGGGGGGCGTTTTTCGGGGAAGGACTTGGCGCCCTACATCGTGGCGCAAGTAGTGGGCGCGGTGGCCGCTGGTTTCATTTTGTTCCAGATCGCCAGCGGTCGTCCCGATTTTGCCGTCGATCCGACGGCAGCAGGAGCGTTCGCCTCCAACGGTTACGGCGCCC
Organism: Lysobacter sp.; assembly: GCA_043775395.1. Lineage (GTDB taxonomy): Bacteria > Pseudomonadota > Gammaproteobacteria > Xanthomonadales > Xanthomonadaceae > Lysobacter_I. Next base: position 742 of record JAYVSK010000140.1, on the reverse strand, counting down.
TGTCGCCCGGCGGATACAGCGCTGCAGCGGCATTTCTGTGCGAAGTGGTCATGACCGCGTTCTTCCTGGTGATCATTCTGGGCGCGACGCACGCACGCGCACCCGCTGGTTTTGCCCCGATCGCCATCGGTCTGGGCCTGACACTGATCCACCTGGTCAGCATTCCCGTCACCAACACCTCAGTGAATCCGGCGCGTTCGACCGGCGTTGCGCTATTCGCTGGCAGCGGTGCGGTTGAACAACTGTGGCTGTTCTGGCTGGCGCCGATTCTGGGCGGTCTGATCGGTGGATTGCTTTACAAATGGCTGGGTAACGACAGGGATTGATGCTGTGCAGGCAAAAATCGTGCGCAATGGCTCGCCTGTGGCATGAATGATGCTTGCTGATTTGGCAGGAAGCGAATCCCCCTGTTCCAAGGACGACGACAGCTGTTCAGCGATACCCGGAGCACGCTATGAACCCGAAGGTATTCCCGTTATTCATTGTTTCGTTGCTTTGTCTGTTGTGGGCCTCAAGTGTATCCGCGCAATCCGCGCCGCAAGGCGCTACCTGTCCGGCGCTGCCAGCTGAGTCTATGGACGCGCTGCACTGGGTTGTGCTGCGAACCGACAGCGCACTGCTGTGCCGTGCCATCAATACGGAGCGCGGGAACGAAGCGTTCGCGGTGACGCTCAGCCAGAAGTCGCCGTTCAAGCCGACCGGAAGCCTGCGCGAAGAACAAGGCAATATCCAGGGTAAAAAG
>JAYVSK010000139.1:0-3697 GCA_043775395.1 Lysobacter sp. | reverse complement strand
CACTACAGCGATGGCCACACGCCGGGGCTGATGCTGGCGGAGATCGTGGGTTCAAAGCAGGTGGGCCCCGAACACGTGCATGGCGAAGCGCATGGCGGCGTGGTGTTCTGCGCCGATCTGATTCCCGGGCGGCCGTGGGTGCATGTGCCGATCACGATGGGCTACGACCGCAACGCCGAGCTGCTGATCGACGAAAAGCGTGAATTTCTCGAAGATAAGCTCGCCCGTAACGTGCATCTTTTTTTCACGCACGATCCGGGCTGCGCGCTGGCGCAGGTGATGCGCGACGACAAGGGCAGATTTTCGACCACGCATGAAGTGTCTGCGCTGCAGGCGCGATCACTAATGACTTGATACTTTTTTCTGGAAGCCACTGACGATGCCCAAGATCACTCTGTTGTTCGCGTCGCTTCACGTCGTATTGATGCTGATATTGGCGGTGCGCGTCGTGCTGCACCGCCGTGTGCAGAAAATCGGGATCGGCGACAACGGCGACACCCGGCTGTTGCGAAAAATCCGCGCACACGCCAATTTCGTCGAATACGTGCCTGCAGCGCTGTTGATGCTGGCGCTGCTTGAACTCGCAGGTCTCGCGGAATCATGGCTGTGGGCGCTGGGTGGCACGCTGCTGCTTGCCCGGATCCTGCATGCGGCCGGTCTTTCCAGGCGCTCGGGTTATTCGTTCGGCCGGTTCTGGGGCACGATATTGACTTGGGGCGTGTTGATGGTAATGGCCGCTGCAGGATGGTGGCTGAGTCTTGTCGTGCGTTGATGCGCTTTTGTAGGAGCGACGCAAGATGCGAAGCCGTGCCGCCCACAGCGGCCGCTTCAGTTGCCATCATGTCGTGTTGAACCGCCGGCATTTGTCTGATGGCCGAAACCACTGTGGGCCATGCGCTACAGGCATTGCGACTTCCGTCGCTCCTGCAAGAGCGATGCGGCTAACCTGCCGGCGTACCGAAAATCCGGTCGCCGGCGTCGCCGAGGCCGGGCAGGATGTAGCCGTGATCGTTCAGGCATTCGTCGATGGCAGCTACGAACACTTCGGTGTCCGGATGTGCGGCTTCCAAAGCGCGGAGTCCTTCCGGCGCGGCGACCAGAAAAATCGCTTTGATGCGTGCGCAGCCCGAATGTTTCAGCATATCGATCGCGGCGATCGCGCTGCCGCCGGTGGCCAGCATCGGGTCGATCACCAGTGCGGTACGACCGGCCATATCCTGCACCAGACGTTCGTAATACGCCTCCGGCTGCAGCGTCTGCTCATTGCGGCGCAGCCCGATCACGCTCACCGGCGCCGAGGGCAGCAGCAGCTGCACGCCCGGCAGAAAGCCCAGCCCTGCGCGCAGGATCGGCACCAGGGTGATCTGCGCCTGATCGCAGTGACTGACCGTGAGCGGCCCCGCCCATGTGTTGATGCTCGCGTCGTTCAACGCCAGATCGGCGGTGGCTTCATACGCCAACAAGGTGGCGACTTCGCCTACCACTTGGCGGAACAGCGCCGGGCCGGTAACGGTATCGCGCAGGATCCCAAGCTTGTGGCGGATCAGCGGGTGGCGGATTTCGACGGTTTTCATCTGCACAAGACTACCCGAGACATGCGGTGTCGGGCAGCGTGGGGCGCCTTTCCCGCGCTATGTACTGTCATTGAGATAGCGATGAGGCAAAGCTCACTATTTCCTCGGCGCATCGGTCGGTGCGGGTTTGCAGCAACAGATGCGGGCCATCCAGCGCGATCTGCCGCACACACGGGATGCCCTCGCGGAGTTCATAACCTGCACCCGGTCGCAGCAGTCGGTCGTGGTTTGCTTTCAGCAGCAGGGTGGGCGCTTCGATACGCGCAAGATCCTGCGATACGTCGATGCGCATCGCGGCTGCAGCGCGGGCGCGCTGGACGGCCGGGCTTACATCATCCAGCGCGGCGCGCAGCCTGCTTCGCAATGAGGGCGTACTCCAGCGGCCCAACAGCACGGCCGACAGCAGCGGCGTCGGCAGTGAATGTGTCGGCGCGAAACGGGTCAACGACGCGAACGGCCCCAGCAGCGGCACCGGCGCGCGCGCAAATGTCGTCGACAGCACCAGCCCGATCAGATTCGGCGGCGGATCTGCGGCGATTGAAATCGCTACCGGTCCGGAAAATGATTCGCCGATCAGCACGAACGGCGTATCGGTTGGCAATGCGGCGCGCGCGAAAGTTTCGAGTTCGCGATACCCGAGCACGACATCGGTCGGGTAGGCGATGGCCTCAACTGATGCGAACGACGGCTGCGCGGCAGTGATGAAGTCGTGCAGCATCCGCGTGGTGCCGTCGAGCCCGGGCAGGATGTAGAGATGGGTCATCACGGCTGATTCGCGTTTATCGACCAAAAAGAAAGCCGGACACTGCCGGCTTTCTTCGTAAGCATCATTGCGGAACCGATCAGGCCGCAGCAGCCTGCTGCTGACGCGGGCCTTCCAGCAAAGCACTCTTGACCATGCCGACCAGCAGATCGAGTTCTTCTGACGTCACTGCGAAAGTTGGGGTGAAGCGCAGCGAGTTTTCGCCGCCGTGGATCACGCCGATGCCGCGTTCGCGCATCCATTCTTCGGTGGAGCCGGTGCCGTAGCCTTTGAACTCGGTCGACAGTTCGCAGGAAAACAGCAGGCCGGTGCCTTGAACCTTGGTGATCAGGCCCGGCAGTTCGGCTTTCAGCGCTTCCAGTTTGGTGACGGCTTCTTTACCTTTGTCGCGGATATTCGTGCGCAGTGCCGGTGTGAGCAGTTCAAGCACGGCGCACGCGACGTCCAGCGCGCGCGGATTGGTGGTCATGGTGTTGCCGTAGATGCCTTTGCGGTACAGGCCGGCGGCGCGTTCGTTCACGGCCAGCACCGACAGCGGGTACTGCGCGGCGTTGAGCGCTTTGGAATAGGTTTCCATGTCCGGCGCTTCGATGCCCTCAAAGCCGGGGTAATCGACGATCGACAGCGTGCCGTGGGCGCGGATGCCGGCTTGGATCGAGTCGACCAGCAGCAGCGTGCCGTGTTCGCGGGTGAGGCGGCGGGCGGCATCGTAGAACGCGCGCGGCACGGCGCGGCCCGGGTCGCCTTCACCCATCACTGGCTCCAAAAACATCGCTTCGATATGCCAGCCTTCGCGCTCGGCATCCGCGAACGCCTGCTCCAGCTGTTCGATGCTGTAGGGGTCGATGGTGATGGCCTGACCGACGTGGTGCGGGTAGCTGCCCAGGTGCGCGGCGTAGGTCTTGCGCGATGAATCCGAGTACAGCGCCGGCAGTTCGGTGCGACCGTGGAAGCTGCCCTTGACCGAGATGCGCTTGACCCGGCGGCCGGCGTGCGGTGCACCCGGATCGGTCATCAGTTTGTTGTTGACGTCGGCGATGCGGCCGGCGAGGGACACCGATTCCGAACCCGAATTCAGGCACAGGAACTTCGCGTACGGGCAGTGACCCAGGCTGTGGCCCACTTCGGCGCGGATCGCGCGGTCGAAGCGCAGCTGCGACAGGCTGGGGGTCATGATGTTGGCCATCGCCTGCGGCTTGGCCATTGCATCAATGACGGTCTGCGGCGCATGGCCGAACCCCAACATGCCGTAGCCGCCGGAGTCGTGCATCACCGCGCCTTTGAGCGTCACGATCCACGCACCGCGGGCAGACAGCGCGACGTAGGGGTTGATGGTGTCGGTCGAATAAAAATTGACGAA
>JAYVSK010000138.1:0-2007 GCA_043775395.1 Lysobacter sp. | reverse complement strand
GCAGCCAGATCAGCCCGAACACCCACAGCGCAAGCATCGCCGTCGCGCCGTGCGCGGACAGCAGATGCGGCTCGATCCAGTGCGGCTCAGGCCCGAACTGCCCTTCCGGGCGGACGAAGGTATGCAGGATCAGCCACAGCGTGCCCGTCGCTGCGGTTGCGATGCCGGTCGCATACACCCATCGCCTGATCCAGGCGGGCATGCGCATGCCGTCATGTGCGTGTCGCGCTCTGGTCATGACCACTCCCGGCGTTCGCCGTCCATCGTCATCACCACTGCCTGCGCCCGCAGCCGCCGCAGCAGCGGGACTGCCTTCGATTCATCCGCCAACACCACTTTGGTCAACGCATCCGCCCAGACCGCGCGCGGCGCGCAGACCGTGACCGATGCCGACATGCCCATACTTTTTCCGGTGAGTGCATCCACCAGCGCGGAGCATCCGGGGATCGTGCTGAAGTAGCCGGCGCTGGTCGCCATCGCTGCATTCTGTATGCGCGCCAGGGGAATCGACCGCTGCGGATCGGCGGGATCGCGCACATCGATCTGTCGCGCTTTGCCAAACACGCGCAGATCGCCTCCCGCATTGACGATGCCCGAGCGTACGCCGCGCCGCCACAGGATGCGCACAGCAAGATCGACCGCATAGCCCTTGGCGATGCCGCCAAAATCCAGCCAAAGCGGCTTTGCGAACCGAATGCGCCGGTCGGACAACCAGTGCACATCCGACCAGCGCGCGCGCATATCAACGCCCTCCTGCGAAGGCGACGGCAACCACCCGGACGCCACCAGTCTGCCGGCCACTGTCGGATCGAAGCGGCCCTCGCTGGCGCGGGCCAGCGCCAACGCCGCGCGAAGCACCCGTGCTACCGGCGATGAGAGTGTCTGCGGCGCGCGGAAAGCATCGCGGTTCAACCGCGACAGCTCCGAGTCCGGATCGTGGAAGCTCATCGTCCGATGGATGTTTTCGATGCTGTCGAATGCGGCAGCGACCGCGACGGCGGTCTGGTCTTCAGCGCCTGCTGTGCCGATCGCGACATAGGTCCCCAACAGGGGACGCATGCGCTGATGCGACGAGGCAGCGTCTTCAGCGAGCGACGGCGATCGCATGCGTGTGCAGCAACCGCCGTACGCCGTCCGCAATATGACGGCAACTCAGCGTTGCCCCCGAAAGATTGACGATGTCACCCTCAAGTTTGAGTGGAGCGCCCACGCGCTTGCCCTCGAACTGCGCGCGCCATTTCGGGTTGCGGATCTCGCTGCCGTAAGTCTCGCGATAGTCGAGAATCTCGACACTTCGCACCGAGCCATCGGCATTCATGGCGACGGCATACGTGATGAATTCATGCTTGCCCAACACCTGATCCAGATAGAACCAGCCACCTCCGCTGGCGCGCCACAGTTTCAACTGCGGCTCGCGGACGCGGACATTCCCCGTCTTCTCGATGCTCTTGATCTGTTGCTTGCTCAGCGTGAGCGGCACCGCCGTAAAGGTCTGGCCAGCAAACATGGCCTGCTGCGCCTGCTGCACCGTCATATACGTGGCGGCATATGCCGGCGCAGCCACAGCGGCTGCGATCGGTGCGAGCCAAACGACCTGATAGCGTGTTGTGAGGTTCATCAATCGAGGTTGTAGCCGAATTTGATCCGGAATTCGTTCTTGGTGTCTTCTTCGAGGTGGTAGCGGCTGTTCGCGGAAGGATAAATCGCAGCATCCACGTCGTACCCCGTATAGGCCTTGCTGCCGTCGAGTTGACGAAGATACGTCGCATTGACATACCACTTCTTGCTGCTGTACTGCACCGTCGGGCCAAGGAAGAAATCGTTATGATTCTTCTCGCCGTTGAGAATATCCATATGGTGCCGGCCTTCGAGGCCCGCATAGAAATTACGTGCGAAGCGATATGAAATGCCCATGTTGTGATTGATCGAGAACTCGTTCTCGCTGCCGCCTTCCGGGAATTTTCGATATTCCGATTCAAGCGCCAGGTTGTACGACCAGATCAGCTG
>JAYVSK010000137.1:0-4979 GCA_043775395.1 Lysobacter sp. | reverse complement strand
TTTCTTTTTGGTTGCCATGAGAATTCGAATTCCTCGTCGAATGGAGTTGACTTGATGTCTGGACCGGACGACATGCCGGCCTGCGCACTGTAGGCCAAGGTCGCGCTTCCGCCAAGCCCCTGCATCGATTTTTTCAGGCTTTTTCGCGTTTGAAATGCATTTGGTGGCAAATCTCTCGGAATTATCGCTTGAGGCTAATGCAGTTTCGCGGGATTGGTCGCCGAAAACAACGCTTATCGCAATACGCAACGTTCAGGCGATGCGGCGGAAAATCGTTCAATCCAAGCCCGTCGGAATTACGATCAGGATCCCGCTTTTACAGCGGTGAATCGAAGATATGCGCCAAGCGGGCTGTCTATCGGTGCCATTAGCGGCACTGGTTTTTCTGAAAATCTGGCATGGGTGTTGAGATGCTGAAATTGGGTCTTGCCGTGATGAATGTCGATGGGGGCGCTGCTGTGGGTATGTTCTTGGATCAGCAGAGTCGGTATTTCAGTTCAGGATCAGCTGCTCGGTCTTGCGCTTCACATGTTTTTTTTAGACAAAACCGGCTATCGAGAATAAGCCGAATATCCTACAACTATGGGCGTATCTTCCGCTGAATTCATGCTGGGCAAAGGCGGGTTTGCCGTGTTGGTATGAAAGCACCTTGTCTCCGTGATGTCAGCGCATATCGGCCACTGATCTAACAATTTTCGAATCGTCGATTGAAACTTCCTTGTTTGTAAAGGCGGTGTCCACATTCGAGTTGAATGGCGAATGCAATTGAACAAACGGAAATCATCATCCCAAGGGCCGACTACGGATGGGAGCGCACATACGAGTGTATTGATTCCGGCGCTGTGCGAAAAGCGATATCGACTTGTTTAGCTGCCAAAGAACCTATTATTCCCGAAATGCTGAAGTCGCCGTACCCGCTGCGATCGTAGAACGTGATTGCTCAAGGATCGGCAGGGTGTGGAATAAAGCAGCAAACAAGCTTGGTTGCTTTCTGGATCGTTCTTTCCAATGCCACCATGCACATTTTGTACGGTTCGGTCTCATTGCTGAAGAGGTGCCAACACCAGATATTAGCTGTCTGCGGGACTTATGAAGCTTCGTAAGCCCCGTATCCACGCAGTCGCTTGTAACGACGATCCAACAACTGCTCGATCGGTAGCGGCGTGAGCGCATCGAGTTCGTTGATCAGGATCGCTTTCAGTCGTTTTGCCATCTGTACCGGATTGCGATGCGCGCCGCCGATGGGCTCACGCACGATCTTATCGATCAAGCCGAGGTCGCGCAGACGTTTCGCGGTGATCGCCATCGCTTGCGCTGCTTCCTGTTTTTTATCGGCTGTTTTCCACAGGATCGAAGCGCATCCTTCGGGCGAAATGACCGAATATGTGCTGTATTCGAACATGAGAGTACGGTCGCCCACACCGATGGCAAGCGCGCCGCCGGAGCCGCCTTCACCAATTACGGTACAGATGATCGGGACTTTCAGTTCCGCCATTTCGAGCAGATTACGGGCGATGGCTTCGGACTGGCCGCGCTCCTCGGCATCGATTCCGGGCCATGCGCCAGCGGTATCGATGAAGGTCAGTACCGGCAACCGGAAGCGTTCCGCCATCTTCATCAGCCGAAGCGCTTTGCGGTAGCCTTCGGGTTTCGGCATGCCGAAATTGCGGCGGACCTTGGCTTTGGTGTCGCGGCCTTTTTCGTGACCGATCACCATCGCGCTGCGGCCACCGATGCGGGCGAGCCCGCCGACAATGGCATTGTCGTTTGCGAACGCGCGGTCGCCGGCGAGTTCCTGGAATTCGTCGCAGATCACCCGCAGATAATCCAGGGTGTAGGGGCGCGCTGGGTGACGCGCCAGCTGCGAGACCTGCCAGGCGCTCAGGTCGCGGAAGATCTGGGCAGTGCGCAGGCGAAGCTTGTTTTCGAGCGCGTGGACCTCGGTGTCGATATTGACCGCCGGGCCGGTACTGGCGTGGCGCAGGGCCTCGATCCTGGCTTCAAGATCGGCAATGGGCTGTTCGAAATCGAGGTAATTCGGATTCATGCGCGGGCGTGGGCCGATGGCCGGAAGGAGTTCAAGTCTAGCCGAGGTGAACGATGAACACCGTACCTGGCAGTAGGGTGCGGCGCTTCGATCAGGAGGCCCATGGTTTGCTCATCGCCACTTTGACGGTGCGTACCCCGGGCAGCGCGCGCAGGGCACTGGGCAGATCCGCTTCCACACGGATCGATTGGGGGCCGTTGAGGTCGAGTGTGCCCGCGGTGCCCTTGGGCAGCAGCAGATCGAAGCGCAGCGGCGTGTGGCCTGGACGGTGCTGTGCGAGCAGCCCGTCGATTTTCTGCATCAGCCCCGGCTCGCGCAGATCCAGCCGCAGCGACAGCCGCTGTGCATGCTGTGCGCAGATCTGGCGGTAATCCCAGCAGCGTTTTGCGCGCAGCGAGAAGCCGCCGCTGAACTCGTCTTCGCGTAGGCCACCTTCGATCACCAGAATGCGGTCGCGGGTCAGCAGAGTCTGATATTCGAAGAATGGTTCGGAGAAAAACGCGCATTCGATTCGGCCGCGTCCATCTTCGAGCTGGACAAAAGCCTGCGAATCGCCGCGTTTGCGCATGCCGATGACCTGCCCGGCGATGATGACGGTCGCTTCAGCGCGCCACTGGCGGCCGCCGCTCTCGGCATCGTCGCCGCTGCGCTGGCCTCGCCCGCGTGAAGATGATGCGCTGTCCCAGAGTTGATCGAGTTTGCCCAGGTCGGTGCCGACCAGGGCATGCAATTCTTCGCGATAAGGATCCAGCGGATGGCCGCTGAGGTAATGACCGAGGGTTTCCCGTTCGCCCGCGAGCTTCTGCGATAGCGGCCAGTCTGAAGTTTCAGGCAGTTCAAACTTCAGTTCCGGTGCGGCTTCTGCGAAGCTTCCGAACAGCGAAACTTGTCCGGCGTCACGCTCGCGCGCGAGCTGTTCGGTGGCTTTGATCACTTCGGGCAACTGCAGCAACAGCGACGGCCGATTCTTGCCCAGCGCATCCAGTGCGCCTGCGCTCACCAACGCCTCCAGCGTGCGTCGATTGAGCTTGCTGCTGTCGATGCGTTTGCAGAAGTCGAGCAAGTCGGCATAGCGTCCACCGCGCCTGCATTCCTCGGCGATCGCGTCGCACGCGCCGTGACCAACGCCTTTGATCGCGCCCAAGCCGTAGCGGATCGTCTTGTCGTCCATTGCTTCGAACATATAACCAGACGCATTCACATCCGGCGGCATCACCGTCAGTCCAAGCGCGCGTGCTTCATCCAGGAAACTCACGACCTTGTCGGTATTGTCCATGTCCGAAGACAGCACTGCGGACATGAATTCAGCAGGGTAATGCACCTTCAGCCACGCGGTCTGGTACGCCACCAGTGCATAGGCGGCGGAATGCGACTTGTTGAAGCCGTATTCGGCGAACTTTTCCATCAAGTCGAAGATCTGCGTTGCAGTGCGCGGATCGACGCCGCGTTCGGCCGAACCCGCCTCGAATTTGGCGCGTTCCTTGGCCATTTCCTCGGGTTTTTTCTTGCCCATCGCGCGGCGCAGCAGATCGGCGCCGCCCAGCGAATAGCCGGCCAGCACCTGCGCGATTTGCATCACCTGTTCTTGATACACGATCACACCGTAGGTCGGCTTCAGCACCGCCTCCAGCGCAGGGTGCGGATAGCTCACCTCGGTGCGGCCGTGTTTGCGGTCCACCCATTCGCGGTCCATCCCCGAGCCCAGTGGACCCGGGCGGAACAGTGCGGCCAGCGCGATGATGTCTTCGAAGGTGTCGGGTTTCGCGCGCTTGAGCAGTTCGCGCATGCCGCGCGATTCGAACTGGAATACCGCGACGGTGTCGCCGCGCGCGAAAAGTGCGTAAGTCGGTTTGTCGTTGAGCGGCAAATCGGTGATATCGAGCGGCGCATTTCCCGATTGCGTGTGACGGACGTTGATCGCCTTCACCGCCCAGTCGATGATGGTCAGCGTGCGCAGGCCGAGGAAGTCGAACTTCACCAGGCCGATGGTTTCGACATCGTCCTTGTCGAACTGCGTGACCGGATGTTTACCCCCGCCGTGGCCGTCGTGTTCGGCGAACAGCGGGCAGAAGTCGGACAGCGGTTCTGGCGCGATCACCACGCCGCCGGCGTGTTTGCCGGCGTTGCGGGTCAGGTCTTCCAGCTCCAGCGCGAGGTCGATCAGTTCGCGGAAATCGTCTTCGGTGTTGTAGCGCTCGACGAATTCGCCGATCGCTCGACTCGGATCTTTTTTTGCCTTGTCGCTGCGGCCCAGCACGTCGTCCAGCGACAGCGGGTCGGCCGGCTGCAGCGGAATGAGTTTGGCGATGCCGTCGACGAAGCCGTACGGGTAGCCGAGCACCCGGCCGGCGTCGCGCACCACCGCTTTCGACGACATCGTGCCGTAGGTGATGATCTGACTGACCCGATCGCGGCCGTATTTGGCAGCGACGTAGTCGATCACCTCATCGCGGCGGTCCATGCAGAAGTCGATGTCGAAGTCGGGCATCGACACGCGTTCGGGGTTCAGAAAGCGCTCGAACAGCAGGTCGTACGGCAGCGGGTCCAGATCGGTGATGCCCAGCGCCCACGCGACCAGCGAACCGGCGCCCGAGCCGCGGCCGGGGCCGACTGGAATACCGTGTTCCTTGGCCCAGTTGATGAAGTCCGCCACGATCAGGAAGTAACCGGGAAAACCCATCGACACGATCACGCCCAGCTCGATGTCCAGCCGCGCGTCGTAGCTGGCGCGGTCGTGGCCCGCAGCCATCGGGTACTTTCGCAGACGTTTTTCGAGTCCGTCGCGCGCTTCGCTGCGGATCCAGCTGTCCAGCGTGTGGTCGCTGGGCACCGGGAACGCCGGCAAGTAGTACTTGCCCAGCGATAGTTCGAGATTGCAGCGTTTGGCGAGGTCGACCGCGTTGTCGATCGCGTCCGGCGCATCCGCGAACAG
>JAYVSK010000136.1:0-3344 GCA_043775395.1 Lysobacter sp. | reverse complement strand
CGGCACGCCCAGCTCCTGCAGCAGCTGCGGCGCGGGAAACACTTCCTGCATGATCCAGCGCATGTAGCGCTGATCGAGCGAGATCATGCGGTTCACGCTACCGTCGTAGATCCAGTTGGAACTGACCGATTCCCAGTTGCCGTCGAAGGCCAGACCCACCAGCTTGCCCTGCGCGTCCAACACCGGCGAGCCTGAATTGCCGCCGGTAATATCGAGGTCCGACAGGAAATTCACCGGCACCGTACCGAGTTTCGCATCGGCAAGACCACCGTAGCGCTTGGCACGGATCGCATCGAGCTGCGCCTGCGGCGCATCGAACGGTTCCTGGCCGGTCGCCTTCTGCGCAACTTCTTCAAGCCGCGTAAACGGCAGCTGTTTGTTGCCGTCGCGCGTCAAATATCCGGTCACATTGCCGAAGGTGATCCGCAGCGAGCCGTTGGCGTCGGGATACACCGCTTCGCCGCGGCTTTTCTTGTACTCGGACATCGCCTGCAGAAAAATCGGCCGCGCCATCATGCTGTCGCCGGCGCGCGATTTACGCGCCTCCTCCAGTCGCAGCAGTGTCGGCATCATCGCCACCGCGTACCGGATCGCGGGATCCTTGCTGCCTTCGAACCCCTTGCGCTCGGCAGTCATCCAACGTAGGCGCTCATCGGTGTTGCCCAGCTTGGTTCCGGCCAGCGATTTCAGCGCCGATGCAATCGCCTTGTCGTCGTTGCCCTTCAGCCAGGCGTCCATCGCCTGTAGACGCTGCTCTTTGGGCAGGCGCAGATACTGGGCCAGCCAGTAACGCATCAATTCGCGATCCATGGTCGGGTGGTAGCGACGCTCCATCTGTCTCAGTCCGCCTTCGATCGACGCATAGTCGCGCTGCTGATAGCCGGGCTCGCGGTCGGCATCGGCCTTGGCGCGCTCGATCGACAGACGGTACAGCTGCACAGCGGTGCCCACCGGGCCATTGCTGCCAAAACGCCCCAGCACGAGGTCGCGTTCGCGGGTCGCCACGGTCTGCGCCTGCAGCGCGCGCAGCGTCTCGTAAGCTTCCATCGCGGGCGGCATGCCGGACTTGTTGCGCTTGCGCAGCCACGTCAGCAACGCCTCTTCCTGCTTGGCCTTCATGGCGGATGCGCCCATGCGCTCAAAGCCTTCGAGCTGACCGTCGTAGTTCTTCAGCGTGTTCTCCCAACTGCGCACGATGCTGGCGTACTTGACCGCGATATCGGGCGTTTTTTTGCCCTCCGCATCGACCAGCGCCACCAGCGCCTTGTTATGACGGCTCACCGTGGGATAGGTCCAATCGGCAGTGTTGTCGAATTCTTCCGCCAAGGCGTAGCGGTTGGTGCTGCCCGGATAACCGGCGACCATGACGAAATCGCCCGCCGTCAGCGGCTTGTCGGCGATTTTCAGCCATTGTTTCGGCTTGTAGGGCACATTGTCGGGCGAATATGCAGCGGGCTTTCCGTCGCGGCCGACGTAAGCGCGATAGAACGCGAAATCGCCGGTATGCCGCGGCCACATCCAGTTGTCCACTTCGCCACCGTAGTTGCCGATGCTGCTCGGCGGCGCGTAGACCAGACGCACGTCCTTGATTTCGAGATTGCGGAACAGCCGGTAGCTGGCGCCACCCGAGAAACTGTAAAACTGGCAGCGATAGCCCGGCACTGCCTCGCAGTCCGCGACCAGGCGCTTTTCGATAGTGTCGCGGGCACGGCTTCGGGCCAGCGCATCGGGCGCAGCCGCGATTGCCTGACGTACCTGCGGCGTGACATCGTCGATGCGGTCCAGCACGAATACGCGCGCATTCGGGCCGGCGGTCAGCTCCTGGGCCTGAGTGGCCGCATTGAAGCCGTCTTTGATCAGATTCTTTTGCGCCGTCGAATTCAGCTGGATAGCACCGTATGCGCAGTGGTGGTTGGTAGTGACCAGACCCTGCGGCGACACGAAGCTGGCGGTGCAACCGCCGAGCGATACGACCGCGCCGAGCGGGTCTCCGGCAAGGTCGCTCAGCTGCTTGGGCGTGAGCTTCAGACCTGCAGTCTTCAGCGGTCCGGCAATCTCCGGCAACTGCTGCGGCACCCACATGCCTTCGGCGGCGTGGACGGATGGGGTCGCGGCAATCGACAGCGCGCCGACAAAAGCGGTGAAAGTCGCGGTGGCAAGAAGCGTGGGTGTGCGCATGGCATCTCTCGTGGAATCGCAGCAAAGAACGCGAGTGTATCGGCAGCCGTCAGTCGTCACCATGTCCAATAGTCACAGTCGTGCCCTATGGGTGGCGGTCCGATGCATCGTGAGTACAGACGCCCATCTTTGACCATACCCGCAGGCATGGTGACCCGTCGCCGAATGCCGCAGACGACGAGCAGGTACCCGACAAGGCGATATGTCTGTGCAGCGTATAATCCGCGTCCTAACTCCGGGCGAATGGGCGAGCGATGGCCGCGACGATGATGAAAGCGCTGGTGAAGCGCGAAGCCGCCAAAGGCATCTGGATGGAACAGGTACCGGTGCCCTCCCCCGGCGCTAACGAAGTGTTGATCAAGCTGGAAAAGACCGCCATCTGCGGCACCGACCTGCATATCTATCTGTGGGACGAGTGGAGCCAGCGCACGATCAAGCCTGGCCTGGTGATCGGCCACGAGTTCGTCGGCCGGGTCGTGGAACTGGGGCCTGGGGTGACCGGCTACCGTATCGGCCAACGCGTCTCTGCGGAAGGTCATATCGTCTGCGGCCACTGCCGCAACTGCCGGGCAGGCAAACAGCACTTGTGCCCGAATACCGTCGGCATCGGCGTGAACCGCAACGGCGCCTTCGCCGAATATATGACGATACCGGCCAGCAACCTGTGGCCTATCCCTGACCAGATCCCCAGCGAACTGGCCGCCTTCTTCGACCCCTACGGCAACGCTGCGCACTGCGCCCTGGAGTTCGATGTCGTCGGCGAAGACGTGCTGATCACCGGCGCCGGCCCGATCGGGGTGATGGCTGCCGGCATCTGCAAGCACATCGGCGCCCGCAACGTGGTGGTCACCGATGTGAACGACTATCGCTTGAAGCTGGCCGCCGACATGGGCGCGACCCGGGTGGTCAACGTCAGCAAGACCTCGCTCAAAGAGGTCATGGCCGACCTGCACATGGAGGGCTTCGACGTGGGCCTGGAGATGAGCGGCAACCCCGGCGCATTCAATGACATGCTCGACTGCATGTACCACGGTGGCAAGATCGCGCTCCTCGGCATCCTGCCCCGGGGCGCAGGGGTCGACTGGGACAAGGTGATCTTCAAAGGCCTGACCCTTCAGGGCATTTATGGACGCCGCATGTATGAGACCTGGTACAAGATGACGCAG
>JAYVSK010000135.1:0-2162 GCA_043775395.1 Lysobacter sp. | reverse complement strand
GAGGTGCTGAAGGTATCGCAGAGTTTCAATGCCGGGGTCAGCGGCAAGGATGCCTCGGGCGTGTGCATCGAGTACGACGCGGTAGGCCGTGCGCATCGCACCTCGACGCCGTTTTTTCTGGCGGGCACCGCCGGGGCGAGTGAACCGGATGTAGCCAGCGTGTGCACCGCGCCGGAGCGCAATTGGGTGCGCACCGAGTACGACGTGCTGGGCCGGCCGGTGAAGGTCACGGAGGCCAACAACGCGGTCAGCACCGTGGCCTACAGCAACACGACGACGACGGCGACCAACGCACGGGGCTATACCAAAGTCGAGATCAAGAACGCGCTGGGCGAACTGGCGCAGGCGACCGATGCTGCGGGCCTGAGTACGTTCTACGTGTACTACGCAGACGGCACGCTGGGAGCGGTGTCCCGCGACGGCGGTCGCGGTGCGATCACCACCTCGATGGCCTACGACGCGCTGGGCCGCAAGGTGTACATGAACGACCCGGATGCGGGGGTGCGTTATATCGGCCTGAACGCGGTTGGCGAACAGGAGCACGAACACGACGGCGCGGGCAATCTCAATTTGCTGCGGTACGATTTTCGCGGTCGGGTGACATGGCGGGGCAGCTATGCGCAGACGGCGAACGGGCAGGTGCAGGAGCATTCGTCGTCGATCAAATACGACACCGCCGCCAACGGTGTCGGCCAAGCGCACTGCAGCTGGTCCGACGGATTCACCTATGCCGCATGGCAAGGCCAAAGCGACAAGGCGCAGGCGTGGTCGAGCTGCAGCGGTTTTGACGGTATGGGCCGTGCGATCGCAGGCGCGACGGTCATGGATGGCGTGAGTTACGGTTCAGCCGTGATCTACGATCTGCTGGGGCGTGCGCAACGCAGCCAGGATCCGTCGGGCAAGTGGCTGAAGACGGAGTTCGGCGCACGTGGTCAGGCCCTGCGTCTGTGCGAATCGAGCGCGGGCGACACGACGGCGACCTGCGCACCGGGCGTGTCGACGACATATCTGGACAATCAGGAAACCGATGCCTTCGGCAACAGCATCAAAGACACGCGCGGCGGCAGCGCGGCGATGCAGACCTTCCGTCAATACGATCGATTGACCGGTCGGCTGAGCGAAGTGTGCGCGGGCAGCAGCGCAACGAACTGCACGATCATGCGCGACCGTTATGCCTGGGACAGCGTGGGCAATCTGAACTGGCGGGACCGCAAGGACTACGGCGAAGACTTCGGGTACGACAGCGTCGACCGCTTGCTGCTGTCGCGGATCAACCGGGTGGGCGCGACGGCCTACGCCAGCGGCACGGGCCAGATGACCGACTGGGCGGATTACGACAAGCTGGGCAATGTGTGCGCGCACTGGATGCGCGGTGCGCAGTCGACCGGCTATTTTTATGCCGGCCGCGCGGCCTGCGGGTTGAACGGATCGCTGGGCGGCACGGTGAATGCCAGCCAGACCGAGAGCCCGCATCAGGTGCGGCAGACCAGCGCCTACAGCAGCTTGGTCTACGACGCGCACGGCAACCAGACGTTCGCCGACAGCAGTAGCAGCGATAGTCTGGACCGCACGATCCGCTACACCGCAAGCGATCAAGCCTACGAAATCTTCAAGGGCACGCCGGCGGCACCGAGCCGGATGGCGCGGTTCTGGTACGACTCGTCGGGCAGCCGCTACAAGCGCGAGGACAGCGGCAGCGGCATCGTCGGTACAAGACGTACGCTATACATCGGCAACCTCGAGATCGTCAGCGAGAACGGCACCACCACCTACAAGCGGACCATCGGTGGAATCCTTGTTCAACACGTGGTGAACGGCATTGCCGCGAACCGCTACCTGTTCACCGACCACATCGGCAGCGTGATCGTCGCGACCAATGAAACCGGCGCAATCCTCGAAGGCGGCGGCTTCAACGCCTTCGGCGAGCGCCGGACCAACGGCAGCGCCACCAGCATCACGCAGACCGGTCTTGCCAGCACCACGCGCGGGTTCACCGGCCATGAAATGCTGGACGACGGTCTGGACGTCATCCACATGAACGGCCGGATCTACGACCCGACGCTGGGGCGTTTTTTGCAGGCCGACCCGGTGATCCAGGACACCGGCAACCCGCAGAACTGGAACGCGTACAGCTACGTGTTCAACAACCCGTACAGGTACAC
>JAYVSK010000134.1:0-2731 GCA_043775395.1 Lysobacter sp. | reverse complement strand
GGCGTGGGCGCCAATGCATGCGCGCGCGCATGGCCGCGGGCCGCGACGATCGGATGCAGTTCCAGCACGCTGCGTTCGCCAGTCGCGCGGCTGGTGCCGCCATGCACGCTCAGGCAGGGGTCGCCAAGCGTCCAGGCGACCGCGCCGCGCGCATAAAGACAAGCCGCATCCTGCCAGCTGATCCAGTTCAATATGCGGCCGTGCGCATCCAGTGACAGCAGACGCACAGCGTCGAGTCTTGCGGTCGTCGCGCCAGAATCATGTTCGGCGCAGGTATGGATCAGGATGTCGTCGGCGACAGCGATGACCGGGGCACGATCGGCAGCCCGGTCAGCGATCCTGTCCGAGGGAGCCCCCGCGAGGATCAGGCGCAACGCTGATGTGTCGGCCTCCATATAGGAACCGAGCATACCCGCTTTCCGTGATGTGTGCCGCCGTCGCCGGCAGTGCGGGCGACGGGGCGATATCAGTCGCCGAAGGCCTCTGCGGGGAGCGTCATCAACGACGCAGCCCCGCTTGCGATCGACTCCACGTGGGTGCGTGTGCGCGGCAGCAAACGTGCGAAGTAAAAGCGCGCCGTCTCCCGCTTGGCGTCCTTGAACGCCTGCGATTGCGATGAAGCATCCGCCGCCGCAACGCTCCGCGCCCACCAGTATGCAAGCGCCGCGTAGCCCGAATAAAACAGATAGTCCCATGCCGCCGCGCCGATCTCATCGGGATTGCCGGCAGCGCGTTGACCGATCATCTGTGTGACTTCGCGCCATTCATGCGCCAACGCGCGCAGTGGGGCGACAAACTCGTCGAGCGCATCATTGTCGGCCTGCGCCGCGCAGAATTCGTCGATCATCCCGAGAAATACATGCAGACCCGCGCCTTTGAGCTGCATTACCTTACGGCCCATCAGATCCAGCGCCTGGATGCCGGTGGTGCCTTCGTACAGCGTGGTGATGCGTGCATCGCGCGCAAGCTGCTCCATGCCCCATTCCTGGATGTAGCCGTGGCCGCCAAAACACTGCAATGCGTGATACGTGCACTCGATCGCCCATTCGGTCATACAAGCTTTGATGATCGGGGTAAGAAACCCCAACAGCGCATCGGCCTGCGTGCGTTCGGCTTCGTCTTTGCCGTGATCGACGATATCCAACAACAGGCCGGCCTGATACCCCAGCAGACGGCTGCCTTCGATCAACGCCTTCTGGGTCAACAGCATGCGCCGCACGTCGGGATGAACGATGATCGGATCGGCAGGTTTTTCCGGAAATTTGGCGCCGGACAGCGCGCGCATCTGCAGGCGGTCGCGGGCATAACGCAGCGCATTCTGATACGCACGCTCCGACAGCCCCAGACCCTGCAAACCCACACCCAGGCGCGCGCCGTTCATCATCACGAACATCGCCATCAGGCCTTTATGCGGTTCGCCGATCAGCGTGCCCGCAGCGCCGTCGAAATTCATCACGCAGGTGGCCGAACCGTGGATGCCCATCTTGTGTTCGATCGCACCGCAGCGCACGGCGTTGGGTTCGCCCAGCGAGCCGTCCGCGTTGACCTTGATCTTCGGCACGATGAACATCGAGATGCCCTTGCTGCCGGCGGGTGCATCGGGCAGCCGCGCCAGCACTAAATGCACGATGTTTTCGGTCATGTCGTGTTCGCCAGCGGTGATGAAAATCTTGGTGCCGGTGATGGTGTAGTGGCCGTCCGGATGCGGTTCGGCGCGGGTTTTCAGCAGGCCTAGATCGGTGCCGCAGTGCGATTCGGTCAAACACATGGTGCCGGTCCAGCGGCCGTCCACCATCGGGGTCAAAAACGCCTGTTTCTGCCAGTCTTCGCCGTGATGCAGCAGTGCCTCGGTAGCGCCGTGCGACAGCAGCGGGAAGTTGCCCCACGCCAGATTCGCGGCGTTCACCATTTCCTTCATCGCGGTGCCCAGGGTGTGCGGCATGCCTTGGCCGCCGTATTCCACCGGCGACTCCAGCCCTGTCCAGCCGCCTTCGGCGAACTGCGCATAAGCTTCCTTGAAACCCGGCGTCGTCGTGACCTTACCGGTGGCCTTGTCGTAAACCGCACCGTTGGTATCGCCGATACGGTTGAGCGGCGCGACCACAATTTCGGCGAAGCGCGCGCTTTCTTCCAGTACCGCGTCGATGAGTTCGCGGTTGGCGTCTGCAAAGCCTAGTCTGGAGAAAGTGCGTTCGCTGTCGAGGACGTCGAACAATGCAAAACGGATGTCGGCGAGCGGGGCTTTATAGGTGTTCATGCGGGCTCGTGAATTGAGAGTCAAGGATGGGAAATAGAGAAAGGAAACGGATGAGCGATGCACTGCCGGCTGCAGGTCTTACGCAAAAAATTTCAAGATCAGCCAATGCCGCACGACCGTTTAAAATGCCGCATCGCCAGTGCTTCGACCTTCAGCGCAACACGCCTGGAAGACCGGGCACCGGGCTCAGTGCGCTGTTGCGCTTGACCTTGTAGTCGCGCGCTTTGCGATCCTTTGCGGCGGCGCCGATCGTGCCTTCGAGTCTGTAATCAAGACCGTGCCGGTCGGCGAGGGCATCGGCGATGACAATGCGCGCCGCAGTACTCGGCGCCAAGGTGACGACAGCGACGTCCGCCGATTCCGGCCCTACCGTCAGCGCAGGCGAAGCCAGCAATTCACCCGCCACTTCAGAGCCGGCGCGCAGCGTCAGCGCGACGCGGTCGAAGCGCATCGGCACGCTGCTGAAATTCTGCA
>JAYVSK010000133.1:0-11045 GCA_043775395.1 Lysobacter sp. | reverse complement strand
CTGCACCAGGCGAGCGTCGTCGGGAAAACGGGCGCGTACGTCGGCAAGAAATTCGTGGTTGATGCGGTAGATGATGTCCAGATGCCGCGGCAGCAGCGCTTCGAACATCCGCAGCGGCCAGGTTTCCAGCGCTTCGGGCATCAGCGTGTGATTGGTATACGACACGGCCTGGCGGACGATCGCCCAGGCGTCGTTCCAGGTTACGCCGTGTTCGTCGATAAGCAGGCGCATCAGCTCGGCCGGCGCCAGCGCCGGATGGGTGTCATTGAGATGGATCGCGTTGCCCTGCCCCAGATGCTCCAGCGCGCGGCCTTCGGCGAGATGGCGCGCGATCAGATCCTGCAGCGAGGCGCTGACCAGCAGCGCTTCCTGCTTCAGCCGCAGTTCGCGGCCGGCATCGGTGCTGTCGTCAGGGTAGAGCACCCAGTTCAGCGCATCGGCGGCCACCTGATGGCACGCGGCGGCGATATGGTCGCCGCGGCAGAAGGCGGCGAAGTCGATCGGGTCCTCGGCGCTGGCCTGCCACTGGCGCAACGTCGACACGCGTTCGCCATGATGCGCCGGCACGATGAAGTCGTAGGCGCGCGCGATCACGCGTTCGGCCGGCTGCCAGCGGCGGCCGCCGATGCCGTCGGATTCCACGCGTCCGCCGAAACCGATGACGTATTCCACATCCGGGCGTTCGATGTCCCACAGCGCGCCGTGGCGCAGCCAGTCGTCGGGGCGCTCGATCTGGCGACCATCCTGGGTCGCCTGCGCGAACATGCCGTAGCGGTAGCGCAGCCCGTAGCCGAACGAGGGCAGGCCAGTTTCGGCGAATGAATCCAGAAAGCACGCGGCGAGCCGGCCCAGACCGCCATTGCCCAGCGCGGCGTCGGGCTCGGCTTCCAGCACATCGGCCAGCGACAGGCCGCGCGTCGACAGCTCGCGCTCCAGTTCCGGCTCTAGCTGCAGTGCCGCCAGCGCATTGCGCAGCGCGCGGCCCATCAGGAATTCCATCGACAGGTAGTGCACGCGGCGGCTGGACGGCCCGCGATGGGCGTCCTCGGCCTGGGTGGTGGCCCAGCGTCCGGCGAGGGTGTCGCGGCAGACGTCGGCAGCGGCGCGCAGCGCGGCGCGCGTGGCCGGCACCGCCTGGGTGTCGCTGCGGGTCATCGCCAGCGCATTGCGAAAGGCGGGCACCAGGTCGGCGGTGGCGTTGCTGGCATGCGTGCCGGCGTGGGTCTGGATAACGTTCATGCGTGACTCGTCTCCTCGGGGAGGCGTGGATGGCCGGCGCCGGACGGCGCGGTAGCGCGTAAGCCTTCGGAGCTTAGGAGCCGCACCGGTTCAGGGCGAGCCCGCTGTAATCGTATTCATCTCTGGCACCAGTGAGGCCGGGCCTGCAACGGACGTGCATTCGTTTTCACGTACGCATGCCGACCGCAGTGCGATGTCGTGCAGGGTGCCAACTGCGCGGCTGCACCTCGCTGATGATCCGGGTTATTTTGCATCGGCGCATCCACGCAATTAGACGTGCGCATGTCATGCCAATACGATGCGGCGCTGCAATATACGCGCTGTCGCGAATCATCCGATCGGAGCCCAGTGAGATGCATCGTCGAAAATTCCTTTCACTGTCGGCGCTCGGTCTAGGCTGTGCTGCAGTGCCGCATCGAGTGCGCGCTGCGATGCGCGAACCTTCGCCGTGGCCTGAGGTGTTCGCCCGCATGCCGCCCGCGCTGGCCGCGCTGGTCGATGACCCCGGACACGCGGTGCAACTGCGCTGGGTGCGGATCCATCGCGATGCCGACGGCACGCCGCGTGTCGTTACCCATGATCGCGGCCTTGCGCCGCAACGTTGGTTTCCCGCCGCCAGCGTGACCAAACTGCCGATGGCCCTGCTGATGGCCGAAGCGGTGCAGGCCGCAGGCGGCGGCGCCGACAGCGTGCTGCGTCTGGATGCGCCGCCGATCAGCGGCGAATGGGGCGACGAGCCATTGGCCGATACCTTTGCGCGCGGTATCGACCGCACCTTCGCGGTCAGCGAAAATCTTCCTTTCAACCGCTGGTACGAGCTGCTCGGCGGCGACGATATCCATCGCCGGCTTGGCCAATTGAATTACCCGCATGTGCGCTTGATCGCACGCCTGGGCTCATCCGATCCCGAAGCGAATCGCCGTCATGGCGGAGGTGCATTGCTGTCTGCCGATGGCCGCGAGCTGCGGCGTTTCTCCGCAGGCATCGCGAAACCGCGACAGTTTCCGTTCGGCCGCGTGCTGGTCGGCGATGGATGGCAGAACGACGACGGCACGCTGCTGCCCGGACCGCACGATTTCTCGCATGCTAATTTTCTGCCGCTGGCCGACAGCCTGCGCATGCTGCAGGCGTTCGTGTCGCCGGAGTCGGTGCCTGCGGGGCAGCGCTGGAAGATCGACGGTGCGCTGCGCGCCCGTCTGCTGCGCGCGCTGGCGCTGCGTCCGCGCGAAAGCACATCGCCGGCGTATTCCGAGGCCGAGTATCCCGACGGCTACGCGCGCTGGTTCTTCGTCGGCGACGGCACCGCGCGCTATCCAGACGGCTTAAGCGTGTTCGGCAAGTCCGGCATGGCCTATGGCTCGATCAGCGAAGTGGCGTACGTGGTCGATCGCGCATCCGGCATCGAGTGCATGCTGGCTGCGAGCATCCTCGCCAACGCCGACGGCATTTTCAACGACGACCGCTACGAATACGACACGATTGCCATTCCGTTCATGGCCGCATGGGCGCGTGCGGTGCTTGAGGTCGAGCGGGCGCGCCGATAAATACGTCAGCAGACACACACCGATGCAGAGGACCGCAATGAATACTTCGATGGAAGACACCACGATGCGCCGCTGGATGCGTTCGCCATCGCGTACGCTGTTTGTGGTGCAGCTGCTGGCGCTGTTGGTGTACCCGTTGATCGGCGAGAACCGCGTCGGCCAACTGATTTCAACCGCGCTCAGCGTCGGCGTACTGTCGGTGGCGGTATGGATGGTGCATCGTTCGCCGCGTCCCGCGTGGATTGCGGGCGTATTGGCTTTTATCGGCGTGGCGGCGTGGGCCGCGTACAGCGCAACGGACAGCGTGGCGCTTGCGGTCGTCGGTGCTGCGGGCTATGCCGCCGCTTATTTTTACGCGGCTGCGTCGCTGATCACCTACATGATGCGCGACGACCGCGCGACCCGGGACGAACTGTGGGCCGCAGGCGCCACCTTCATGCTGTTCACCGTTGCGTATGCGTGGCTGTTCATGCTGTGCCAGCAGGTGCAGCCCCAGGCGTTTCTCGCGCCCGGGGGCGTCAAGCAGCCGCTGACGTGGGTGGAATTGATGTTTCTCAGCGCGACCAATTTTTCCGCGACCGGCCTCAGCGACATCATGCCGCTGTCGCCGCATGCACGCACCATCGCCATCATCGAACAGTGGAACGGCGTGATGTATATGGCGTTGATCGTGTCCCGGCTTGCCAGCATGCTGGGGCGAAAACCCGCAGTCTCCGCGTAGGAGAGGCTTCCGTCCTGAGCAGTTTTCTGACGGCGTTTTGCTGAAAAAGCCCGGGCCCGAAGACCCTGCTGCGAACGGAGGTCGAATTAAAGCCGCTCGCGAGTGCTGCATGTTGCCGAGTTTGTCGGTTCGATTCACCGCAGCCTGGGTAAGCCCAACAGGCGTGCGTGCATGGACTGCTAAGCTGCAGTCGTTGTCGCTGAACGCGATCTTGCCCCCTTATGCTGAAGTCACACCCTAATCTGCTTGAACCGCGGCCTTCGGACCGTCTGCGCATCGGCGACTGCATCGTCGAGATTTCGTTGCGCGAAATCGCGCCGATGCAGGGCGGCGATGCGACGCGGGTGACACTGAAATCATTGGGTGTGCTGCTCACGCTGGTGGCGCATGCCAATAAACTGGTCAGCCGCGAGGCGCTGCTGGAATGGGTGTGGCCGGACACGCTGCCGGGCGACGACGTGGTGACGCAGGCGATCACCCAACTGCGCCGCGCGCTGGGCGACGACCGCGAGCAGCCGCGCTACATCGAAACCATCGCCAAGCAGGGCTATCGGCTGATTGCGCCCATTGAATGGCTGATCGAGCAAGCGGCCGATACGCCTGTCGACGCGCAGACCGAACCTCCGGTCGCCGAGCCTGCACCGTCGCTTGCGACGCGCGCGCGCTGGCTGTGGGCGTTGGCCGCTGCAGTGTTGGCGGTCGCGGTGGCAGCCGTTGTGGTGTTGGCCTACTGGCGCGGCCGCGACGATGCGCCGCGCACGTTGCAGGGCAAGCCCGCGACGATCCAGCGCGTGCCGATTCAGCGGGTCGCCAGCTCGCCGCAGCGCGAGGTGACGCCCAGCCTTTCGCCGGACGGCTCGCTGCTGGCGTATGCCCTGTATCGCGCGGATCTGCAGGCCGCCGCGCTGGTGGTGCAGACCGCATCGGCAGTGCCGCCGCGGCCGTTGACCGAACTGGTCGAAGGTCGATGGGACCAGTTTCCGTCCTGGTCTCCGAACGGCCGTGAGATTGTTTTCCATCGTTCCACCAACGACGGATGCCGGATCATGCTGCTTCCAGCGACAGGCGGCGCGGCGCGCGAGATCGGTCACTGTCTCGACGATACGATGCCGGTGAGCTGGTATCCCGACGGCAAGTCGCTGATCGGAAGCGGTTGGCTTGACGAGGATTTTGCGAAGGGCCACGGCAGTGCCCTGTATCGCATGATCGTTGCCGAGGGTCGCTGGCGCCAGATCAACTACGCACGTATTCACGAGGACATCGACGTTCAGCCGAGGGTCTCGCCCGACGGCCGCTGGATCGCGTTTCAGCGCAATCTTTCGCTGGGCGATCTGTGGCGGATTCCCGTCGCTGGCGGCAAGCCGGAGCGTCTCACCACATTACGCACGAATTTCAACGGCTTGTCGTGGACGCGCGACAGCCGCGGCGTCGTGTTTTCGCGCTACCGCAGCGACGGCATGGTGTTGGGTACGCTGGATATCGCCAGGGGCGCCATCAACGAATACCGTAATGCCGACGGCGATGGATTGAGCGGGCCTTCGGTCGCGCTCAACGCCGATGTGGTCGCGTTTGCCATCGACAACGCGCAGTCGCAGCTGCGTGAACTGCGGATCGCAGACAGTGAGCGCGCGTTCGACCGGGCGAAGATGCTGTATCCGTCGTCCCGTTCGGACGTACAGCCTTCCATTTCTCCCGATGGCCGGCAGATCTTGTTCGTCTCCGATCGCGATGGCCAGAACCGGCTGTGGTGGGCGGATCTCGATCAGTCCGATTCGCTGCGCGCGATCGAGGGATTCTTTCCGATGCCGCGCTTTCCGGCGCGCTGGCATCCGGATTCGACCCGTGCGCTGGTCATCGGCGACAGCATCGACGGCCGCAAGACCGCGTATGAAATCGAACCGCGCCAAGGCCGTATCGTGCGTCTGGACGTGCCGGATGCGGTGCCGGTGAATCTGGCGTATCACCCCGATCCGAAACGGATGCTGGTGATCGCCGAACGTGAGCAGGGGCGGCTCGCGCTGATCCTGTACGACCGCAGCGTGCGACCGTGGCGCGCACTCGCGCATATCGACGATGCGGTGTTGGCCTTGACCGATCCCACCGAGCCACGGGTGGTGTTTATCCGCACCTACAAACCATCGATCTGGCAGGCGGATCTGGATCTGTCGAACGTCCGCCAGATCGATCAGGTGCAGCTGCGCCCGCGGATCCGCACGCTCACATCGGCCAGCGACGGTCTGTGGGTCATGGACGTCGGACCGTCGTGCGAATGGCTGTGGCGACGCGTGAGGAGCGAGCAATTGAAGAGCGAGCAACCTGCGCAGTCGCAGTGTCTTGGCAACGGCGCATATATGCCCAGCGGGGTGAGCTTCGATGCCCGCAGCGGACGTTTGTTCGCATCCACCCCTAATTTTTCCGGCGTCGATATCGGCCTGCTGCCGCTGTCGGTGTTCAATTCGGGCGATAGCACCACCGCGTTGAAACGATAGCGGGAAGTTTGTCTACGTCGTCTCCGCAGCCTGCAACGGATCAATGTCTTGCTGCGCGGAAACTGATGACCGCATTTTTTGTAGGAGGGCCTTCAGGCCCGAGCTTTTTTGCGGCAAGCCCCATCAACAATTTGCTCGGGGCTGAAGCTCCCTGACACAAAGCTCGGGCCTGAAGGCCTCCTAATGTTGATGCAAGCAGTTGATCCGTAAGGTTTCGGAATAATTTCGGAACGCTTTCGCGCCGATTTAAGCGAAATCTCCGCGCAATTTCGGATGTCTCCGCCGCGATTGGGTCACACCGGAGCCCTCATTCGGCACGGACCGGACACATGCACAGCAGCGACACCACGACCATTGCCGACCGCGGCAGTTCGGTCGATTTTCAATCTGATCCAAGCACCTCCGCAGCGCGTTGGTTGGCCGTCGCCCGCCTGGGCAGCCTGCGCATGGCCGGCGGCGGTTTTTCGATCTGGATACAGCTGCGCGGCCGCACCCGCGTGGTGGCCCGCGAAGGCAGCTTCCATCTGCGGCCCGGTGAATGGCTGGCACTGGATCGCGATTCCGCGCCTGACCTGCAGGCCGGGCGGCACAGCGCGACGTTGGGCGTATTGTTTTCCGCCGACACCGGCGGACGTGGACGCGGTGAACTGCTGCCCGGTTACGGACGCATGAGGGCTCGCGATCTGCGCATCGCGATGCGACTGTGGCGCAACGGCGCCGACGCGCCCCGCGCATGCAGCGGCGAAGAATTCACCGGCCGCGCGCTGCAGCCGATGCTGCTGCATCTCTTGGCGCTGCAGCGCGAACTCGACGGCGGTATCTCGCGCAGCCCCGGGCGCTCGGTGCGCCGCAAGCGCCAAGTGTTCGGCCGCCTGCAGCGCGCACGGCTGTTCATTGAAGGTCATCGCCATCGCGTCGTGCGTCTGACCGAGCTGGCCGAACTCACCAGTTTCTCCAGCTGGTATCTGTCGAAAACCTTTCATGACATCTATGAAGAAAGCCCGCAGGCCGCGTCGGTGCGCGTGCGCTTGGAGCTCGCCTGCGAACTGCTGACCGGCACGGATTGTTCGATCGGCGAAGTGGGCGCGGCCTGCGGTTTCGAGAACAGCTGCAGTTTCGCCCGTGCGTTCCGCATGCGTTTCCGCACCACCGCCAGCGCGTATCGCGAATCGGCGCGGCAGGGCGCCAATGTCGGCACAGGCACAACCCTTGGCGCGCAAAGCCCGCGAGGCGCGCGAAACGTAATGTTGTCGAGCCTTTAACAGCGCAGTAACAAGCCGCCGCACGGTGCGTGCAAAGCATCCCATCGAATGCGGAATGTCATTTCGAAAGCAGCGCGGCCCGGGTTGCTCCCGCGTCGCTCAAATTCTACGGAGAGCATCATGATCTACCCGAAAAACGACGATCGAATGCAACTGGCGGCACTGCCGCTTGCGGTGGCGATGGCGCTAATGCCGACGATGGGCTTTGCGCAGGAAGATCTGACTCAGCAGGCGCCGTCGGGCGATGAACTGGACGTCGTGACCGTGACCGGTTCGCGCATCCCGCGCAGCTCCGAACTGGAAGGCACTTCGCCAGTGCTGACCATCGATCGCGCGGCGATCGAGGCCACCGGTCTGACCTCGGTCGGCGACATCCTGTTCAACATCACCGCCAGCGACGGCGGCGCACTGCGCAACATCACCACCAGCACCAACGGCAACGATGGCACCCAGAACATCTCGCTGCGCGGTCTGGGCGCGGGCCGCACCCTGCTGCTGGTCAACGGTCGCCGTTGGGTCGCGCAGGGCGGCGGCGTGGTTGATCTCAACACCATTCCGATCTCGGTGATCGAGCGCATCGAAGTGCTCAAAGACGGCGCTTCGGCGATCTACGGTTCAGACGCCATCGCCGGCGTGATCAACGTGATTACCCGCAAGAATTTTGACGGCGC
Organism: Lysobacter sp.; assembly: GCA_043775395.1. Classification (GTDB taxonomy): domain Bacteria; phylum Pseudomonadota; class Gammaproteobacteria; order Xanthomonadales; family Xanthomonadaceae; genus Lysobacter_I. Next base: position 3,119 of record JAYVSK010000133.1, on the reverse strand, counting down.
GCAAGCCAATGCCTATCTGGGCGCCTATACCAAAGGCGATGGTTTCCAGCAGTCCTACGATTTTACCGTAGGCGCCAACAGTGATCGCTGGAATGCCGTGGTCAGCATTGGTTACCAGGACCAGGAACCTGTTTACGCCGGCGATCGCGGTATTTCCTCGACTGTGGTCTTTGGCGGCGGCGATCTGGCATCGGCCGGTTTCTTCGGTTCGGGCAGCACCGCCAACGGTCATTTCGTCCGCTGTGCCGGCGCCTTCACTACCAATCCGCTGACCGGTTTTCGCAACTGCACCGCAGTGGGCAATGGTCCGGGCACCGGTTTGGGCACCGGCATTTCCGGCACAGGGCAAACGCTGCGTCCGGGCGAGGACGGTCGCCAGGCTGCGGATTTCCGCCCGTTCGTCAGTTACACCCTGAACGGCTCCGGCAGCTCCGACCGCTACAACTTCGCGCCGGTGAATTATCTGCTGCAGCCGATCTCGCGCTTCAATGTCTACGCCCAAAGCAGTCTGCGCCTGACCGATCGCATCAACGCCAACATGCAGGCGGTGTACGTCAAGCGCGATTCCAACCAGCAGCTGGCCGAAGTGCCGCTCACCATGAGCACCACCGGCGCCAGCGGCCCGCAGTGGGCGTTCGCGCCGACCGCCGGCAATGTGTTCAATCCGTTCAGACAGAACCTGCGCAGCATGAACTTCCGTTCGATCGCCGTGGGCCCGCGCAAACCGTACTTCGACAACGACAACACGGCGATCACTCTTTCGTTGGACGGATCGTTCGATCTGTTCGGACGCGATATGTACTGGGACGCGGGTTATTCGTTCCTCAATTCGCGTATCACTCAGCGCGGCGAGAACTACATCAATCTGTTCAATCTGCGCAACGCGGTCGGCGATTCCCGCCGCAACCCGGTTACCGGCGCGCTGGAATGTTTGAACGGTAGCGGCGGGGTGATCGCCGGCTGCGTACCGTTCAACGTCTTCGGCGGTCCGGATCTGGGCTTGGGCGCCGGCGTGATCACCGCCGCCGAGCGCGATGCGATGGTCCGCTACATCAGCTACACCCTCAACAACGCGCAGGAAAACACCACCAAGGATTACTTCGCGAATCTCTCCGGTTCGCTGATCGATCTGCCGGCAGGCGAACTGGGCTTCGCGATCGGTATCGAACACCGGCGCGATGCTTTCGCCTTCTCGCAGGATGCGCTGGTCGCGGGCGGCGGTTCGTCCAGCAACTTTGCCGAGCCCACCAGCGGCAACGTCAATGTCGATGAGATCTACGCCGAGCTGAACGTACCGATTCTGGCCGGGGTACCCGGCGTCAAATCCCTGGAACTCAATCTGGCCGCGCGAAAATCCGACTACGCATCCACTGGATTTTTCGGCGGACGGAGCGTCACTGCGGACATCGGCGGCGATACCGCCAAGAAGGTTGGCCTGAAATGGCAGGTGTTCGACGATCTGCTGTTCCGCGGCACATATTCGGAATCGTTCCGCGCGCCCAATGTGGTGAATCTGTACCTGGGCGGCACCGAAAGCTTTCCGGTGGCCACCGATCCGTGCAACATCGCCAATATCAATACCGCGATCGTCAATCAGGCGCGGTGCGCGGCCGACGGCGTACCGGCGGTGGGCGTGGTGCAGCCGAACGGACAGATCCGCTCGTTGAACGGCGGCAATCCGCAGCTCAAGCCGGAAAACGGCACCACCCGCAGCCTCGGCGTTGTCTACAGCCCAAGCTTCGTCAAAGGCCTGAATTTCACCCTCGATTGGTACCGCATCGCGCTGAAGGATGCGCTTTCGGGGCGCGGTGCGCAGGGCGTCCTCAACGGCTGCTACCAGGATATCGGTGCTGGCCCCACCGCGCCGATCGATGCGGCGCAGCAGGCGCTGTTCTGCAATCTGATCACCCGCGACGGCGCGGGCAACATTCTCGATCTGCGCACGAGCCAGTTCAATCTGCTGGATGGCGAAGTCGAAGGCTACGATGTCCAGATGACCTACCAGCTGCCGGAAACTGCGTGGGGCAGGTTCGGGTTCCAGTGGGACAACACCTACACGACCGAAAACAATCTGGCCGGCGCCACCGCGCGCGGCGTCACCATCGGCAATTACACCGGCGTTCCCAACTGGCGCCTGCGCTCCAATCTGACCGCCTCGTGGCAGAAGGGCGACTGGGATGCGACGTGGGCGATGCGCTACTACTCGGGCATGGATGAAGCCTGTCCGGTCGGCAGCAACTATTTCGAGTACGGCATCACGCCGACGGAGCTGTGCCCGCAGGAAATCAACGATGCCAACGGCAATGTTCTGCGCAGCGAAAACCGGATTCCGTCGGCCACGTACCACGACGTGCAGGTGGGCTGGAAAACGCCGTGGAACGGCAAGGTCAGCCTGGGCGCGCGCAACGTATTCGGTAAGGAACCGCCGGTGATCCTGGGGACGTTCGCGCACTCCTTCGACGGCGCCTACGATCTGCCCGGCGGCGGTTTTTTCTACCTGCAGTACAGCCAGAAGTTCTGATGTCGGCGCCGAAGCGGTTCTGCACGTTGCCTCGTGCTGCGACCGCGATCTTTCCCTGCTGTTTCCCTTCAAGGCCCGCGCTGCGGGACGCTTTTTTTTGTCTGGACCGCTCGGGCTTAACATTGTGATCGCGATCGTGCCACGGTCTAGAATCTGACTCTCGTCATCCACTTGCGCAGGCCCGGGCCTTGAAACTCCAGCTTCCCTTTATCCAGCTGCCGCTGCTGTTCGACACCGACGTGCTGGCGCAGGAGATCGCTGCGCTGGGCGAGTCGGCGTGGAAACCGCATCCGCAGGGCTTTGCCGGCAATTCGATGCTGCCGCTGCTGGCGGTGGACGGCGATCCCGACAACGAAGCCTTTTCCGGCCCGATGCGTCCCACCCCGCATCTGTATCGCTGCCGGTACCTGCAGCAGCTGCTGGCAAGCCTTGGGGCCAGCGTCGGCCGCACCCGGCTGATGCGCCTGGCCGGGCAGGCCGAAGTGATCCGGCATGCCGATCAGGGCTATTACTGGACCGAGCGCGTGCGCGTGCATGTGCCGATCGTGACCCAGCCCACCGTGCAGTTCGACTGCGACGGCCAGACCATCAACATGGT
>JAYVSK010000132.1:0-4362 GCA_043775395.1 Lysobacter sp. | reverse complement strand
GCCGACGATGGATCGGCTTGTGGCCGGTCAGGTAACGACAGCAGATCCCTCGCTACGCCCGGGATGACAGTTCAAAATTGACTTGAGATACGCGCTGCTGCGTTTGATAGCGGCAAGACTGCTTCAGTCGGTGACGTCCGGCGCGACGGTCGCCGGAATCTCGACCGTCTTGTCGTAGTTTTGCTGCAGATAAGTGCGCAGCATGCTGGAAATGCGGATCAGCATGGTTTTATCGGTGGTGCCGAACGTCCAGGCAGCGCCGATCGCGCTGGCTTGCTGGTAGAAGCCCGGCTCACCCACCACTTCACCGGTTTGCGCATCGGTCAGCTTGGTGGTGACGTACACCCATGATTTACCGGCGAAACCGCCGGCGAAGAAGCGTTTCCCGCCGGAGATGAAGCGGACATGAGTCATCTTCGGTTCGATCTTCAGGGTGCGCGGCGTATCGCCCGTCGGCTGTTCGTTCCATACCTTGAGCACGGCACCGACGCGCTCATCGAGATTGCCCTGCAGATATTCGCGCGCCACTTCGTTGCCTTTCTGGCCGGCGTAGGGCGCATCCATCGCGACCCGGGCCATCTCGAAGCGCTGGTAGGTGTTCAACGCAACGGTCGGCGGCGGATTCCTGGCGTCATCGGCAGGTTTTTCGAACTCGGCAGCATTGATGAGCGGCGCTGCGAACAGCAGCAGCGCGGCGGCAATCACGGTTGGGCTACGCATGGATACTTCACCTCGATACGAATGGCCGGATAGGGCCGGGATGGAAGCGCCACGGATGCTCGGGCGGCCGTGACGTCGATGGATCGCATTTGGGGTGGATCGTAGATCCGATAGATCATGGACTCAACAGGTCGTTGCTTGCATGGTTTTGAGCTTGCACAAGCCGCGATTTGCACGGGCAGTCATGTGCACGGATCGTCGCTTGCATGGCTCATGACTTCGGCCGCCTGCAGGTTCGATTGAGGCCGACTCAGCTCATGCCGCCATCGACCCCGATCACCTGACCGTTGACATATCCGGCATCCGCACTGCACAGAAAGCCGACCAGTGCGGCGACTTCCTCCGGCGTGCCGGCACGGCCTGCGGGCACGGTCTGTTTGATCCATTCGGCCGAAAATACGTGCTGAGACATGCTGCCGACGATCATGCCCGGCGCAACCACATTCACGGTGATATTGCGGCTGGCCATTTCCCGCGACAGCGACTTGGTGGCGCCGTGCAGCGCGGCTTTCGCTGCGGCATAGTTGGTCTGGCCACGGTTGCCCATGACGCCGGCGACCGACGAAATGCTGACGATCCGGCCCCAGCGCGTCCGCGCCATCGGCAGCAGCAGCGGCTGGGTTACGTGGAAAAAGCCGTGCAGCGAAACATCGATGACCCGCTTCCACTGCTCTTCGCGCATGCCGGCCATGGGCGCATCGTCGTGGATGCCGGCGTTGTTGACCGCGATCTGGATCGGGCCGTCTTCAAGCAGTGTCGCCAATACGGCGCGCGTCGCGTCGCCGTCCGCAACGTCGAAGGCCACCGCCTGCGCGGAGCCGCCGCTGGCGATGATCGCATCGCGCACCGCTTCGGCGCGGGCAAGATTGCCGTTGGCATGCACGATGACGTGCGCACCATCGGCCGCCAGCCGATGGCAGATCGCGCCGCCTAGATCGCCGCTGCCGCCGGTGACCAGGGCGCGGCGCTGTAGTGTGTCCGACATAATCAACTCTCCTGTTCAAACCCCGATGGGAGCGGCGGTAGCCGCGATGATCGGCGACAGATCCTGCGACAGCCCATCGCGGCTACCGCCGCTCCCACAAAAAAAACATCATGCCTGCAGCATCACCGCGGCACGCCCTTCGGCGATGACGACGTTTGCATGCAGAATGCGAAACGCATACTGCTGGCTGGCGGCGCTTTCGGCCAGCAGTTCGGCCTCGCATTCCAGCGCATCGGCCAGATCATCGATGCGGGCGACATGCAGATCGACGTTGCGCAGGGCCACCAGAAAACCGACCTCCGGCTCACCGCCTTCCGCCGCGCCGCGCAAGCCGCCGTGAACGGCCATGGCCTGCGCGCCGTATTCGCACAGATGCACTGCGCGCAGGCGATGATCGTGCCGCAGCGGATTGGCCGCATCGCGATGACTGCGGGTGCGCAGACGAATGCGCTGCGCGTCCCAGTCGACCACGTCGTCCCACAGGCACATGCCGCCTTTGTGCGGGATCATCGCTTCGATAGCGTCGCGTGCGATCACAACACATCTCCTGTAAGTGCTGCGGGAACCGCGATAGGCTGCGGCAAGGTCATCGGTTATTTCATCGCGGCTGCCGCCGCTCCCACACCGAAATTCAGAGGATGCCGGGCAATCAACAGCGCCAGCACAAAGTTGCCAACCACGCCCAGCGTCACCGTCACGCCGATCGCGCGCAGCACCGGGATACTCGACAACGCCAGCAGAAAGAACACCAGCAGCGTCATCAGGCTGCAGACGATCAGCGCGTGCAGCGTGCGCAGCTGGTCGTCGTAGTCGTCGCCGGCGTGCTCGAAGAACAGTGCGTAGTCGAGACCAAGGCCGGCGGCGAGAATCAGTGCGACCAGATGAAACAGGGTCAGCTCCACGCCGAATACGCGCAGCACGGCCAGGATGATCAGCGTAGTCAGCGCCATCGGCAGCAGCACGCGCAGCGCACGTTGCGGCGCACGCAGCGCCAGCCAGACCGTGGCCGTCAGCAGCAGCGCGGCGACCGCAAGCGCCAGCAGCACGCGCTCGCGGTAGGCGACCACCAGCGATTCCGAAGCGGTCTTCAGATCCAGCAGTTCCACGCCCGGCGCGGCGGTCGCACGCGCGACCGCCGGCGGATCGCTCAGGCCGGTCATCGACACCAGCGCGGTGGCGTGATCTTCGTTTTCCACAAGCAGGCCGCCGATGCGCGTCGCCAGCGGCGTGCCGGCGAAGTCGCGCATCGTCAGCGGCGCTGCGGTCCGCGCGCGCTCCACATCGGCAATGAAATCCTCGAAGGCATCGCTGCGGAACGGCGTGGTCGCGACGGCGGCATCGAGCGCTGTGCGCAATGCGTCCGCCGTCGGCAGCTTCGCCTGACGCGCGCGCTGGGTGGCGGCGCTGGGCAATACGCGCGCCGCACTGTCGTAGCCGGCGATGGCCTTGCGTTCGATCAGCGTATCCAGCTTCGCATGCAGCGCTTCGACGCGCTGCAGCGCTTCTTCGGCGGTCGCGCCGCGCGCCGTCAGCAGATAGCGCACATCCGGCGCGCCCAACGCATTGCGCAGATGCGCGTCCTGCGCCAGCGCATCCGCCGGTACCGGCGTGAGCTTGGACAGATCGTTCTGCCAGAACGGCCCAGGCATGAACCCGACGGTGGCGATGCTGATCGCAGCCAGCAGCGCAAGCTGCCACCCGCGCGGTCGCGGCACGCGCGCAATAGTCTTCCACAGCGATACAAGCGACAGCGACGCGGCCGGATCGCGCGGCGCAGGATCGATCAGGCCCGGCAGCAGGAAACGCGTGGTCAATGCGGCGACAGCAAGCCCGGCGATGGTGAACACCGCAAGCTGCTGCAGGCCATCGACGCCTGAAAACAGAAACGTCACGTACGCGATGCACGTCGATGCGACGCCGGTCGCCAGCGTCGGCCAGATCGCGCGCGCGTTCGCCCACGGCGAGAGGCCGGCGCGCTGATGGCTGAACAGATGGATCGGGTAATCCTGGACCACGCCGATCAGGGTGAAGCCGAACGCAACGGTGATGCCGTGCACGCCATCTGCAAACACGATTGCGACCGCGCCAAGACCGGCGAGGCCTGCGCTTGCGAGCGGCAGCACTCCGAACAGCGGCGTGCGCCAGCTGCGGTAGGCGATCAACAGCAGCAGGATCAGGCCAATGCTGTCGACGATGCCGATCCACGCCGATTCGCGCTGGGTACGGCCGCCGATCTCGACCGAAAACGCGCCGGGCCCGGTCAAGACCATCGTTGTTTTGCGTGCGCCGCGCGCCTGATCGAACGCTTTGCGGATCGCATCCACCGCCTGCTGCTGACCGGTCGGGTCGAAACCCGCAGCTTTGGTTTCGATTGCCAGCAGCGCCTCACGCCCGGTCTTGTCGAACCACACGCCCTGCAGGCGCTGCGGTGCGTTCGCCGGCTGCAGCGCTTCGGCGATACGCAGCGTTTCCAAAGTGGGATCCGACGGCAGCAGCGGTTCGATCAGCGCTGCGGCCGGAGAGCCCAGATCCTGCACCCGCGCGTCCAGCGCATCGCGCAGATACGCTTCGTCGAGCCGCTGCGCATCCAGCGTGGGCGACAGCAAATAGCGATACGGGCGCAGGCGTTCGGGAATCGCCTCAAGCGCGGCGTCGTC
>JAYVSK010000131.1:0-2972 GCA_043775395.1 Lysobacter sp. | reverse complement strand
TGGAAACGACGCGCCGTGAAGCGCAGCGCGAAGTCAACGCATTGGCCGCCCGGCTCGGTGAACTGCAGGCCGAAGCAAACCGCTTGAACGCGCTTGGCGAGCGTTTGACCCGCGTTGCCCAACTCGGCGACGGCGAGTTCGATTTCGATAAACCGGTCGGCGTCGGCGGTGTCGGCCCGGTGCGTGACATGCCGGCGCGCGGTCTGCGCGATGGTTTGTCCGGTCTGGGCGCCCAGCTGAAGCATTCCGGAAGTCAGCTGTCGGTGCTGGAAGCGCTGCTGTTCAATCGCGAACTGGACAAGAACGCGATGCCTACCCGGTATCCGATCGCCAACAGCTATGTGACTTCGGGCTTCGGCTATCGCGCCGATCCGTTCGGCGGCGGCAGCCAGCTGCATAAAGGCATCGATTTCGAAGCGAACACCGGCGACCCCGTACTGGCGGTTGGCGACGGTGTGGTGACGTATTCGGGCGTGCGCTCTGGCTACGGCAATGTGGTCGAGATCGATCACGGCAACGGTTATGTCACTCGGTATGCGCACAATTCGCGTCTGATCGGGCAGGTCGGCGATCTGGTCCGTGGCGGCCAAGAGATCGCCAAGGCGGGCTCCACCGGGCGCTCCACCGGCGCCCATGTGCACTTCGAGGTCTGGGACAACGGAGTCGTGGTCAATCCGAACCAGTTTCTGGGCGCAGCCGCAGGCAAGCCGGCAAGCAAGGGCTGAGCTTCCGCGCACGGGACTTGATACCCCGGGGCGCCGGCTCCAAGTACAATCGAGTGTTGCGGAGGGGCGCGTTGCGCCCCTTTGTTGTTGCGGACGACCGTCGCTACGGCGACCGCTGCCCATTCCTCTTTCGATCATTTCCCGCCCATGCTCAATCGCCTGTTGACCAGTATCTTCGGTAGCCGTAACGATCGCCTCGTCAAGCAGCTCGGCGGCATCGTCAAGAAAGTCAACGCCTTCGAAGCGCAGATCAAAGCGCTGTCCGACGCTGAACTGCAGGCGAAGACGTCCGAACTCAAAGCCCGCGTCGCTAACGGCGAATCGCTCGACAAGGTGCTGCCCGAAGCCTTTGCTGTTTGCCGCGAAGCTTCCGACCGCGTGCTCGGCATGCGTCATTACGATGTCCAGCTGATCGGCGGCATGGTGCTGCATCTGGGCAAGATCGCTGAAATGCGCACCGGCGAGGGCAAGACCCTGGTCGCGACGCTGCCGGTTTATCTCAATGCGCTTGAGGGCAAAGGCGTGCACGTCGTCACCGTCAACGACTATCTGGCCAGACGCGATGCCGCCTGGATGGGCAAGCTCTATAGCTGGCTGGGCCTGTCGGTGGGCGTGGTGTATCCGGGCATGAATCATGGCGACAAAGCCGCTGCCTATGGCTCCGATATCACCTACGGCACCAACAACGAATTCGGCTTCGACTATCTGCGCGACAATATGGCGCTGTCGAAAGAAGACCGCCACCAGCGCGGCCTGCATTACGCGATCGTCGACGAAGTGGACTCCATCCTGATCGACGAGGCGCGCACGCCGCTGATCATCTCCGGCCCGGCCGAAGAATCGCCCGAACTTTACGTCAAGGTCAATCGCATCGTGCCGCAGTTGAAGCGGCAGGAAGTCGAGGATGGCGTCGGCGATTTCTGGGTCGACGAAAAGGGCAAGCAAGTGCACCTGTCCGAGGCCGGGCAGGAGCATGCCGAAGATCTGTTGCGCCGCAACGGCATCATCGATACGAATGACGGCCTCTACGCCGCACACAACATCCACGTTGTTCACCATCTCAATGCCGCGATGCGCGCGCATGCGCTGTTCCAGCGCGACGTGGACTACATCGTGCGCGACGGCGAAGTGGTGATCGTCGACGAATTCACCGGACGCACGCTGGTGGGCCGGCGCTGGTCAGATGGCCTGCATCAGGCGGTCGAGGCGAAGGAAGGCGTGCCGGTGCAGCGCGACAATCAGACCCTGGCCAGCATCACGTTCCAGAATCTGTTCCGCATGTACAAGAAGCTGTCGGGCATGACCGGCACCGCCGATACCGAAGCCTACGAATTCCAGAATATCTACGCGCTGGAAGTGGTGGTCATCCCGACCCATCGCGACATGGTGCGCAAAGATCATTCCGATGCAGTTTTCCTCAACAAGGCCGGTAAATACCGCGCCGTGATCAACGAAATCCGCGAGGCGAACGCCAAAGCCCAACCTGTACTGGTCGGCACCACCTCCATCGAAGTCTCGGAAATGCTGTCCGAGCAGCTCAAGCAGGCCGGTATCGTGCATGAGGTGCTCAACGCCAAACAGCACGAGCGCGAAGCTCACATCATCGCCCAGGCCGGGCGTCCGCATGCGGTAACCATCGCGACCAATATGGCCGGACGCGGTACCGATATCGTGCTCGGTGGTTCGCTGGAATCCGAGATCGCGGTACTTGAGGCCGAGCGAGGCGCTGAACTGGACACGGCGGAACGCCAGCGGATCAAGACCGAATGGCAGCAGCGACACGACGCGGTGAAAGCCAGCGGCGGTCTGCATATCGTCGGCACCGAGCGCCATGAATCGCGCCGCATCGACAACCAGCTGCGCGGTCGCTCGGGCCGTCAGGGCGATCCGGGCTCCTCCCGCTTCTATCTGTCTCTCGAAGATAACCTGATGCGCATCTTCGCGGCCGACTGGGTGCAGCGGATGATGGCGCGGATGGGTCTGAAGGAAGACGACATCATCGAGAGCCCGCTGGTCAGCAAGCAGATCGCCGGCGCGCAGCGCAAGGTCGAAGCGCACAACTTCGACATCCGCAAGAATCTGCTCGATTTCGACGATGTCAACAACGATCAGCGCAAGGTCATCTACGGTCAGCGCGACGAATTGCTGGATGCCGAAAACATCAAGCACAACATCGACGACATCCGCAGCGATGTGGTTGCCGATCTGGTCGCCCGTTTCGTGCCGCCGAATTCGATCGACGAACAG
>JAYVSK010000130.1:0-4896 GCA_043775395.1 Lysobacter sp. | reverse complement strand
GAGAAGCCGTCGATCGATTCGAACGCGCGGTCTCCGGCGAAGCTCCACTTGCCCAGAAAATTGCGGAAATCCTGCAGCGACGCTTCCGGCGAGATCTCGCGCAAGTGATCGATCGGCGAGGTGCCGGCCACCAGCGCTTCGACGGTGTGCTGGGCAAAGTAGCCGATGCGCAGGTCCGGATGGGCGTAGCGCTCGCCGGTGAGCAGCGGCAACTCGCCGACCAGCGTTTTGACCAGGGTCGACTTACCGGCGCCGTTGGGGCCGAGCAGGCCGATGCGGTCGCCGGCCTCCAGGCCGAAGTTGGCGTTGTGCAGGATGGTCGTGTCGCCGTAGCCGCAATCGGCATGGTTCAGGCGCATCAGCGCATGCGGCAGCCGCAGCGGTGCCGGGAAATCGATGCGGACTTCGCGCTCGGCGCGCACCGCCTCGGTGTTGGCCATTTTCGCCAGCCGCTTGACCCGCGACTGCGCCTGCTTGGCCTTGGCGGCGCTGGCGCTGAAACGGTCGATGAAGCTCTGCAGGTGCGCGCGTTCGGCCTGGGCCTTTTCGTGGGTGATCTGCTGCAGGCGCAGCTGCTCGGAGCGCTGGCGCTCAAAAGCGGTGTAGTTGCCGGTGTACAGCTTGGCCTTGCCGCCGTGCAGGTGCAGGATGTGGGTGTTGACGTTGTCGAGAAACTCGCGGTCGTGCGAGATCAGCAGCAGCGTGCCCGGGTACTTCAGCAGCCATTGTTCCAGCCACAGCACCGCATCGAGATCGAGATGGTTGGTGGGCTCGTCGAGCAGCAGAACGTCGGACGGCGTCATCAGCGCGCGCGCCAGGTTCAGGCGCACCCGCCAGCCGCCCGAGAACGATGCCACCGGGCGCTGCTGAATCTCGGCCGGAAACCCCAAGCCGTGCAGCAGCTTCCCCGCGCGGGCGGCGCCGTCGTAGCCGCCTACTTCTTCCAGCCGGTGGTGGGCCACGGCGACCGCCTCCCAGTCCTCGTTCGCAAAGGCGTTGGCCTCGGCCTGCAGGGCCTCATGGACGACGGTGTCGCCGGACAGCACGAAGTCGATGGCCGGGTCTGGCAGCGAGGGCATTTCCTGGGCGATGCTGGCGATGCGCAGACGCGAAGGCAGGTCCAGGTCGCCGCGATCGGCCTCGACCTCACCGCGCACGGCCGCGAACAGGGACGACTTGCCTGTGCCGTTGCGGCCGACAACGCCTACCCGCCACCCGGCATGCAGAGCCAGGTCGACTTCGGACAACAGCAAGCGCTCGCCCCGGCGAAGAGCGAAATTGCGAAAGGAAATCATCGGGCAGGCAGACTCTGGAGCGCGGCGGACATCAACCGGGCCGGCGATTTTACGCCGTGTCTCGCGATTCCGGGGCAACAAGCGCCCTCAAATGTATCTCTTTATTCGGATCGAACGTTTGACCCCTCATCGGACGCGTGTTAAACCGCCATGAAGCGTATTTCATCCCCAAGGAGCCCCACACCATGAATCGACACCCCCTCACTGCCGGCCTGCTGCTGGCGCTCGCCGCCATGCCGGCCCTCGCCCAGTCCGCACCAGAAAGCCAAAAGGAGCAGAAGGACCTCGACACGATGGTCGTGACCGGTACGCGCACCGCGACCCGTACAGTTGCCTCATCGCCGTCGCCGATCGATGTCATCACCCCGGCGGCGCTGGAGGCCACCGGCACCACGGAGCTGGCGACCGCGTTGTCGCGCGCCCTGCCCTCGCTGAACTTCCCGCGTCCGGCCATCACCGACGGCACCGATGCGGTGCGCCCGGCGCAGCTGCGCGGGCTTGCGCCCGATCAGGTGCTGGTGCTGGTCAACGGCAAGCGCCGCCACACCACCGCGCTGATCAATCTCAACGGCAGCCAGGGCCGCGGCGCGTCGCCGGTCGATCTGAATGCCATTCCCATTGCTGCGATCCAGCGCGTCGAAGTGCTGCGCGACGGCGCCTCGGCGCAGTACGGCTCCGACGCCATCGCCGGCGTGGTCAATATCGTGCTGAAAGGCAGCGACAGCGGCGGCGGCGTTTCGCTGACCGGCGGGCAGTACAGCGCCGGCGACGGCCAGCAGGTGCAGCTCTCCGGCGATGTCGGTTTCAAACTGGGCGAAAACGGATCGCTGCATCTGGCCGCCGAAGCGCGCAACCAGGATCAGACCGATCGCGCGCGTCCATATGTGCTGGCGCCGGGCGTGACCGTGCGTCCGGCCACCGCACCGCCGCCGGGCGCAGTGGTGCAACGCTACGGCGACCCTGAGGTCAAGCAGTACGCGGTCTCGGCCAACGGCGAGTTTGTGGTCAACGATGCGCTGACGTTCTACGGCTTTGCCAACGCCAGCCGCCGCAACGCGCTGTCGAACGGCTTCTACCGCACCGCGCTGGACACCCGCAACGTCCCCGCGATCTATCCGAACGGGTTTCTGCCGCAGATCCGCAACATCGCCGAAGACCGCGCATTCGTGATCGGTCTGCGCGGCCTGACCGTGCTGGACTGGGATGTCGACCTCAGCTACAACTACGGCAACAACGATCTGAGCTTCGGCGTGGAGAACAGCCTCAACCGCAGTCAGGGCGCGGCGTCGCAGCGCAATTTCGATGCCGGCGCGCTGGACATCACCCAGCACGTGCTGAACCTCGACGTGAACCGCGGCTTCGATGTGAGCTGGCTGTCGTCGCCGCTCAATGTCGCCTGGGGTTTGGAATGGCGCGGCGAAGGCTTCCAGCAGACCGCTGGCGAACTTGCGTCGTACGTCAACGGCGGCGTGTTGATTCCGCCCAGCACGCCGGCGCCGTCCGGTTCGCAGGTATTCCCCGGGTTCAGACCTGCCGATGGCGGCGATTTCAACCGCGAAAGCTATTCGGTCTATCTGGATCTGGAAGCGAACGTCACCGACAAATTCAACGTCGGCCTTGCGGCGCGCGGCGAGGATTACAGCGACTTCGGCAGCACCACGTCCGGCAAACTCTCGGCGCGCTACGACTTCACCGACAAGTTCGCGCTGCGCGGCACGGTGTCCACCGGCTTCCGCGCGCCCTCGCTGCAGCAGCAGTTCTTCCGCTCCACCGCCACCAACTTCATCGGCGGTGTGCCGTTCGATATCCGCACCTTCCGGGTCAACGATTCGGCGGCAATCGCATTGGGCGCCGAACCGCTGAAGCCGGAGAAATCGAAGAATCTGAGTCTGGGTCTGGTGCTGCAGCCGGTCGACAATCTCTTTCTCACCGTGGACGCCTACCGCATCGATATCGACGACCGCGTCATGTTGTCTGAGAACCTCACCTCCACCGCAGTGCGCACCTTCCTCAACACCACCGTGGATCCCTCGCTGGGCGGCGGTCGCTATTTCACCAATGCCATCGACACCAGCACCAAGGGCATCGACATCATCGGCACCTATCGCTGGGCCGTCGGCACCGGCAGTCTCGACCTTACGGCCGGCTACAACTACAACAAGACCACGGTCGAAAGGATCGCCCCCAATCCCGCAGCGCTGACCGCGATCGATCCGACCGCCGTGCGCATCGGCCGTGTCGAAGTGGGCCGCTTGACGGTCGGGGCGCCGCGCGACAAGTTCCAGCTCGGCGGCCTGTACAACCTGGGCAACTGGAAGTTCGGCGCCAACGCCACCCGCTACGGCGAGTTCAGCGTGCTGTTCGGCAACAACCCCGCCGTGACCACGCGCGACCAGACGTTCAACCCGCAGTGGACGCTGGATCTGTCGGGCAGCTACGCGATGGGCGATTGGGACTTCACCCTCGGCGCCGACAATGTGTTGAACGATTATCCGGATGAAGTGCTGTTCGCCAACTCGACCAACGCCCAGCTGCCGTACAGCGCCAGTTCGCCGAACGGCTTCAACGGTGCGTATGTGTACGGGCGCATCGGCTACAAGTGGTAAACAAATCGTTTCGATACCGCTGAAAAACAACAACCCCCGGTTATGCCGGGGGTTGTTGTTTTAATCGCCGAACGCGCGATCAAGGAATCGCTTCGTCGGCCAAATTCAACCGTCCGGCTTCAATTGCGCGATGGCTTCAAGCGATGCGATCCGCCGCTGTTCGGCTGCACTGAAGCGCTGCGCGCGTAACGCGGCAAGCGCCTGCGCGCGGACGGCCGACGACAGACTGCGATCCGCATCGATGCGTGAACGTGCGAACAGATATTGCGCGACCCGCGCATCCCACTGCGCGCGCTGTTGGTCCAGCTGAGCCAATCGCCCTGCCGCTTCTTTGCCCCACAGCGCTTCGCGTCCGGCGGTGCGCTGGCTTGCGTTGACTTTAGCGTGATCGAATCGACGATCCTGATCCGCCACGACGGTTGCGATATCGGCATCGGCTCTCGCCGTATCGCCTTCGCTGCGATCCAGAGCGGCCAATCGCTGCGCTTTCTGCTCGGCAGTCAAAGCGCTGTCGGCAGCGATCGCCATGCGTTTCAAGGTAAGCGCCGCCAGCGCTTGTTCTTCGGCGAAAAATGCCGACGCCATATCGTCGCCCAACGCCCGCCGGCGCAGCGCCATCGCATTCGCGAGCCGTTCCCGCGGGTCGTTCGACTCGCCGATCTTCGATTCGCCCAGTCGCTGCAGATAGCCGGCATAGCGGTCGAAACAGCTCAGCACCGTCGCCGTCTTCTGCGGATCGAACCGGCCCAGCAAATAATCCGCAAGCAGCTGCCGGATCTGCGGCAGATCGCGCTCGCCGATCAGGCTGAGGTGGTAATCGAACAGACGCCGCAGCGCGAGATCCAACACGACATTGCCGTTCGCATCGAACGACGCGCCGCCGTCGACCTCGGTGCCGCGCACGGAGCTGCGATCCATCGTGAAGCCGGCGGGCGATGCTGCGTCCGCCGCCTGCGATCCAGTCAAAGGGCCTGTCGCCATGGGGCCGTCATGGT
>JAYVSK010000129.1:0-8923 GCA_043775395.1 Lysobacter sp. | reverse complement strand
GCCCGCAAGCAGGATCAGACGCGTCGAATCGGTGGGATCCGTGATTGCGGCATTGCTGCGATTCAAACGAAACGCGGCGGCTTCGGCAGTGAGACCCGGACGAAGCTCCCACTTGGCGCCGATTTCGGTGTTCTCGAATGCTTCCGCATCCAGCGACTGGCTGTTGAACGCCAGCGAGCCCAGCTGCTCGCCCGAGCGCGGCAGATAGGTCACGCCGTAGCTTGCGTACAGTGAGAGCTGTTCGACGGGTTTGAACACCACGCCGACCCGTGGCGACCACAGTTTGTCAGACGACGACAGCGCACGCCTCTGTGCCGATACGCCGGTGCGCCGATCGGTGAAATCGACATCGAACTGGTCGTAGCGCAGGCCGACGATGGCCGACCACTGCGGCGAAAACTCGATCTGGTCCTGTGCGTAGATTGCCGCGACTTTCGCAACGCCGGTATTGCGCGCGTCGCCGCTGCCGCCGGCGCTGTTGTTGGCATAGATCACGCTAGGGGATACCGTCGGTGCTGCCAGCGGCACTGTGCAACTGCCTGCGCCGGTGAAGTTGAGGCAAGGCGAGCCTGCACCCAGTACAAACAGACCACTGCGACGCAGGTTGTCAGTGTTTTGCCGGCCGAACTCCACGCCGGTCATGAATTTGTGTTCTACCGAACCCGTGGCTGCTGAAAAAATCAGGTCGGTCTGATTGAACCCATTTTTGCGGTCGGTATCCTGCCGATACGACGATAGCGCAACCGTCGTGCCCGCCGTGTTGACGTTGCCCGGAAACACGTTGCCGTAGTACTTGTCGTAGTTCGCGATGCGTGTGCGGTTGCGCAGCACGGTACCGCCGCCGAAATCGTGTTCGATCAAGGCACTGAAGGCATTGACTTCGACATCGCTCCGACTGGCTTGGGGATCTCCGAAGAAGGTCTCGCGATCAGTCGCAGCCGGGTAGCGCGTGCCGTTGAACGCATTCGCGTACGACGGAATACCGCGGTCGGCGGTGCGTCGATCGCGGAAATATTCATAGCCCAAGGTAATGAGGGTTTTCTCGCCGGCCTGGATCGCAGCGGTGGGGTTGATGCCCTGACGCTTGAGCGCATACCCGTCGCGAAACCCTTCGGAATCCTCGTAAACCCCGGCCACGCGAAACGCTAAAGTATCGCTGAACGGATGCGCATAGTCGGCGGTCGCGCGACGCTTCTGCCACGAGCCAAACTGCAGACCGACCTCCAGCGCCTCGCGCCCATCGGCGGTCTTAGTCACCCGGTTCAACAGTCCACCGGGGCTGCCGCGGCCAAAGATCATCGCGTTGGGACCCTTGAAGGCCTCGATACGTTCGATGTTGTAGGTGTCTCGGTAGTACTGCACATCGTCGCGCATGCCGTCGACAAAGAAATCCGCGGTCGAGCTGTTGCCGCGAAACACCAGCCCGTCGCGATTGCCTTCGCCCTGCGTGATGCCGATGCCCGGCACGTAGCGCACCGCGTCGGCCATGCCCTGGACGGCGCGGTCGCGCATCTGCTGCCCGGTGATCACGGTGATCGCCTGTGGCACATCCTGCAGCGGTGTGTCGGTCTTCGTGGCGCTGATGCTGCGTTCTGCTTGATAGGTGTTCAGGCGCTGGCCGCGCACACGGACGGTGTCGAGATCCACCGCCTCTTTCCCGGCAGCCGACATATCCATTGGTGAAGAAGCCGATGCCGGCGCAGCGCCGATCAGCGTCAACAGCGCCAAGCTGAGGGCAACGGCCAGCGGATTGGGAGATGGGAGGCAAGGTGTCATTTAAACGGATTCGCGTGTAGCGCCGGAAAGGGCGGAATGGAGCGCATGTTAATGAGAATTGTTCGTAAATGCAATTGTCTCGCAAGTGAAGATCTTTGTCGCTGCTAGGGGATAGCCACTGTTTTGACCCGATGCCCTCACCGCGTACGATGCCGTGACCGCACTTCGGAGGATCCTCTTGAACCTTGCCCGCCTTTTCGTTCCCCCTCTCGCCACGCTTCAGGCCACCCATCAGCGCATGCGCACGGGCCTTTCACCATGAGTTTGCTGCTGGTCCGCCACGGCCAAGCCAGCTACGGCGCCGCGGATTACGACAATCTTTCCGAACGCGGGCAGCTGCAGTCGCGCCGCCTGGGTGATTGGCTTGTGCGCGGTGGGCATCGCTTCGAAGCGGTGGTGGTGGGCGGTATGCGTCGGCATCAGCAAACGGCCGATGGTGTTGCAGTGGCGTTTGCGGATCAGGGCCGGCCACTGCCGGAACCGGTCGCCGATGAGGGATTCGCCGAGTTCGATCATGAGGCGGTGTTCGGGGCCTATTTGGCGCGCGATCCGGAAGACCCGATTGTTGTCGCCAGCCGCAGCGGCCGCCCGCAAGATGTGGCGCCGATGCTGCGGGCTGCGCTGCTGGCCTGGGCGCACGACGAATTGCCGGGCCTGCCGGAAAGCTGGTTCGCGTTCGGTGAGCGCGTGCAGTCGGCCAGCGACCGGCTCGAAGCACTGGCTGGCGGCAGAGAGGTGCTGGTATTGAGTTCCGGCGGCGTGATCTCGCGTCTGGCGCAGATCGCGCTGGATGTGCCCAAGGCGCGCGCTGTGGAGTTGAATCTGTCGTTACGCAACAGCGCGATCTCCGAATTTCACCCGCACGGCGGGCGCCTGCGGATGGATTCATGGAACGCACTGCCGCATCTGCATGGCGCCCATGATTTATGGACGTACTATTGATTTCGCCGCAGTACGTTTATTCGAGAATCCGATGAGCATCGAACGCATCGACAGTCTGTTTCCCTTCTCCGGGCGCTCACGGGAACTGCAGTCGGCGGTTGCGCGCTTCGTGGCGGACAAGATCATCCCGGCGGAAGCCGTATTCCACGCGCATGCAGCAGATGCGCAGACGCGCTGGACCATTCCGCCGCTGCTGGAATCATTGAAGGCCGATGCGAAAGCAGCGGGTCTGTGGAATTTGTTTCTGCCCGATCCCGTGCGCGGTGCCGGCCTGAGCAATCTCGACTACGCGCCCATCGCCGAACGCACCGGCCGCAGTCTATTCGCGCCGGAAGTGTTCAACTGCAGCGCGCCGGACACCGGCAACATGGAAGTATTGCTGCACTTCGCGACGCCAGAACAGCAGGCGCTTTGGCTGCCGCGACTGTTGGCCGGCGAGATACGCTCCGCGTTCGCGATGACCGAACCCGATGTCGCCAGTTCCGATGCCACCAATATCGCACTGCCGATCGTGCGCGAAGGCGATCATTTCGTCATCAATGGACGTAAGTGGTGGACCACCGGCGCGGGCGATCCGCGCTGCAAAATCCTGATCGTGATGGGCGTGACCGATCCCGTTGCGCCGGCGCATCGCCGCCAATCGATGGTGCTGGTGCCGATGGATACGCCGGGCGTGCGCGTACTGCGGCCGTTGACGGTGTTCGGCTATGACGACGCGCCGCATGGTCACGTTGAAATTGAATTCACGGATGTGCGCGTGCCTGCTGCGAATCTTCTCCGGGAGTCCGGCAGTGGATTCGAAATAGCGCAGGCGCGGCTGGGGCCGGGGCGGATTCATCACTGCATGCGCTTGATCGGTCTGGCGCAGCGCGCACTGGAGCTGATGATCGCGCGTGCGCGCAGCCGCGAAGCCTTCGGCGGACCGCTGGGCGGGCACGGCATGGCGCAGGAAGCCATTGCGCTGTCGCGCTGCGAGATCGAGCAGGCGCGCCTGCTCACGCTGCAGGCTGCTGCAGCGCTGGATGCGCACGGCAACAAGGGTGCGAAGGATCTGATCGGCATGATCAAGATCGTCGCCCCGCGAATGGCCTGCGCAGTAATCGACCGCGCGATGCAGCTCCACGGCGGTGGTGGCCTGTCGCAGGATTACTTCCTGGCGCAGGCCTATGCCGGTGCTCGGTCGCTGCGATTAGCGGATGGCCCGGATGAAGTGCATATCGCGTCGTTGGCGCGTTCGATGTTGAAGAGCTGAGATCACAGGCATGACCATGACCCATCCGCTCGATCTTCCCGCCGAATCGCTGGCGGTCTATCTCGAAGCCAACGTCGCGGGTTTCCGCGGCCCGCTGACCGCGACCAAATTCAAAGGTGGCCAGTCCAACCCCACCTACCGCATCGATGCCGCCAGCGGCACCTATGTGCTGCGTCGCAAGCCGCCGGGCCAACTGCTGCCTTCCGCACACGCCGTGGATCGCGAGTTCCGGGTGCTGCGGGCGCTGCACGGCACGGCGGTGCCGGTCGCGCAGCCGCTGCATCTGTGCAGCGATGCATCGATCATTGGTTCGATGTTTTATCTGATGCGTTTCGTCGATGGCCGCATCTTCTGGGATCCATCGCTGCCCGAGATGGACGCGGCCGGTCGCACCGATATTTACATCGGCATCATCGACGCGATGGCGGCACTGCACACCATCGATCCGGCTGCTGTTGGCTTGAGCGATTACGGCAAGCCCGGCAATTATTTCGAACGGCAGATCAGGCGCTGGTCGGAGCAATACCGCGCCAGCGAAACGCAGCCGATCGCAGCGATGGACGCGCTGATCGACGCATTGCCGGCCCGATGCCCAGCCGACGACGGCGTGATCGCGCTGGCACACGGCGATTTCCGCATCGACAATCTGATGTTCCATCCCGATCAGCCGCGCGTGATCGCGATCGTCGATTGGGAACTGTCGACGCTGGGTCATCCGCTCGCGGACCTTGGCTATTTCTGCATGGCGCTGCGTCTGCCGCGCAATCCGGCGCTGCCGGGGCTGGCGGGATTGGATCGTGCGGCATTGGGCATTCCCGACGAAGCCGCGTTGCTGGCGCGCTATTCACAGGTGACAGGTCGGCCGATTCCAGCGGACTGGGCATTCGTATTGGCCTTCAGTTTTTTTCGTTTGGCCGCCATCGCGCAGGGCGTCGCCAAGCGCGCTGAGCAGGGTAATGCATCGAGCGAACAGGCCATGCAGGCCGGGCGCATGACCGGGATGCTGGCGACGCTGGGGTTGGACGTGTTGGGTTGAACCGATGTTGTAGAGCGGACTTCAGTCCGCTGTTTTTTTCTCGTAAAGGCAGCGGGCTAAAGCCCACTCTACCGGCATTTGTCAGCGATCGTCGCGAACCCAGATACCGTCGTGTTCGATCTTCACCGGAAATTTCGCCACCGGTTCGTAAGCGGGCGCACACAGCGCAGTGCCTTCACGGATGTCGAAGCGTGCGCTGTGCAGCACGCAGGTGATGCTGCCTTCGATGGCGTCGATTTCGCCGGAGGACAGTTCGAATTCCTCATGGGTGCAGCGGTCTTCGAGTGCGTACAGCTCGCCGTCCAGATTGACCACCAGGATCGGCGTATCGTCGGCCCAGACCACGGTTTTCTCGCCGGACAGCAGCTGCCCGGTCGTGCAGACAAAGGTCCAGTCGCTCACGGCGTGGGCTCCAGTATTTTTTCCAGCACTTCGAATTGCAGATCGTCGCGCTTGGGCAGACCGTAGCGCGGATCGCCGTACGGAAACGGTTTCTTGACACCGGTGCGCACGTAATCGCGACGCAGGTAATAGGCGATCAATTCCTCGCGCGCATCGATTACGGTCATGCGCATCCGCGTACAGCCGAACGTGTCGCGCGCGATGCGCTCCGCTTCGGCCAGCACCCGCTTGCCGATGCCGCCGCGCTGCGCCTCGGGGCTGACCGAGAACATGCCGAAATAGCCCGCGCCGTCTTCGACCGCAATATGCGCGCAGGCGATCAGGCCTGAGTGATGTTCGGCGATCAGGATCATGCTGTCCGGCTTGGACGGATCGGCCTGCAGCATGTCCGCCTGCAACATATCCGCATCGATACGCTGCCCGTCGAGAAGATCGGCTTCCGTGGTCCAGCCCTGTTGGCTGGCTTCGCCGCGATACGCGGACGTGACCAGCGCGATCAGTGCAGGAATATCTGCCTCGGAGGCCTGGCGGAAAGCGAGTGCTGACACTGGGTTGAATCCTGGGTCCTGAGTTCTGAAATCTGGAACGCCTGTTCAGCCGAGCAGGCGCCGAACCTTGTCGAGCGCAGCGACGAAGCGTTCGATTTCGTCGTGCGTATTGTAGAACGCGAACGATGCGCGGCAGGTCGCGGCCACGCCGTAAAACTGCATCAGTGGATGCGCGCAGTGTTGGCCTGAGCGTACCGCAACGCCTTCCAGATCGAGCAGCGTCGCCAAGTCGTGCGCATGCGCGCCTTCGACCAGAAAGCTGATCACCGCCGCTTTTTCAGGCGCAGTGCCGATCATGCGCAGGCCGTCAATGCGGGACAGCGCTTCGCTGGCGTGCGCCAGCAGTTCGGCTTCGCGCGCTTCGATCGCGTCCATGCCGATGGCCGACAGGTAATCGACCGCGGCGCCTAGACCGATATGCCCCGCGATGTTCGGCGTGCCCGCTTCGAAACGATGCGGGCCGTCGTTGAAGGTGGTGCCTTCGAAGCGGACTTCCTTGATCATCTCGCCGCCGCCGAGAAACGGCGACATCGCAGCGAGGTGTTCACGCCGCGCCCAGAGCGCGCCGGTGCCGGTGGGGCCGCACATCTTGTGGCCGGTGATGGCATAAAAATCGCAGCCCAGCGCGGGGACATCAAGCGCGCGATGCGGTGCGGCCTGCGAACCGTCGATCACGCTGACGATGCCGCGACGTCGCGCTTCGCGGCAGATCTCGCGCACCGGATTCACCGTGCCCAGCACATTGCTGACATGGGTGAGGCCGAGGATCTGCACCTCAGGCGTCATCGCCGCATACAGCGCATCGAGATCCAGCGAGCCGTCGTCGCAAATCTCCGCTACCTTGATCGTGGCGCCGGTGCGTTCGGCGACGAGCTGCCACGGCACGATGTTCGCATGATGCTCCATTCGCGACAGCAGAATCGCATCGCCGGCTTTCAGTCGCGGCAGCGCCCAGGCATACGCGACCAGATTGATCGCGAACGTGGTGCCGCTGCACAGCACCAGCTCATCGCGATGCGCGCGCAAAAAGGCGGCGAGCTTGGTACGTGAGCCTTCATAGGCGTCGGTGGCTTCGGCGCCCAGCGCATGCACCGCGCGGCTGACGTTGGCGTTGTGACGGCGGAAGAAATCATTGACGGTATCGATGACCGCCGCCGGCTTCTGCCCGGTGTTGGCGGAATCCAGATAGATCAGCGGCTTGCCGTGGACTTTACGCGTCAGCAGGGGGAAATCGGCGCGGATCGCGTTCCAGTCGCGGGCGCTGTTGACGGGCTGCGCGCTCATACTGGCGTCACTCGCGCAAGATGCGCATCGACTACGGCAGTCAGCGATTCGCGCAGAGCGACATCATCAATACTGGCCAACACTTCACGGCAGAACGCAGCGGTCAGCAGCGCACGCGCGTCGGCTTCGGATAATCCGCGGGAACGCAGGTAGAACAGCGCGTTCGGATCAAGCTGGCCGACCGTGGCGCCGTGCGCGGCCTGCACTTCATCGGCGTGGATCACCAGCACCGGCTGGGTGTCGATCTCCGCCTGTGCCGACAGCAATAGATTCTTGTTCGACAGCTTGGCGTTGCTGCCATCCGCACCTTCGCGGATGACGATGCCGCCGTGGAACACCGCGCGCCCGCGGCCGGCACCGAGCCCACGCCAGAGGAGATTACAGGACGTATCGCGGGCGATGTGTTCGATCCCCAGACGGGTGTCGAGATGGCGCTTGCCGTCGGCGAACAGCACGCCGTTGGCGGTCAAACTTGCGCCTTCGCCTTCCAGACGAACATTCAATTCATGCCGCGACAGCGCGGCGCCGAGTTCGAGATCGATGCGGCGATAGTCGGCCTCGCGCGCGAGCACCGCATCGCAGCGTGCGAATGCGCTCGCGGCTTCGGCCTCGGTCTGTACGCGCACGTGAGTCAGTCGCGCACGTTGGCCAAGATGCACGTGCATCACATGGTTGGTCAGGCCGCGATGTTCACCCAATGCAATGTGATGCTCGACCAGATGCAGCGCGGCATTGTTGCGCAGATCGATGAAGTGCCGCAGGTTCACCGCCGACTCGGGCGATGAACCGCTGGCGATAAAGGCGATATGCAGCGTTGCCCCGGCATCGGCGGCGGCATGATCGACGCGGATCACCGCACCTTCTTCGGCGAGTGCGGCATTGACCACGGCAAAGACTTCATCAGCGCCAAGATAGCGACGTTGCATGAAATTCGCATCGCGCGGTCCGCCCCCATCCAGCACCTGGGACAGCGGCTGCGCGTCGATGCCGGCGGGCAAAGTAGCAATGTCGCTGCATGTCGAATCGAAGCGACCGTCGACGAACACCAGTCGCGGCGTCGGAATGCTGTTCAGCGCGGCCGCGAGCGCGGTGTGGTCGATGTCAGTGGTGGCTGCAGTCGGTATGAACGCGCGCCGCTCCAGTGCGCGCAGTGGCGTGTATTTCCAGGCTTCGCTGCGTGGCCCTGGCAGACCGTCGCGAAGCGCAGCGGCTAGCGCGGCGCGTCGATGCTCGCCCAGGCCCGCGGCCTCGCGCTGGGCAAGGCTGTCGAACGCGGTCGCGAAGGCGTCGAGCAGGGCGCTCATCGCGCCGTCGTCTCGGGCGCGACGCGGTCTTTGATCCAGGCATAGCCGTGGGCTTCAAGCTCCAGCGCGAGTTCCGGTCCGCCGCTTTCGACAATGCGCCCGTCGGCCAGCACGTGCACCACATCCGGTTTGATGTAATCGAGCAGGCGCTGGTAGTGGGTAATGACCACGAAGGCGCGATCCGGGCTGCGCACCGCGTTCACGCCGTCGGCGACGGCTTTGAGCGCATCGATATCGAGACCGGAGTCGGTTTCGTCGAGAATGGCCAGCTTCGGTTCCAGCACCGCGAGCTGGAAGATCTCGTTGCGCTTTTTCTCGCCGCCGCTGAAACCTTCATTGACGCCGCGATGCAGCAGTTCATCCTTCAGATGCAGCACCG
>JAYVSK010000128.1:0-12880 GCA_043775395.1 Lysobacter sp. | reverse complement strand
GCGCTGCTGCCGCGGCATCTGGACATCATCTACCGCATCAACCACGAATTTCTTGCCGACGTACGCGCCCGTTTTCCCGACGACGCTCGCCTGGTGCAGAGCGTATCGCTGATCGACGAAACCCAGGGCCGCAAAGTGAAGATGGCGGCGCTGGCGGTGCTGGCATCGCATCGCGTCAACGGCGTCGCCAAGCTGCATTCGGAACTGATGGTCGACACTATTTTCGCCGACTTCGCGAAACTCTTCCCCGACCGTTTCATCAACGTCACCAACGGCGTCACCCCGCGACGCTGGCTGCAGCAGGCCAATCCCGGCCTCTCGTCGCTGCTGGACGACACCATCGGCAGCGGCTGGCGTCGCGATCTGGGCGCATTGGCGCAGCTGCGCGCGCACGCCGACGACCGCGCCACCGGCCAGCGATTCGCCGATGTGAAGCAGGCCAACAAACAGCGGCTCACCGCATTGATCCGCGACGAGCTGGGCGTGGAAGTCGATCCCGCATCGATGTTCGACGTACAGATCAAGCGCATCCACGAATACAAACGCCAGCTGCTCAACCTGCTGCACGTGGTGGCGCGCTATCAAGCGATGCTGGCGCAGCCCGATGGCCCGGACGGACAGGGTTGGACCTCGCGCACCGTGATCTTCGCCGGCAAGGCCGCATCCGCGTATCACACCGCGAAACAGATCATCCGCCTCGCCCACGATATCGGCCGCGTGATCAACAGCGATCCGCGCATCGGCGGCAAACTGAAACTGGTATTCCTGCCGAACTACAGCGTCAGCCTCGCCGAAACCATCATTCCCGCCGCCGATCTGTCGGAACAGATTTCCACCGCAGGCACCGAAGCTTCGGGCACCGGCAACATGAAGTTCGCGATGAACGGCGCGCTGACCATCGGCACCTGGGACGGCGCCAACATCGAAATGGCCCAGGCGATGGGCGAGGAGAACATGTTCGTGTTCGGGCTGCGCACCGACGGCATCGCCAGACTGCGCGCGGTCGGTTACGACCCGCGCTGGATCGCCAGCCAGAACATCGCGCTGAAGCAGGTACTGGACGCGATCGGCGGCGGCGCCTTCAGCTCGGGCGAGCCGAAACGCTATCGCGCGCTGATCGACGGTCTGCTCGGCGCGGATCCTTATCTGCTGGTCGCCGATTTCGCCGACTATTTCGCCACCCAGGCTCGCGTGGATGGGTTGTATCGGGACCGCAGCGCGTGGAACGCCTGCGCACTGCGCAATATCGCCGGCATGGGATTCTTCTCGACCGACCGCACCGTGCATGAATATGCAACGCAGGTATGGGCTGCGCCCAAACCGCGCAGTGCGGGCAGCTCGGCATGTTGAATCCTGACGATATCGATGCACTGCTGGCGGCGCGGCATCCGGACCCGTTCGCGGTGCTGGGCCTGCATGCCGATGCTGCGGACAAGCTGTGGGTGCGCGCGCTGCTTCCGGGCGCCGCTTCGGTGGAACTGATCGACGCGGCCAGCGGCAAGTCGCTGACCGATCTGCTGCATCATCGCGACGGTTTTTTCGAAGCGCGCGTACCGTTGCGGCGCGAACGCTTCGACTATCGGCTGGGCGTGCGCTGGGGCGACGGCAGCCGCGACATCTACGCGGACACGTTCGCATTCGGTCCACAGCTGGACGAAGACACTTTGCTTGCGTTCCGCGAAGGCCGAGAACTGCGTCCCCAGCATTTTCTGGGCGCGCATCTTTGCTCCATCAATGGCGTCGACGGCGTGCGCTTCGCGGTCTGGGCGCCGAACGCGCGACGGGTCAGCGTGGTCGGCGATTTCAACGCCTGGGACGGCCGCCGTCACCCGATGCGGCTGCGCCACACCGCCGGCGTGTGGGAAATTTTCGTGCCGCACGCCGCGGCGGGAGATCTGTACAAATTCGAACTGGTCGCCGCCGACGGCACGCTGTTGCCGACAAAAGCCGACCCGTTCGCGCGCGCCTCGCAGCTGCGCCCGGACACCGCCAGCAAAGTCGCCGCGCCGATGCCGATGCGCGCACTGCCGCCGGCACGCGCCGCCGCCAACGACAGGCATGCGCCGATCAGCATCTACGAAGTCCATCCGGGCTCGTGGCGGCTCGATCACAGCGGACATTGTCTCGATTGGGATGCGCTCGCCGCACAGCTGCCGGCATATGCGGCCGATCTGGGCTTCACCCACATCGAACTGATGCCGGTATCCGAGCATCCATTCGACGGCTCATGGGGCTACCAGACGCTGGGCATGTTCGCGCCGACCGCGCGCTTCGGCTCACCCGAAGGCTTCACCCGTTTCGTTGAAGCCTGTCACGCGCATGGCGTTGGCGTCCTGATCGACTGGGTACCCGCGCATTTTCCGAAAGATGCGTTTGGCTTGGCGCAGTTCGACGGCACGGCGCTGTACGAGTACGCCGACCCGCGCGAAGGCGAACATCGCGACTGGGGCACGCTGATCTACAACTTCGGCCGCACCGAAGTGCGCGCGTTCCTCGCCGGCAGCGCGCTGCACTGGCTGGAACAGTTCGGCATCGACGGCCTGCGCGTGGATGCGGTCGCGTCGATGCTGTATCGCGATTATTCGCGCGACGCCGGGGAATGGGTGCCCAATGCGTTCGGCGGCCGCGAGAATCTGGAAGCGATCTCGCTGATGCAGACCATCAATGCCCGGGTCGGCGGCGACGTACCGGGCGCGATCACGCTGGCCGAAGAATCCACCAGTTTTCCCGGCGTCTCCGCGCCCACCGATGTCGGCGGCCTGGGGTTTCATTACAAATGGAACATGGGCTGGATGAACGACACGCTGCGCTACATGCACGAAGATCCGGTCAATCGGCGCTGGCATCACAACACCATGAGCTTCAGCCTGGTTTACGCTTTCAGCGAAAACTTCGTCCTGCCGCTCTCGCACGACGAAGTGGTGCACGGCAAGGGCTCGCTGCTTGCGAAGATGCCAGGCGATACGTGGCAGCAGTTCGCGAACCTGCGCGCCTATCTGGGCTTCATGTGGGGCCATCCAGGCAAGAAGCTGTTGTTCATGGGCCAGGAGTTCGCGCAGCCGGGCGAATGGCGTCACGACGAAGCGCTGCCGTGGCATCTGCTCGACCAACCCGAACATGCGGGTATGCGCAATCTGGTGCGCGATCTCAACGCGCGGTATCGCGCCACGCCTGCGCTACACCGTCTCGACTGCGACAGCGCCGGCTTCGCGTGGATCAGCGGCGACGACAGCGAACAATCGGTGTTCGCATGGATCCGTCGCGATGGCCACGGCGGCGCCGCGCTGGTGATCTGCAATCTCACCCCGGTGCCACGTCATGGGTATCGGTTGGGCGTGCCCGACGACGCTGCGGCGTACTGGCGCGAAGCTATCAACACCGACTCGCGCCACTACGGCGGCGCGGATCTAGGCAACGGCATGCACACGCTGCACGCGGATTCAGTGCCGGCCCATGGCTGCGCGCGCTCGCTGTCATTGATGCTGCCGCCGTTGGCGACGCTGGTGCTGGTGCCGGCATGAGCGGCCATCTCTTGGATCGCGCATCGCTTTCGACTCTCATCGCAATGGGCGTTTCTCTTCTCCCCGCGCGGCGGGGAGAAGGTGGCGCGCAGCGCCGGATGAGGGGCGAACGCAGCTGCAATCTGTCCCGAAGAGCGCCCCTCACCCGGCCTTCGGCCACCCTCTCCCCGTGCGATGCACGGGGAGAGGGAACCACGTTGGCATCGCTATTTCGCGTGGCATCTCCCGCAGCACTGATTCGCTGTTCCCTTCTCCCCGCGCAGCGGGGAGAAGGTGGCGCGCAGCGCCGGATGAGGGGCAGGCGTAACTGCAATACATCTGTCGCAATTGCGGATGTAGGTGACACACACCATGACTGACCCGCTTCCCGAACATCTGCTGCCCGGCCGCGCCGCACCATTGGGCACGCATGTCGTCGAAACCGACACACACGACGCTGGCGTGAATTTCGCGGTGTTTTCGCAGCGCGCAAAACAGATCGAACTGTGCGTCTTCGACGCAAGCGGCACGCACGAACTGAAACGTTACGTTCTGCATCCGGACGAGGACAGCGTGTTTTCCGGGGTGCTGCCCAACGCGCAGCCCGGCCTGATTTACGGCTATCGCGCGCACGGCAGCTACAAGCCCGAATCCGGCTATCGCTTCAATCCGCACAAATTGTTGCTGGATCCATACGCGCGCGACATCGTCGGTCGCTTCGAATGGCGGCCGGAACAGTTCGCTTACGTACACGGGCACCCGGAGGGCGCACGCGTACTCGACACCCGCGACAACGGCGCGTTCGCACTGAAGTCGCGCGTGACCGCGCCGCTGGCGCCGGCACCACGGGCCGCGCTGTATCCGCGCAGGCCGCTGTCGGAGGTGGTGCTGTACGAGCTGCACGTCAAAGGTTTCACGATGGCGCTGCCCGACATTCCCGACGGACTGCGCGGCACCTATGCCGGGCTGGCGCATCCGGCGGCCATCGCGCACCTCAAGCGCATCGGCGTGACGACGCTGTCGCTGCTGCCGGTGCACACCGCGATCGACGAACAGCATCTCAGCGACCGCAGTCTCGGCAACTACTGGGGCTACAACACCATCGGCTTCTTCTGCCCGGATGCGCGCTATGCGGCGTCGCGTAAAGCAGGCGATTCAAACACCGGCAGCGTCATCGAAGAATTCCGCGCGATGGTCGCTGCGCTGCAGGCCGAAGGTTTTGAAGTGGTGCTCGACGTGGTGTTCAACCACACCGCAGAAGCCGATGAAAACGGCCCGACGATCAGCTTCCGCGGGCTGGACAATCCCAGCTGGTACCGCCTCAAGGCTGACGACCGCAGTCGCTACGAAAATGCCAGCGGCTGCGGCAATACCCTGCGCCTGATCCACCCGCGCGTCACCCAGTTCGCGCTGGATTCGCTGCGCTATTGGGTCGAGGTGATGGGCGTCGATGGCTTCCGTTTCGACCTCGCGCCCACGCTCGGACGCACGCGCCAGGGCTTCGATCCATCCGCGCCGTTCTGGGTCGCACTGCGTCAGGATCCCACGCTGTCGCAGGTGCATCTGATCGCCGAGCCCTGGGATCTGGGCCACGACGGCTATCAGCTCGGACATCTGCCCGGGCGTTTCATCGAATGGAACGACCGCTTCCGCGACGCTGTACGCAGCTACTGGCTGGGCCATGATGCGCATCACGGTGCGGCGATCGGGCGCAGCGAATTCGCGCGTCGTTTCACCGCCTCCAGCGATGTGTTCCATCACGGCCATCGCCTGCCCGCGGCCAGCGTCAATTTCATCGCCGCGCACGACGGCCGCACGCTCAATGATGTCGTCACCTATCGCGACAAACACAATCTCGCCAACGGCGAACACGGCCGCGATGGGCATTCGCACGAAGTCTGCGCGAATTTCGGCATCGAAGGCCCCAGCGACCATCCGCTGGTGATTGATATCCGCCGCCGCGTGCGCCGCGCGCTGCTGGCCACGACCCTGCTTGCGCAGGGCACGCCGATGCTCTGCGCAGGCGACGAGTTCGGCAACAGTCAGCGCGGCAACAACAATGCCTATTGCCAGGACAATGCAATCGGATGGCTGGATTGGCAGTCGGTCGGCGATGACGATATCGATTTCGTCGCATCGCTGATCGCGCTGCGTCGCGAAGACCCGCTGTTGCGTCACCCGCGCTGGTTCGCAACCACACCCGATCCGAACGAACCCGCGCTGCACTGGCTGCGGCCCGACGGCGAAGCCATGCAGGTCGACGATTGGCACGATGCGCATGCATATGCATTCGCCTGCCAGCTCGCCGCCAACACCGCGTCGCCGCCGCGCTGGTGCATCGTGTTCAATCCCGGCGCACAGCCCACACGCTTCCGTCTGCCCAACGGCCCGTGGCGGCTGGCGGTGGACAGCAGCGGTACGCATGCGCCGCAGACGCTGACACAAGGCAACGCCTCCACGTTCGAAGTACCGTTCCGCACGCTGCTGCTGTTGCGCCGCGATACGCACCCCCAGGAGACACACTCATCATGATCGATCTCGATCAGCGCTCTGCAGGCATCCTGCTGCACGTCACCTCGCTGCCCGGCCCGCACGGCATCGGCGATTTGGGGCCCGATGCCTATCGCTTCGTCGATTGGCTGCAGTCGGCAGGACAGCGGGTCTGGCAGTGGCTGCCCACCAACCCCATCGGCCCAGGTAATTCGCCGTATCAGAGCGTGTCGGCGTTCGCCGGCAGTCCGCTCATGGTGGCGCTGGGGCCGCTGATCGCGGCCGGCTGGCTGATGGCTCCCACGCTGCCCGATGAAGCCTTCGATCCACATCGCGTCGACTTTGGCCACATCATCGGCTGGCGCCATGCGCAACTGCGCAGCGCATACGCCGGGTTCATCGCCAAACGGGATACCGGCGAACGCGCTGCATTCGCGGCGTGGGCCGTGCAGCAGACCGATTGGCTGGACGACTACACCCTGTTCATGGCGCTGGAAACCGCGCACCGCGGCGCACCCTGGTGGCAGTGGTCCGCGCCGCTATGTACGCGCGACGCCGCTGCACTGACCGCTGCACGCAAAGAACACGCGAACGAAATCGGCTTCTGGTCGTTCGTGCAATGGTGTTTCGATACCCAATCGCAGGCGCTGAAGCAGTACGCCAACGATCGCGGTATTGCGGTCATGGGCGACCTGCCGATCTTCATCGCCCACCACAGCGCCGACTGCTGGTCGCGCCCCGACCTGTACATGTTGGATGACGCCTATCAACCCACTTCAGTCGCCGGCTGCCCGCCGGACGCGATGGCACCCACCGGCCAACGCTGGGGCAATCCGCTGTATCGATGGGACTTGATGGCGAAAGAAGATTTTGCATGGTGGACTGCACGCCTGCGCCGCGCGCTGAGCCAGGCCGATGTGTTCCGCATCGACCACTTCCGCGGCTTCGCCGGCTATTACGACATCCCCGCAACCTGCCCCACCGCCGAAGAAGGCGAATGGAAACCCGGGCCCGGCAAAGCCCTGTTCGACGCGATCGAACGCGTGCTCGGCCCGCTGCCGATCATCGCCGAAGACCTCGGCCTGATCACACCGGATGTCATCGCACTGCGCGATGACTGCGGCTTCCCCGGCATGAAAATCCTGCAGTTCGGCTTCAGTAGCGACGCCACCGACCTGTTTTTGCCGCACAACTGGGGCCGCAACTTCGTCGCCTACACCGGCACCCACGACAACCACACCGTCCGCGGCTGGTGGCACACCGCCACCGACCACGAACGCGCCTACGCCGGCAGCTACCTGCCCGCACACCACCACGACGCCCACTGGGCGATGATCCGCGCCTGCTGCAACTCTGTCGCCAACATGGCCGTCTGCCAACTGCAGGATGTGCTGGGGTTAGGGCTGGAGCATCGAATGAATACGCCGGGCACTGTCGGCGATCACAACTGGACCTGGCGCTTCGACTGGGACATGGTCGACAGCGAAGTCACGCGCGTGTTGTCGCTCATCACCGCAACCAGCGGGCGCGGGACGTTTGCGTTGGCGCGGTTGTCATAGGGTGCGCCCAGGCGCACCGGCTTTTGGGGTGAGCGGATGATTGGACGAAAAGCCGGCGATGCCGGCTTTTTCCCATTCCGAACTCATGGCACGCCTCATGATCATTGACAGTGACTGCATTAAAAAACGTAGGATCTACGTCATATTTTGTGCGAATTTTTGGGTGCTTTTATCACGACGTACCCATACCACTGCAATATCCGGCAATGCTGCGCTGGTTGCGCGATTGAGCATGTCATGGCGATGGCGGGCTTGAGCCCGCCCTACGAATCTGCACTGTTCCCCGATGGATTGCCGAAGCGGTGAGCGTCGGCTCGCCGGGAAGCGGTGGATTGACACCCCAGCATCCGGATACGACCATCGAGACAGGAACAGGTGGAGTGGTGCGCGGTGGACGACAGCGAAAATGGACCGGGCTGGCGACGGGGTCAGCGCCCCGATCCGGCGCATGAACAGGTGCTGTTGCGCGCACTGGCTCAGATCAACGAACGGACGTGGCGCGAACTCGGTGCCTTGCCGCCGGGGGGAGTGCCTGTTGTGCCCAAGCGAAAGCCCCTACTGCCGCGCCCGGTCGTTCCGACGACCATCCCAGCGAGCATTCCCCCCAATGAGGACACGACGATGCGATGGACCACCGTAGCGGCCGTAGCCGCACTTGCAACAGGCAGCGCATTGACGGCGTGTGGAGCGGAGAACATAGCCGCGAGGGTCGAATCGACCGCAGTCGTGGCTCCGGATGCGTCGGCAGTTGCGCAGGTTGAACCGATGCCTGCGGTTGCGGCAGTTCCGCCCACTGCGGAGGTGGCCGAAGCCAAACCTGCCGCGCCCACTGACGAGAAGGCTACCGAGCCTGTGCGTGGACCGGCGATCCCGGCGGCGCAGTTGCGGCGACAGATTTTGGCGCTGGCGGAGAGTTTTAAGAGGTTGGAGGATTTGGAGCGGGCGAATGTGGAAAAAACTCTTCAGGTTCGACTTCAGCGTGATCCAGAAATGACTGAAGGCTATGGTTACGACGGTCGCACTACAGAGGGTTGGCAGTATGGAATCCTCGTCGCCGAATTAAATCGTTTGGATGAGCCTCCAACAATCAGCATCGGCTTGGATTACGATTTCGATTATGACAAAGGTCGCTCACCGAGCTATTGCACGCTGGAATTCGAGTCACTTTCGAACGAAATGGTGGCAATGGGTTATACGCGCACCGAGAGAATGCTTCGGTTGAAAGGAACCCAGTGGTGGGGGTTCCGCAGAGAGAATATGGATTCGAGGGCTGCTATAGGAACGATGGTGTACGTGTACCGGATAAGTGATAACGAAAACAGTGCTTACTGTATCAAGAGTATCAGTTTCGGTGGAGATCCTTTCGATGACTAAAATTCCCCCCAACCTCCAACATTTGACTGATAGCCTTCCAGCAAAGGAGCGCGCAGACATAGAAGATGCCATTGCTACTTCGCTTTATCTGCGGCAGATCATGACTGAGGCTGTTAACGCTGGCACGTTAAAGCATATCGATATAGGCGTTCCCGGCGCTAATGAGGGCGGACATTACGATGATGGTAAGCGTGCGCTCTACATCAGCCCAGATACGTTCGCGCCAGGAGCTTTCGATCAGAAATATAAGAAAATTGACGCGATCACTAGCACGCTGGGTCACGAAACCGGTCACGCGCTTTATGCAGAACAGGCAAGAAAAGAGCTTTACTACACGACGGGCTCTATCACGAAAGGCATTCAGGCGGCCGGCCCCGGCGGCGAGTTTGACGCGACGGGATTGGTGGGGGCATTTATCCGCGATACCCGCCACAACGAAGCGCAGGCGGAGATTCACGGCTGGAATGCACTGGCGAGTAGGATCGAATACGTCAAAGGAACACCGCCAAACAGAGCGGAGATGCTTCAGCGTGCCAACGCATCAACGGACTGCGTGACAGGCCCAGAGAAAAACCCTCGACTCGAAGCAGGCATCGTCCTCGACACCGATATGCAACTGTCCGACACCCGTTTACCCAAAGCAGGCCCGATCAATCTGGAGCCGGTCGCGCAATGCCATTTCGACAACCCACGGACCAGTCTCGGCGCGGGCGGCGCAGCGGACTACACGAACTACTACGGCGCATATCTGGTGCAGCAGCTTGCGGACGACACCCGTCACTGGGTCAACCCGCCGACGATCAAGTTGGACATGGAGACGCTGGGGCTCACCAAAACGCAGTTGGAGAGTACCGGCCTGCGCTTGGGCGATGATGGATTCTCGCTCGTCGATACCAGTCGGGGCAGCTATCAACCGATGACATTGCGCAGCAAAGGCAATGGCATTCAAGGCACACCAGAACCGGAGCAATCGGTCGCGCAGCGAGTTGTCGCACCCCCATTGATGTCCGATGTCTCACATCCGGCGCATGCGATGTACACGCAGGCGTTGAGTCAGATCGAGCGTGGCGACGTGGTGCCAGCGGGTTTACTGATGCAGGACGAGAAAAGCCGGCTCGCGGCCGGCGTGGTGGCGCAGTTTCTTGCCGAAGACAAGTTCGCAACCCGCGTCGATGCGCTGTGTGCGAGCACGCACAATATCCTAGGCATGCCCGCCACGCTGATTCCTGTGCAGGGCGATCCGACGACCGACTATTGCCGCCGCGCGGGTACAAACGTCGAACAGTCGCTCCAGACTTCGATGGAACAATCTTCGACGGTCGCGCAGACGATGGTGCAGGCGCGGGAGCAAGCATTGGCGAAGGCACAAGCCGAGGAGCAGGCGCGTAAGGAACAGCAGGAACAGGACGGCATACAAGGCCCGACGATGCGGATCGGTTCACGCACGCAGTCGCCATCACAGGGGGCGCAGAGCCGTGGTGGTGGCGATGGCGGTGAATGATCTTGTCGGGTACATGCCGCCCGTAAGCTGAGTTATCGACCCGGCATCTTGAAAACCCAAAACACTGAGTCGATGACCCACCCTACGCAAACGATCGCGGTTCCGTTAGGGTTACGTGATGCATCACGCCGAACACTACTCCGCCATGTTCGCTTTCCTCGCCCGCATCGGTCTGCCCATCGCGGAAGAGACGTTGGCTGCGGATACCTTCCTGCCCGGCATCGCGCTGCGTGCTGGCGGGCTGGTGGTCGACGCCGACAAACTACTGTGGCCCGGCGACTTGCTGCACGAAGCCGGGCATTTGGCGGTGCTGCCCGCTGCGCTGCGCAATGATGCGCACGGCGATGCGCCGAATGATGCCGATGTCGCATTCGCAGGCGAGCTGGAGGCGATGGCGTGGGCGTATGCAGCGGCGGTCGAGCTTGCGCTTCCCATGGAGGTGCTGATCCACGACGGCGGCTATCACGGCAAAGCACAGGAGTTGCTTCAGATGTACACCTTTGGCGTGTATCCCGGGCTACGCGGATTATGCGAGAACGGGATGACTATGTCGCGCGGTTTTACTGTCGGCTGCGGGCCGGTGCAATATCCGATAATGCTGCGCTGGTTGCGCGATTGAGCATGTCATGGCAATGGCGGGCTTGAACCCGCCCTAGGGATTGGCCTGGACTGCAGGCGTGAACAGTGTTGCATAACGATTTCGCAAGATATTTTTCTGCACTTTACCCATCGTATTGCGCGGTAGTTCAGCGACGACCTCCAATGCTTTCAGCTGCTTGTATCGCGCCAGATATTCGCGCAACACCGCATCCATCGCAATAAGATCAAGCGTTGCATTCGGCCGCGCCACCAGCACTGCAATCACCGCTTCGCCGAAGTCGGGATGCGCGACACCGATCACCGCGGATTCCAGCACGCCGGGTTGCTCATCGAGTAACAGCTCGATTTCCCTCGGGTAGACGTTGAAGCCGCCGGTGATGATGAGGTCTTTCTGACGGCCGACCAATGTCAGATAGCCGTCATCGCTGAAAC
Source organism: Lysobacter sp. (assembly GCA_043775395.1). Lineage (GTDB taxonomy): Bacteria > Pseudomonadota > Gammaproteobacteria > Xanthomonadales > Xanthomonadaceae > Lysobacter_I. The sequence goes on along the minus strand of JAYVSK010000128.1, from coordinate 1,424 downwards.
AGCCGAGGTCGCCGGTGATGAAAAAGCCGTTGTCGCGAAAATCTTCCGATGTTTTATCGGGCAAACGCCAATAGCCTTTGAATACGTTGGGGCCGCGCACTTCGACCGCGCCGGTTTCGCCTGCGCGCAAAGGCGCGCCGGTGTCGGGGTGGGTAACGACCACGTCGACGCCCGGCAGCGGCAGGCCGACGGTGCCGGCGCGGCGCTCGCCGTCGTAGGGGTTCGAGGTGTTCATATTGGTTTCGGTCATGCCATAGCGTTCGAGGATGCGATGCCCGGTGCGGGCCTCGAACGCACTGTGCGTGTCCGCGAGCAGCGGCGCAGAGCCCGACACGAACAGGCGCATGCCTTCGCACAGTGCGCGATCAAAACCCGGCGCATCCAGCAGGCGCGTATAGAACGTGGGCACGCCCATCAGCACGGTCGCGCGCGGCAGCAGGCGCAGGATCGCGCCAAGATCAAAACCAGGGAGAAACAGCATCGACGCGCCGCTGAGCAGAGCCACATTCGTCGCTACGAACAGCCCGTGGATGTGAAAGATCGGCAGCGCATGCAGCAGCACATCCGTCGGTGTGAACCGCCATTCGCGCGCCAGCGCTTCGGCGTTCGACAGCAGGTTGCCGTGCGTGAGCATCGCGCCCTTCGAGCGCCCGGTGGTGCCTGAGGTATAAAGCAATGCGGCGATGTCATGGTTGTCGCGGTCTTCGGCGGTGAAGACATCCGACTGCGCATCGCACAGATCACGAAACGTCCCGCGCCCATCCGCATCCAGCGTCAACAGTGTCGCCCCATGTGCGGCGGCGATGGACGCCAGCGCGTCTGCCCGTGCAGGATCGACCAGCAGCAGCGCCGGTGAGGCATCGCCAACAAAGTAATCCACTTCCGCTGCGGTGTAGGCAGTATTGAGCGGTAGGAACACTGCGCCCACCGCAACCGTCGCGCCGTAAACGGCCAAGGCTTGCGGGGTCTTCGCGACCTGCACGGCAACCCGGTCACCTGCACTGATGCCGTGTGCGCGCAGTGCACCGGCGGCGCGATGGACCATCGTCAGGAATTCGATGCCGGAAATCATGGCCCCGTCGCCCAGCATGAGGAAAGGCTCAGCCCTATCGGCCAGCGGCGCGAACAGTCGGTCGTAAAGCGGGTTCGGCATGCGGGCCTCTTGGTTTGGATCAGCGCATGCAGATTGCGATACGCGAAAACAAACCCATGCTAACCGGACTCGCGCGCCGAAATTCGGTTTATGCTCGTAGCGTCACGCCCGCCGTGATCCACTGCCCTGCTTACCCCATCACTCATGCCAAGGAATGCATATGTCGATCGCCTCGCGCCTGTTCCCCCGTTTGCATCCGTCGCTGCCGCAGAACGATTCCGCCGCCGGCCGGCGACAGCGGCTGAAACAGCTGCAGGAAAGCCAAACGCGC
>JAYVSK010000127.1:0-8149 GCA_043775395.1 Lysobacter sp. | reverse complement strand
GCGTGCAGTGGGGAGTGGCGTCAAGTCGATTCGCAGCGACTCGTTGACATGCTCCTGTTTTCGCTGGCTTCCATTGCGGGAATGCTGCATACGTCAGTGTGCCGGCCCCGATAGACCGTCAAGACCTGCACCGTCAGCAGCGTGGTGTGCGTAAGACCCGAATCGGTCTCCGCTTGAGTCGCTTTGCCGTGCCGACCCTTGCCTGAGCGGCGCATGCCATGACGGATGAATACTGTCGATTAGCAATCGTCCTCGCCCAGTAAATACAGTGTTGGAAAGCAAGCATCATTTTTTTCGATGATACGTGCATCGCTCGACGCGGCGATGTCACCGCAGTCGTATCGCCCTTCAAAAAATCCAACCTGTTACAGATGACAGGTATGAGCGCAATGTCGCTCCCGCTTATCTTGCAAGCGGACCACTGGTTGACCGGTCTTTTTCAGCACGCGATGGATCACCAATACCACTGCCGCCGTCGGGCGGCATCGTGCGTATGTGTGACGTGCCGAGCAGGGGTGGTTCGCCAGGGAAGCGAAACGCAACAAAAGGATTGTCATGAAAGCGAGTCGGATGTGGGTTCACATCGCGAGTACGTTGATGTCGCGCAGCGGAAATAGCGCTGCGGAATCATTGCCGGCAATGCTGCTTGCTGCGGTCCTGCCGTTTGCGTGCATCCAGGCTGCCCACGCCGCACAGGTGCAGCAGCTCAACACGCAAACTGCGACTGCGACCGGCGCCACCGCGACCGGCACGCCCACCATCGCCAGCTTCAATATCCCCAGCGGCAAGAATCGCGTGCTGTTCATCTGGCCTACCTTCGAACGCGATCACTGTTCTAACGCGGATGTCACCGGCGGTCTATGCGTCAGCGGCAACACTGCCGGCACCGGTCTTGGCGACAACTATCCCGAGCCGCGTATCGGCACGCCGCCGGCCACCACCAGCAACAATCAGCTCACTGCGCGCATCGTCGGCCCCGGCGGCACCATCAACAAGCAGAACGCGCTGGTGATCGGCGGCACGCCCAGCGGCGATACCCGCTTCATCACCATCAACACTTCGCCGACCGGTTCGCCGGCCGGCACTTCGTTCTTCACCGTCGCCAGCTACCACGTAGTGCTGTTCGAGAACGAGATCAACACTCTGCTGGGCGGCGCGGCATCGGGCACCGTCATCATCACGTTGCCCGATACCGTCGCGCCATCCAATGCCGGCGATGATGCGCTGCTGATCGCTTCGGTGTTTCAGAACGTCGAACAGACGGTGACAGGTTTTGTGCGCAATGCAACGGCGACCGCACAGGTCGTCGCAGGTACGCCGGCAAACGCATCGCTGGCACCAGCGGCCTACGATGCGGGCCAGGCGCCCGACGAAGCCGATGACGGCAAGCTGCTCACGGGTGCGAATGCCAGCACAGAAGGGTTCCTGACGCCCGCGGGCCATGTCGCGCTGGCGACGCTGTCGGTCACTAACGCCGGCGGCAATTACGACGATCCCAATGGTAACGTCATCAATGAGCCGAACGGCTTCACTGGCGGCGCTTGGTTCCGCAACGGCGGCGCAACCCCGGCCAGTCTGTACACGCTGCAAATGGCCGGTGCGGTCGCCACTCTCGCCTATGGCGCGACCAATGCGTCCTTTCTGCTGGAATCCGACAATGCCGACGTGGGCGATGCGCCGATCAGCTACGGCAATCCAACCCACACCCTCGGCGGCATCCGCATGGGTGCCAGCGTCGATGCCGATGCCGCGCTGCTGAACAACGCCACCGCCACCGGCGACGATGTCAACAACACCGATGACGAAGACGGGGTGACGCTCACGCCGCTGCTGCCCACCGGCGAAACCACCATCGTCCCGGTCAGCATCCAGAGCGCGTCTGGTTTTCTCAGCGTCTGGTTCGACTGGAACGCCGACGGCGATTTCAACGATGCCGGCGAACAGATGATTACGGCCCAGGCGGTCGCGGTCGGCACGACCAATCTCAATATCGCCGTACCGCTGACTGCGATCATCGGCCCGACCTTCGCCCGCTTCCGCGTCTGTACCAACAACGCCGCGCTCGACAACTGCAATACGCCGATCAGCACGGTGCAGAGCGGTGAAGTGGAGGACTACCAGTTCACCGTGTCGCGCAAACTGATTTTGCGCAAAACTACGCTGGGTGGCGTCGGCGGCGCGTTCGGCTACACGTTGACCAACACGGTGCAGACCACCGGCACAGTCACCACTACGGTGGTCAACACGCCCACCCAGGTCGATGGCGATACCGCCAGCACCGCGACGCTGGCCTACACCATCTCCTCGCCGACCACGGCGGTCACCATCAACGAAAATACGTTGCCGGCGGGCTGGCAGCTGACGGGTGCGACTTGCACCAACGCTGCCGGTACCACGGTTGGCAGCCTCACCGGCAGCACGTACACCCTCACCGGCGTTGAGATCGGTGCCAGCGTCAGCTTCACTTGCACCTTCACCAACACCCAGCTGCCGATCCTGCGTCTGCAGAAAGCGCTGCCAAGCGGTCGTTTCATCGCGGCCGACCAGTTCGCGCTGACCATCGCCGGCACGGGCGGCCCCGCCACAGTAACCACCACCGGTGCAGGGACCACTGCCACAGGCGTTGCAACGCTTAATCCGGGTGCTTTGGGCGCGATCTACACCCTGAGCGAAGCGGGTGCGGCCGGGGCTTTGCTTACCAATTACACGACCACCTATGCCTGCACCAACGCTCTCGCCGGCGGGCAGACGCCCAGTGGCAGCGGTACCAGCGTCACCGTGACCGCGGTTGCCGGCGACGACCTGACCTGCACGCTCACCAATACCCGTAAAAGTCAGGCCGATCTGCGGGTGACCAAAACCAATACTCCTGGCGTCAACGGCGAGGTCGACCAGGCGGCGGATACGGTGGTCTCCGGCACCACGGCCAACTACAGCATCGTTGTGACCAATCTCGGGCCCGATGCCGCCAACGGTTCGGTGCTGACCGACCCGGCGCCGACCGGTCTGACCTGTACTACCGCCAGCTGTACTGCTGCCGGCGGCGCAGCCTGTCCTGTGCCCACGGGCGCAGCCTTGGTGGCCGCGCTGCAGGGAGCGGGCGCAACGCTTCCGACCCTGCCGCTCAACGGTTCGGTGACGGTCACGTTGACCTGCACGGTGAATTGATCCGTTGCCCACGCACGCTGCGAAATACGGCTAGACTGAAATCGAGGGAACAATCGGCGAATATGCATTATCCGACTGTTGGCGGGGCAGGTCTTCAAAACGCTGCGGTCCGATCCGGCGACTGCAGAATTTCGCGAAGGGGCGGGGGGCGATGATGGCGAGCGCGGGAAGTCCAAAGCAGCTGGACCGCGGCGCGCGTGCGCGTCGCCATAATCACGCCTTGGTCGCACTGGGCAGGCGGGTGTGGCATGAAGACTGCACCTTCGACAGCGCCATTGCCGAAATCTGCGAGGTCGCCGCCGAGACTCTCGAAGTAGAACGCGTCAACATCTGGCGCGTGGATGCCGCAGCGCACCAACTGCGTTGTATTCATGCGTTCGACCGGCGTACCGGCGAACACAATCCGCCAGGTTTCGACGAAACCCTGCTGTTGGATTCCGAATACGGCACCCAGCTTGCCGAAGTGCGTGTGGTCGATATCGCCGATGTCGACCACGACGCCACCGCGTCCGCGTCCGAGGAAGCGCTCGGCGCCTATCTGCGGCGTCACGATATCCATTCGCTGCTGGATGCGCCGGTGCGTGCCGAAGGCGAGCTGCTCGGCGTTGTCTGCCACGAGCATCTGGGCAGCGCGCGGATGTGGCGGCCCGAGGATCACGCCTTCGCCGGCAGCATCGGCGACTATGTGGCGGTCGCTTACGAGATCGCCCGCAGGCGCGAGATCGAAAGCCGTCTGCGGTATCTCGAACGCCATGATCCGCACACCAATCTGCCCAACCGCGATCATCTGCTGGAAGTCGCGCATAGCGCGCTGCGGCCGCTGCACGACAACGATGTGGGGCTGGCGGTGATCCATCTGCAGATCGATCCGCCCGCCGGCAACGAACAGCTGGATGTCGACGGCTTCCATCACTTCCTGGTCGACTGCGCCGAACATCTGCGCGAGCTGACCGCCGACAACGCTGCGCTGGCCCGGGTGCGCGAAGACGCTTTCGCGATCATCCCGCACCGCCATCTGCGCGAAGTCGAGGCGCTGGCGCTGGCCGAACGCTGCATCGATCTGATCCAGACCGATGCCGCAGCGCCCACCGGTTATCCCGCGACGGTAACCGCCGGCATCGCATTCTCGCGCGATCTCGCCGCGCCATCGGCCGACGCGCTGCTGCGCAACGCGGAAAACGCCAGTCTGCGCGCGCGTGCGAATGGTCTTGGCCGCTGCAAAGTCTTCAACGCCGACCGCCATCGCAGCCTGCTCGCGCGGATGCGCACCGAGCAGGCGCTGCGCGACGCCTTCGCCGACGGCCAGCTGATGCTGTACTACATGCCCGAGATCGATCTGCGCGATGGCCGCTGGCGTTCCGCCGAAGCGCTGCTGCGCTGGCGCAACAACGAGGGCCGGATCGTGCCCGCCGGCGAATTCATCGAAGCGGCGGAGAGTTCCGGGTTGATCGTCCGTCTGGGCCGCTGGGTACTGCTGGAAGCCTGCAACGCGGCGATGCGCTGGCCCGCGCGCGATGGCGTCGCGCCGATGCTGCGGGTCAACGTTTCGGCGCGGCAGTTCGAAGAAAGCGGCCTGGCCGCCGACGTCGACAGCGCCCTGGCCTCCTCCGGGCTGCCGCCGGAGCGGCTGTGTCTGGAACTCACCGAAACCATGCTGCTGCGCGACCCCGATGCCGCCGCCAAGACCCTTGCCAGGGTGCGCGCGCTGGGGGTCAGCGTGGCGCTGGACGATTTCGGCACCGGCTATTGCTCGTTGGGTTATCTGAAACATCTGCCGATCGACACCATCAAGATCGACCGCGGTTTCACCGCCGGGTTGCCGCAGGACCGCGCCGATCTGGCCATCGTCAAAGCGCTGGTGGGATTGGCGAAAGATCTGGGTATCGATGTGGTCGGCGAAGGTGTGGAGACCGAAGCGCAGGCGCAGTGCCTGCGCGACTGCGGCGTGATCGCGGTGCAGGGATATCTGTATTCGCCGGCGATTGACAACGATGCATTGATTGCAGGATTTCGCGCCCAACGCGCATAGCGACATAGGGTGCGCTCCGGCGCCCCGGCTTTTCGCAATCGCCGCAACCGGTGCCACGGGGCGCAGCCTGTTGGGCTACGCTGTGCGCCCCGGGCTTGAGGCGGTTTCCATGCGCACGCTGTCAATTACTTTCGCATCCGTCTCTCTGCTGTGTATGGCGACCGGCGCCGCTGTTTCCGCCGATCGCGTGACCGGCCAACCGTTCGCGACCCGCAGCGAGGTGTACGCGCCGCATGCGATGGCCGCTACCTCGCAGCCGCTGGCAACGCAGGTCGCGCTGGAGGTGATGAAGCAGGGCGGTAGCGCGGTCGATGCCGCTATCGCCGCCAATGCCGCGCTTGGTTTGATGGAGCCCACGGGCAACGGCATCGGCGGCGATCTGTTCGCGATCGTGTGGGATCCGAAGACCAAGAAACTTCACGGCTACAACGGTTCGGGCCGCTCGCCGAAAGCGCTGACACTGGATGAATTCAAACGGCGTGGCCTGACCGATATTCCACCGCAGGGCCCGCTGCCGGTCAGTGTGCCGGGCACAGTCGATGCGTGGTTCGCACTGCACAGCAAATTCGGCCGACGTACGATGGCGCAGAATCTCGCGCCGGCGATCGGCTACGCGCGCGACGGTTTTCCGCTCAGCGAAGTCATCGCGTACTACTGGAACGCCTCGGTGCCGCGACTGTCGAAGTGGCCTGGCTTTGCCGAACAGTTCACCGTCGACGGCGGCACGCCGCATAAACGCCGCGGCCCGCGCAGGGGCGAGACGTGGCGCAATCCGAATCTCGCCAACACGCTGCAGAAGATCGCCAACGGCGGCCGCGATGTATTCTATAAAGGCGAGATCGCGCGCACCATCGACGCGTATTTCAAAGCCAATGACGGGTTTCTGCGCTATGAGGACATGGCCGCGCACGCCGGCGACTGGGTCCAGCCGGTCAGCACGAATTATCGCGGCTACGATGTGTGGGAACTGCCGCCGAACGGGCAGGGCATCTCCGCGCTGCAGATTTTGAACCTGCTGGAACCCTACGACTTGAAAAGCTACGGCTTCGGCAGCGTGGAGCACGTACACCTGTTTGTCGAAGCGAAAAAAATCGCCTTCGCCGATCGCGCCGCGTCCTATGCCGACCCCGCGTTCTACAAGACCCCGGTCGCGCGTCTGATCTCAAAAGACTATGCGAAAGAACGCGGCAAGCTGCTGTCGATGGACAAGGCTGCGCGCAGCGTCGAGCCCGGCATCATCCCTGAACTCAATGAAGGCGACACCATCTATATGACCGTGGCCGACGCCGACGGCATGATGGTGTCGTTGATCCAGTCGAACTATCGCGGCATGGGCAGCGGCATGGCGCCGCCGGGGCTGGGCTTTGTTTTTCAGGACCGCGGCGAGATGTTCGTGCTCAAAAACTGCGATAAAAGGCCGCGTCACCCGAACTGTTACGCACCCGGCAAGCGGCCGTTCCAGACCATCATTCCGGCATTCGTGACCAAAGACGGGAAACCCTGGTTGAGCTACGGCGTGATGGGCGGCGCAATGCAGCCGCAGGGCCACGTACAGATTCTGCTCAACATGATCGACTTCGGCATGAACCTGCAGGAAGCCGGCGACGCGCCGCGCATCCAGCACGACGGCAGCACCGAACCCACCGGGCAGAACACCGCGATGACCGACGGCGGCGAAGTGGATCTGGAAAGCGGATATGCCATCGAGACCATCCGCGCACTGATGCGCAAAGGCCACAGCGTGCGTTTCGCGGACGGCCCGTACGGCGGCTATCAGGCGATCATGGTGAATCCGGACGGCGGCTATATCGGCGCCAGCGAGTCGCGCAAGGATGGGCAGGCGGCCGGATATTGAACCAGCACATGGGCCGGACCGTTTCCGGTTCATGCGACACGACTTCATGCGACACGACTGTATAGCACTGCCATTGATCGGCTAGGATGCGGCAAATCTGCTCTCTACCCCGAACCGCCATGATCAGCAACAAGATCGATATCGACCACTGGCGGCGCGCGCTTGCGGAACGCTCGCGCGTCCAGATCCCCGACTTTCTGCAGCCTGCCGCCGCCGATGCGTTCGCACGTGAGCTCGCCGATCAAGTGCCCTGGCAATTGGCCGAACGCAGCGAAGGCGCATCGCGCACGTCGCCGCGCGGTGCCTATCCCGACGATGCCGAGTACGCGCGCCTGCTGCAGCGCGGCTATGCGCACGCGGCCGACGGCTACCAGTTCGCCTACGACAGTTACATGCTGGTCAAAGCCTCGAAGGAAGGCTGGGATCCGGAGCTGCTGGTTCGCGGCACGCTGCACTTTTTCAATACGCCGGAATTCATCGACTTCGCGCGCCATCTTGGCAACGATGCATCGATCACTCACGTCACCGCGCAATGCACCCGTTATCGCCCCGGGCATTACCTGATGCCGCACGAAGATCTGGACCAGGACGAGGGCCGCCGCTATGCCTTCGTCGTCAACCTCAGCCATGAATGGCGACCGGACTGGGGCGGGCAGCTGCAGTTTCTCGATGCCGAAAGCGGCGTGGCCGAAACTTTCTTGCCGCGCTGGAATTCGCTCAGCCTGTTTCGCGTGCCGCAGCGCCATCAGGTCACGCTGGTCGCCCCGTGGGCAGCGCAACCCCGGCACGCCATCACCGGCTGGTGGTTGGCGAAATGACCAGCATCGACGACAGCCGCGCGATGCTGCTGCCATGAAAAAAATCTTATCGGCAATATCGAAATCGTCGGTTAAAGACATTCATGACATGCCCGGTCGCTACATCGAAGAGATTCCTGGTGCCAACCCGAACGATTTCCATGTGTTCGAACAGCACAGCCAGAAATCAAGCCAGTCAGGCGGGCAGTTTTATTGTCAGTCCACGCCGATTCTTTAGATCCGCGTGAGGGTGAACGCATCGGCGGCTATTACGTGCGTCATCTCGACACGCTTTACTAC
>JAYVSK010000126.1:0-6150 GCA_043775395.1 Lysobacter sp. | reverse complement strand
GAAACTCTGGAAGCCGGTCAGCGTGCTCAACTAAAATTGGCAGAACGCAAGCAGGACATGACCGTTGAACAGTACGTCAAGTTCTACGCCAAAGACGATTACGCTGGCAAAGCCAACCATGATGCTTACGCACAGAAGATCTATGCCGTGGGCGATGAGAACGGCGTGAATCTGCGCGACAAGACGCTCGGGCAGATGAATCAGAAAGAAAAAGACGTTCTGGTGCATGCGATGAAACAGATGGAGGGCTTCAAACAGGGAGACACAAAATTACTGCGCCCATCCAGCAAGTCGGAGGCGTATCTGCAGATCGGCGATTCCGGCGCTGAAGTCGGCGCATTGCGCGACAATCTGAGCAAACTTGGATATCTATCGCTGGTCGATCATCAGACTTACTACGGTTATTCGACGTATCAGGCGGTGTCGAAATTTCAGAAAGAGCATGGCTTGACGGTCACCGGCGCTGCGGATGTAGCGACACTCGAGAAAATCGGCAATCTACTGCCGACCGCAAAAAGTCCGGATGCACTGCACAAGCTCCAATCGGATGCGTTGGCAAACGCTTCGCCAAACGCATCCGGTCAGTCATTCGAGCATGCGCTCTATCTCTTGGGAAACAAGTCGAGCCATTCGATTTCAAAGATGGTCGATGAGCTGTTGGAAAAGAATCCGATCCGTCACTGGAATGCATCTGAGGAATAGAATCGGAATATTGCCACCGCGCTTCTCATTGCTGCGGTCAAACAGGATCTCCCCGACATCAATCGAGTGATGCTAAACAAAGACGGCACGCGATTGATCGCCGTACAGGGCGACGAACGCTCCGAATTCTGCAGGACCGTCAGCGTCGTGATTCAGGATGCGGCCAGACAACCGGCTCAGGAGTCGTTGGCGCAAGTTGCGCTGGTACAGGCCGCTAACGGTGCGGCATCCGCAAAACAGCAGGACGACAACACCATGATCGCAGCTAAACCGCCGCAGACCGAAAGCAGTGGGCAACGCTACAGTTGAAGCTACGGGCACGCGCACCGCCGTCGGGTCTCGATTCTACGCACAGGCCACGCATGTGACCGCTCCCCGCTCGCTTCGATCACCTCAACAACGCCTGCCGTTCCGGCGCGTCGAGCCATGCGATGGCGAACGCACGGAACACCGATTGCAGTCGTGTCGGGTGATTGCGCTGCGGATGCACCAGATACATCGGCTGCGGCGTAATCTCCCAGTCTGGCAGCAGCCGGCATAGACGACCGTCGGCGAGTCCATCCACGACCATGTACAGCGGCAGACGGCCGATTCCGGCGCCGAGTTCGACCGCGCGCAGAATGCCGTTGAAATTGTTGATTGCCAATGGCGCCCGGGTCCGCACGGTTTCGCTGTCGCGGCCACGCACGAAAACCCATTCCGGATCGTCGCGGAAATGGCTGTTACGCAGCGCCGGCAGAGACGCGAGCTCCGAAGGCCGTCGCAGTATGACCGAGCCCGCCAAGAGCGCCGGGCTGGCGACCGCGATCTCCCGCACCAGCCCGACCGCCCGCACGACAAGCCGCTCTTCCAGCGTGCGGGTACTGCGGAAGCCGAAGTCGAAATGACCATCGAGCAGATCGCGACGCTGGATGCTCAGATCCAGCTCCACTTCGACCTGCTCATGCGCGCGTTGGAATGCGGCGATGAGATCGACCAGGAACAGTTCGCCGAACGTGGTCGCCGCCGTGATGCGCAGCGTTCCGGCGATAGCGGTGCGCTCGGCGGCGATCAGTTGCTGCGCCTCGTCGAAGGTCGTGCGCAGGCGCGCTGCCTGTTCGGCATAACGGTGGCCCAGCGGCGTCAGCGATAACCGCCGCGTGGTCCGCAGCAGCAGCTGCGCGCCGAGCTCGCGTTCGAGTTCGGCCACCTGCCGGCTGACGTGGGCTTTGGAGTAGCCCAGCGCCGCCGCCGCCGCGGTGAAGCTGCCGCGCTCGGCCACGGCGGCGAAGCACAGCATTCGATCGATTCGGGTCGAGATTGTTTCCATTGGGTAACAGTATTTCTTCGATGGCCCGTCTAATCAAGGATGGGAGCTAGGCGCAGACTTTCCACACCGCCGAATTGTCGGCTTGAAAGAAACAACGGAGATCCCAATGAAGATTCTTCTGATCGGTGCCCAGGGCACCCTCGGCCAGGCCGTCGCCCAGGAACTCGGCGCCCGCCACGCGCTCATCACCGCAGGCCGCAACAGCGGCGACGTGCGTATCGACCTGGCGGACCGCGCCAGCATCGCCGCCGCGCTTGCACAGGTCGGGCCGGTCGATGCTGTGGTCTCGACCGCCGGCAATGTCGCGTTCGGCGGTCTGCTGGAACTTACCCCGGAACAATGGGCGCTGGGCGTGAACGACAAGCTGATGGGCCAGGTGAATCTCGCCCTGCTTGCCGCCCCGCTGCTCAACGACGGCGGCTCGATCACCCTGACCACCGGCGTGCTGACGCAAGAACCGATCCGCTACGGCGCGTCGGCAACGATGGTCAACGCGGCGATCGAAGGCTTCGTCCGCGCCGCGGCGATCGAACTGCCGCGCGGCATCCGCATCAATGCGGTCAGCCCCGGCGTGCTGACCGAATCGATGGGCGGCTATGGCCCGTACTTCCGCGGTTTCGAATCGGTGCCGGCCGCGCGCGCGGCGTTGGGCTTCAGCCGCAGCGTCGAAGGTGCGCAGACGGGGCAGGTCTATCGTCTGGCGTAAGCGGCAGGGCGACATTGGGCTGTACAAACGGGGCCGTACCGCTCGTCAGCCCTGTTTGGTGTAAGCCCACGCTTTAACGCGCACTGCATATGTGGGGTAATCTGACAGGCACTCACAAAACGAAAGGATGCGCGCGTGAACGTTGCAACCAATGACCCGACCCTGATTTCCCAAGGCGCTGCAGGCCTGAAGCCGCCACTGCCTTTACCCGAAGGACAGGATTATCAGCTCAGCACTGCCACTCAAAATGATTTCAGCGGGTCTTTGTTCAAAGGTATCACCCTGGATCCAGTGAGGGATCTCAGTTTCGACTATCAATCGTTTGGTCCCCAGAAAACAGATCAGGTAGGAGGCGTGGCGCCGATAGCGAATGGGCGGGGCCAAATCATGATGCTGGCGGCGGTCAACAGCGACGCCATTCCAGAACAAGCACGACTGTACGGATTGACGCCCGGCAGCATCGACAGCAAAGCGCAGTCCCAGGCTGGCACGCTGCTCAATGCAGTCGCAGCGGAAGAGGTTGCGCAGAAAATCGTGAACACTCATCCACTGCTGCAGGGGATAGGTTCTCAAAAAGAGGAAGTGATCGGCGAGGCCGCGATGCTCAATGCGATGCCTGAAGCCTATACGCGGACGATGATGCGCACCAGCCAAGTGTTGACGGGCCTAATACCGGGCACCGATTACAATGGAATCGCCGACCAGACCACCGACAGCATGCAAAAAACGCTGAATGCACAAGGCTATACCAACCTTAGTGCAAAAGATGTGCTCAAGGGTATGGACGCTTATATCCGAACGCAGAGCGATTCAACTACACCATCTACGCCATATGCAGCAGCGTTCCAGGATTATTTCAAAAGCGTCGGCATCAAGGATGTCGGCGCGTTCCAGCAAGCGCTGCAAACCACGATGCAGCAGGATTTCGATACCATAAGCCGGAAGATGATCAACGATCAGGTGCAAATCAATACGCCTGCGCAGAATCAGCCACACACTCAAAGCCCGGGCACCACTCACAGCGCAGCGCCAAGTCATGATCCAAAATTCGCGCACCTCTTGGAGCAAGCACGCGATGGACTGCAAACAATCGGGTCTGAGCGCCTCGGTGTGCAGGGGCAAGCCGCAATCGACAACACCGCCGGGGTCATGGCGAACGACGCGCTGCGCCAGAAATTCGATAACTTCGCCACGATTACCCAGAGCGGCAACGGCATGGTGTTCGGCATGAAGCAAGACCCGGACAAGCATCCGGGGCCTTACGACTATGTCGCAGTCAATCCGAAACTTGCGGCCGACGTTCCTTTGGCTCAGAGCGCGAACAGCGCGCAGGAACAGTCCGACAAGACCCAGCAGATCGGGCGCGCTCAGGAACCGCGAGGCATGAGCATCGGTTGAACCCGGTGATTCACGTCTACGCGCGAGATGGATGAAAAACACCACAAAAAGTCCAAACACCGCGACACCAGTACCGGGATAACGGGGTCGGCAGTGAACTCAATCGCGATGGCGTGTGGTATCGCAGTGCGGCGATTGTCAGATGCGTCATTGCATCATCTGCGCAGGTCATCAATTCACCTTCCGAGTGCAAACCCCATGATCATGACCAGCGCATCCATCGCCCAACTTCCCGTCAGCAACCGCGACCAGCTGATCTATCTGCTGACCGAAGCAGCGGAGATCGAGCACTGCCTGATGTGCTGCTATCTGTATGCCGCCTTCAGTCTGAAACAATCCATCGACGAGGATTTGAGCGAGGACGAGCTGGCCGAGGTGCTCAGCTGGCGGGACACCATCACGGGCGTCGCGATCGACGAGATGCTGCATCTTGCGCTGGTCGGCAATCTGCTGGTGGCGATCGGCTCGCGACCGCATTTCCAGCGCCAGAATTTTCCAGTGGCGCCCGGCGTGTTTTCCCGGCGGCGTGATCGCGGCGCTGGCGCCGTTCGACGCCGAAACGCTCGATCATTTAATCTATATCGAACGGCCGGAAGTCGCAGCGCAGGCCGATGCACAAAGCTTTCGTCATGGTGAGTACGAACGCGGCTTCGATCGTCGTCAGCTGATGGCAGGCGCGCAGGATTACGCCACTGTCGGCGCGCTGTACGCAACCATTGCCGAGAGCATTCGCGGTCTCGTTGCGGAATTGGGCGAGGCGCAGCTGTTCATTGGTCGCGATACGCCGCAGTTGGATGAATCCGCCACCGGGCTGTGGGGCCTGCGCGCGATCCGCAGCGTCGACGATGCGCTGGCCGCCATCACCACTATCGTGGAACAGGGCGAAGGCTCGCCCGGCACAGCCGTGAACTCGCACTTCACGCGCTTTGGCGCCATCCGCAAGCGGATGCAAGCGCTGCAGACCGCGCGTCCCGGCTTCGCACCGGCGCGTCACGCGGCGCGCAATCCGGTCATGCGCAGGCCGCCGACGCCGGAAGGCAAAATATTCATCGACGATCCCGACGCAGCGCGCTTGGTGGATCTATGCAATCCGGTCTACGGACTGATGCTGCGCTGCCTCGCAGCCAGTTATTCGAATGCCGGCGCGGCGTGCAGCGGCGCTTTGGCGCGCACTTCGATCGCGCTGATGCGCGTCATGGTTCCGCTCGCGCAGGGTTTGACGACGATGCCCACAAGCACTGCAGCGCCCGGGGTCCATGCCGGCATGAGTTTCGCGATCTCGCGATTGCCGCTGGACTACGCAAATCCGCAGGCCACCATCGCTGCGATCGTCGAGCGCCTGCGCGAAATCGCGCCGCGTATCGCCAAGTTCCCGCACATCGCCGAAACGGACGGTGCACGACTCACGGCAACCCTGCACCGCTGCGCGGAAGATCTTGCCGCGCAGCCGCTGATGGTGTCCGCAGCCGTCGTCGCAACCGCGGCACCAGAAGCCTTACCGCAACCCACCACCGTTGCGACGCAGCCTGCTGCTATCGCCGATAGCAACGCGGATACCGCCCACGACAGCGCCGTCGAAGTCGCGCACGGCCGCGATGTCACCCTGCGCTTCGAAGCGCGGCGCTGTATCCATTCGCGTCAGTGCGTGTTGGGCCAGCCGAACGTGGCGCGACGGCGCCTTAGTCGTCGCTCCGCAGGAGAATGGGTCGTTGCAGGTCGAAGGCAATCTGGAAGTTTGCTGCGGCACCGGGCGCACCATCGACCGCGTCACCAAAACCTGGCTGTGCCGCTGCGGGCAATCTGCCAACAAACCCTTTTGCGACGGCAGCCATCGCAAGGCGGGCTTTGTCGCACCGGGCGTGGAATGAAATCGACACCAACCATCATCGCGAACAGATATTCAGCTGTCGATCGCAACCTTCCATAGCCCGGTCTTGATCTGCGACCACGCGATCTCGACCGCCAGAAATTTTTCGATCAGCCGCGCGTTGCTCTGCAGGTGTTCGCTGATGCCGTGCGTGATGAACGTGCCGCT
>JAYVSK010000125.1:0-2957 GCA_043775395.1 Lysobacter sp. | reverse complement strand
CGCCGATCTGGTAATCGGATTTGTCGTCGAAGTAGATCTTGTCGATGGTGCCGCCGGTGGTGACGATGAGCAGCTGGTCCATGGGCAGGCCGGTGAGATTGATTGCGAAAGTATAGGCCGTGCGGCGCGCTCAGGTTTTCCTGGCGAATTTCGCGCGCAGACCGGATGCGTTGGCGGTGAAGATCACCATCAGCGCCAGCGCGGTTTCGATCAGCGCATACAGACGCTCATCGGCATGCGCCCACGCCACCATGACCCCGTGCGAAAACCACGCCAGCGCAAGGACTCCGGCCCAGAACCGCGCGGTGCTGCGGTTGGCCAGCGCACCGATGCCCAGCAGCAGCGGCGGCAGCGCGAACACCAGCAGCGCTGCGATGCGGTCGTGGTCGGCATGGAACCAGAACCCATAAAGGCCCGCCAGGCCCAAAAGCGCAACGCTCAGAAGCACGCGGTCGCTGCGCGTGGCGCGATCGGCAGGAGTGATCGGCTGCGCACTCATGCCAGACGCGCCGCAAGCGCTGCGATCCGGCGCCCCAGCGCGCGCGCCAGCGCGGCCTCGTCGTCGGTCAGCTGCGGGTCGTCCCTGGCGCCCGCGACGTGACTGGCTCCGTAGGGTGTGCCGCCGCTGCGGGTGCTGCTGAGCTGCGGTTCGGTGTAGGGAATGCCGGCGATCACGCAGCCGTGGTGCAGCAGCGGCACCAGCATCGACAGCAGGGTGGATTCCTGGCCGCCGTGCATGCTGGCGGTGGAAGTGAACACCGCCGCTGGTTTGCCCACCAGCGTGCCAGTGGCCCACTCCGCGCCCAAGGTGTCGATGAAGTACTTCATCGGCGCGGCCATGTTGCCAAAGCGGGTGGGACTGCCGAGGATCAGTCCGGCGCATTCGGACAGATCGTTTTTTTCGACGTAGGGCGCGCCGTCCTCGGGTTCGGGCGGGGCGGCTGCCACGGTGACGGGGGCGACCGGCGGTACCGTACGCAGGCGTGCGCGGACGCCGTCGACTTCGCCGATGCCGCGCGCGATCTGTTTGGCGAGACGGGCGACCGAGCCACTGCGGCTGTAATAAAGGACCAGTATTTCGGCCATGCGGATGTCCTGTAAATGTGACCCTGTGAATGTCGCCCTGCGACGGGCGCCGTGCGAAGGATGCCCTGCGAACGATACGGAAAGGGTACGGCAAGCGTCCGGACCTGTCGCGATCCGGGCCGGGCATGGCGAATCGCAAGGCCCCGCGCCCGCCGCCGCCCGCCCTGTTAACCTTGACGGATGTCTTCACAGAATTCTTCGCACAACGTTTCACAAAGCACGTCCCCACAAACCACGCTCGAACGCTGGTTCGCGCGTGCCCGTTCCTACACATGGGACCGCGCCCGCGCCGGGACTTTTTTCCGCTTTCTATGGAAGCGCTTTCTCGACGACAGCCTGTTCCAGGCTGCTGGCGCGCTGTCGTTCACCACCGCGTTCGCGATCGTGCCGCTGAGCATGGTGGTATTCGGCATTCTCTCGGCGTTTCCGGTCTACGAAGAATGGAGCGCCCAGCTCAGCGCCTATATTTTCTCGAACTTCGTGCCGTCTTCGGCGCGCTCGGTCGAATCCTATCTTCTGGAATTCTCGAAAAACGCAGGCAAGTTGACCGCAGTTGGCGTGATCGTGCTGGTGGTATCGCTGCTGATCACCCTGACCAGCATCGAGGCCACATTCAACCGGATCTGGCGGGTGCCCACGTCGCGGCCGACGTTCGGCCGGGTGATGGTGTACTGGACGGTAATGACCTTCGGCGCGCTGCTGGCCGCAGCCAGCCTGGCGATCTCCGCGCGGTTTTTCGCGCTGGCGATCTTCCAGACCCAGCCTGGGCAGTGGCTTGAGCACTGGCTGCTGCGCGGCACGCCCACCGTGATCGAATACGTGGTGCTGGTGGTGATCTACCGGGTCGTGCCGCATCGCACCATCCAGTGGCGATATGCGGGCTTAGGCGCGCTGTTGGCGGTGGTATTGACCGAAGCGGTGAAATTGGCGGCAAGCTCTTACCTCGGCAGTTTTGGCACCTACGAAAAGATCTACGGCACCTTGGCCTTGATTCCGATCTTTCTGGGCTGGGTGTATTTCAGCTGGGTCGCGATCCTGCTGGGTGCATCGCTGGCCTCGTCGCTGTCGGCATTCCGCTACCAGCCCGCGTCGAAGCGCCTGCCGCTTGGCTACGAACTCTATGGGCTGCTGCGCCTGATCGGCCGCTTCGATGAATCCCGCAGCCGCGGCAAAGGCCTGCATCTGGACGAGATCCGCCAGCTTGAGCCGATGCTTACCGATGCCCTGGTACAACAGATGCTGCAGCAGCTGAGCGATGTTGGTCTGCTCATCCGCGCCGAATCCGGCGAATGGCTGCTGGCGCGCGACCTGGACGATCTCAGTCTCGGCGAACTCTACGAAGCCTGCCAACTGCGCATTCCCACCGCCGAAGCCTGGCTGCCCGCGCGCGACGATGCGCTTGGCGAAGCTGCCATCGCCGCGCTGGACGAGCTGCGTATTCCGCTGCGCGACCTATTGCGCAAACCGGTCGCCTCGATCTACCTCAAGGACCACGAATGAAGCTCAAGTTCACTCTGCTGCCGTGTCTGCTGCTCGCGATCGCCGCGTGTAACCCCGATACCTCCGCACCCTTGTCAGCGCCTGCTGGCGCACAGCAGGCCGGAAAGCCCGCTGAACAGCCCACAATCACAGCGATTGAAGCGAATGAAGCCAAAGCGCCTGCCGCCGTCGAAGCGTCCGCCGTCGATAAGCCGGCGCTCAAGATTGCCACCCTCGACGGCGCGCAGTACGACCTGGCTTCGAAGCGGGGCGGCTGGGTAGTGGTGAATTTCTGGGCGACCTGGTGCGCGCCGTGCATCCAGGAAATGCCGGAGCTGGATGCGTTCGACGCCGAGCGCAAGGATGTCGAAGTGATCGGCCTGGCCTACGAG
>JAYVSK010000124.1:0-3663 GCA_043775395.1 Lysobacter sp. | reverse complement strand
CGCAGCAACGCCACGGCCGCGACCGCGTCGTCGGTGGTTTCCAGATCAATGGTGACGCCATCGGCGAAGGCTTCCGGGTGCGCTTTGGTGCGCTTCTCGTAGCGCAGCACGGCGATGCCGCGCGCGGCGAGTCCGCGTGCGATATCGAGGAATGGACGGTTGGGGCCGACCGTTTCATCGCGATCGTGCGGGCCGGAACCGTGCACCAGTACAACGGCGGGGAAGAGGCCTTTGCCATTGGGCATGGACAGCGTCGCCGGCAGACCGGTGGCTTGGTCGCCTATGCTCACTTCAAGCTCTCGATAGTTCGCATCGGCGGGCACGGGCGGCGCAGGTGAAGCGGCGGCGACCGGCGCTGCGGGACGGATCAGAAAACCGCCGATACGATGATCGCCATCGAATGCGATGATCGTCTCCAGCTCCGCTTTTTCGTAGCTCAATGGAATGTTCACCGCTGTGTAGCCGTCGCGTTCTGTCACCCGCGCCACGCCACGTGTTTTCAATGGCCCGACCTGCGTCGGCAGCGTCTTCCAGAGCTGAGCCAGCTGCTCTGCGCTGACTTTTGCCGCCATCGTCGTGTTGAAACGGGCGTGCACACCGGCGAAATCGCCGGCATCCATCGCGTCCAGCAAGGCGTTCGCTTCTTTCGGCGCATCGAAAGCGGGCGCTTGCTCCGATGCGGGCATCTGCGCGGCAACGGTTTGCGAGGTCAACGTACCCAGCCCGATGGCCATGATGATTGCAGATGCCAACAGCAGCTGTTTGACGCCAGCACTTTTGCCAAAACGTCGGCTGGCGCGGCTTAGGATCGATTCGATGGGATGCAACATGCGGGTAACTCCGGTTCGATCGCGCGCTCGGCGATTCTGGATGGGTGGCGAAGCTGGCTTCTGCACGGGCAAGCAATCGGTCGTCCGGCTGCTCACGATTCTTTTTTCTGCGGTTCGTTCAAGTCGTTTTTGTGCGGCAGCCGCCCGGCTTTGCGCAGGGCGTCGCGCAGCAGATATTCGATCTGGGCATTGAGGCTGCGCAGTTCGTCGTCGGCCCAGCGCTGCGCCGCCGCCAAGACGTCGGCATTGATCCGCAGCGGATAGGCTTTTTTCTCGCTCATGGGTGCAGTGTCGTGGTGTGCTGAGGTTCGAAAGCGATCACGACAGGCCGACTGCAGCTGCTATAGCGACCAGCACGGCCGTCGGCAGCAGCAGCGCGCCAAAGAACAGCGCTGCGCCCGCAGGCCTGGCGAGATTCAGCGTCCAGCCGAAAACGGCATTCGGTTTGGGCACCCAGACGCGAGAATCCTGCTTGCTGAAATAGAGACCCAGCATGCCGCGATGCGACCAGTTGGCCGGGTTGTTCCATGCCTGAAGCTGTTGTGCGCTTGTGTTCATGACGC
Organism: Lysobacter sp.; assembly: GCA_043775395.1. Classification (GTDB taxonomy): domain Bacteria; phylum Pseudomonadota; class Gammaproteobacteria; order Xanthomonadales; family Xanthomonadaceae; genus Lysobacter_I. The sequence continues at coordinate 2,270 of JAYVSK010000124.1, read as the reverse complement.
TGTCTCCATAAGAGTGGGGCTTCAGTAGATCGATCCGGTATTGACGATCGGTTGGGTCGAGCGTTCGCTGCACAGCACGACCAGCAGGTTGCTGACCATCTGCGCCTTGCGCTCTTCGTCCAGATGCACGACGCCATTCTTCTCCAGTTCGGCCAGCGCCATTTCGACCATGCCGACGGCGCCGGCGACGATGCGCGTGCGCGCGGAGATGATCGCGTTGGCCTGCTGCCGCTGCAGCATCGCCTGGGCGATTTCCGGCGCATAGGCGAGATGGCTGATGCGCGAATCCAGCACCTGCACGCCGGCATCGGCGAGACGCGCCTGCAGTTCTTCCATCAAATGCTTCGACACCTCGGCAGCGTGGCTGCGCAGCGCGAACTGGCCTTCCTCGTGCTGATCGTAGGGATAGCTGGTGGCCATCGTGCGGACCGCCGACTCCGACTGGATGTGCACGAAGCTTTCGTAGTCGTCGACGTTGTAGACCGCTTCGGCGCTGTCCACGACCTGCCAGACGATGACCGCGGCGATTTCGATCGGGCTGCCGTCCAGTTCGTTGACCTTGAGCTTGCTGCTTTCGAAGTTGCGCACCCGCAGCGAGACCTTTCTCTTGCCGTAGAAGGGATTGTTCCAGCGCAGCCCGCCGTCCTTCACGGTGCCAACGTACTTGCCGAACAGATTGAGCACCGCCGCCTGATTCGGTTCGACCTTGTACAGGCCGAACAGCACGAAAAAGGCCGCTGCGCCGATGATCACGCCAGCGATCAAGCCAAGGCCGCCGCCCTGTCCGACGCTGGAAAGGAAAAGCCAGGCACCGACCAGCATCGCTGCCATCACAAGCAGCAGAACCGGGATGCCGGGCAGCGAACGATAAGAGTTTTCTTTCATGGGGCATTCTCGTGGTGGCGGTGAATGTGTATTTGATATCAAAAAGATATCACTAAATACAAGAGAATCCTGACCAACGGTCCACCGCCATCAGGGGGTATTCCGCAAGTGACTGATTTAACATGGCCTCTTTCCCGATGCTTGGATCGCCATGACCGTCACGCCCGCTCTCGAATTCGGCACGCCGCTGTCGTCCTCCGCTATCCGGGTGCTGCTGCTGGGCTCCGGAGAGCTGGGCAAGGAAGTCGCGATCGAGCTGCAGCGTTTCGGCTGCGAAGTGATCGCCGCCGACCGTTACGCCGATGCGCCGGCCATGCAGGTCGCGCACCGCAGTCATGTGTTGAACATGCTGGACGGCCGGGCGCTACGGGATCTGATCGCATTGGAACGCCCGACGTTGATCGTTCCGGAGATCGAAGCGATCCATACCGAAACTTTGGTGCAGCTGGAGCGCGAGTTCGCCGAACGCGGCACCCACACCCGCATTGTCCCCACCGCACGCGCGGCGCGGTTGACCATGGACCGCGAGGGTATCCGCCGGCTTGCCGCCGAAACCCTTGGCCTGCCGACATCGCCCTATCGGTTCGTCGACACGCTGGAAGGCTACCGCGCCGCCGTCGCGCAGATCGGACTGCCGTGCGTGGTGAAGCCGGTAATGTCGTCCTCGGGCAAGGGCCAGAGTCTGGTGCGCACCGTCGAAGGCATCGATAAAGCCTGGGATCACGCCCAGACCGGCGGTCGCGCCGGCGCCGGACGGGCGATCGTCGAAGGCTTTATCGACTTCGATTACGAAATTACTCTGCTCACGGTCCGTCATGCAGGCGGCACCGACTTCTGTGCGCCCATCGGCCATCTGCAGCGCGACGGAGACTATCGCGAAAGCTGGCAGCCGCAGCCGATGTCGCCGCGTGCGCTGGCGCGCGCGCAGATCATCGCCAACACCATTACCGATGATCTTGGCGGCTGGGGTCTGTTCGGCGTCGAGCTGTTCGTGAAGGGCGATGAAGTGTGGTTCTCGGAAATCTCGCCGCGCCCGCACGACACTGGTCTGGTCACGCTGGTCTCGCAGGATCTCAGCGAGTTCGCGCTGCACGCGCGTGCGATTCTCGGCCTGCCGATTCCGCTCATCCGCCAGAACGGTCCTTCAGCGTCGTGCGCGGTGCTCGCGCACGGCCATGGCGTGCCGGTGTTCGAACACGTTGCCGATGCGCTGCGCGCGCCGGACACCGCGCTGCGTCTGTTCGGAAAGCCCATGGTCGAAGGCCATCGTCGCGTCGCGGTAACGCTGGCGCGGGGTGAAGATATCGAGACGGCCCGCGCGATTGCGCGCGACGCAGCGGCGGCGCTGAAGATTGAGCTGCGGTGAGTGAAGCGTGGATTCGGCA
>JAYVSK010000123.1:0-2312 GCA_043775395.1 Lysobacter sp. | reverse complement strand
CATCACTCAACACGACGCAAAGAAACATCCAGCAGGCGAGGTGCGAAAACTACACTGAACTCTTGAACTGACTGTCTCAAAGGTGTTGACGCGTTCCGTCCATGCCCTGATAAGAATAGATCCCAACTTCCGGCTTCCGGACGTGTTCACGGCAGAGCCGATGGGTATTTCATGATTTGGTTGCTTAAGAGAAGGATGGCCAACATGCTGGATTCAACAAAAAAAAGCCTTCACTGAGACGGGCTATGTTGTTCATCGTTTTGACCGCATTAATTTCGATTATTGTGACCGTTATGCAATCAGATCATGATTCGAACGGAAAGGGTATTGCATCATCGGAGTCGGCTACAGTGCAGGCGGCTATGCCTGTGCGAAGCCATCCGCGCGCAAGCATTGCGCATACGTTCTCGCAGGATAAGCCATTGAAATTTCAATTGCCTTTCTTGCTTGAAGCGGCGAAAAATAACGATTCTTATGCAGCATGTGTATTGGCGCGCGCATTACAAATATGCAGGCAGCGAGACGATGAAGGCGAATCCGATGCCTTCCTTGACGCGTACGCAAGCGAATACACCGCAACGCTAAACAACGAAGAAGTAGCTTCGCTTGCAAATGCCGTCGCCATCCGCGAAAAAAAAGCATCTGCCATCTGTGATCAAATCATCGCCAGCGATCAAGATATATTCGATGATATCGTCTATAAATCCGCACAGTCTGGTGATCCGGTTTCGATGCGGATATTTGCATTGCAGCACGATAAGCGAACAATGTTCGGAGACCCAGTCGCAGTGAGCAAGCTGCATATTGATCGCCACAACAAATATGCGGAACAAATGCTTAACCGCGCAGCAGATGCGGGCGATCCGATCGCGATCCGATCAATTTATTCGGTCTATGCAACCGGTGTCATATCGACTTCATTCGATAAAGTGAAAGTGCGGCGGGATGCAGTCAAATCCATCGCTGCTTACGCCGCATTGAAATCCGTTGACGACTATCGGCTAAAAGCCAGATCCCGCGCGGGGGATATCGCGCAGGCAGAAGCATATATCAACGAATCTGTTTCAGGTTTCAATCAAACCGACCACATTCGACTCGCCAGGCTGAAAGAGGCTTATGTTCGCGCATATCGCACAAAAAAAGACCTGGAAAGATCGGAGAGGCGCTGCTCGATACCTTGCCGCAACAAGCTTGCAGCCATCATTTCATACGCTGAGGGTTTTTCGTCAGATCACAGTTCCGCGCAGCGACAATCCGGTTTACGGCCTTGAAGGTTAAGCGGCGTGGCGTAACGAGTCAAAAATTGGTTAGCCGCCAACCAAGACGGGCCGAAGCAGCGCATGTTGCGGCTATTTCGCCGACAGCAGTAAGGGAATTTGGCGCTCGGCTGCGGTCGCCTTCGCGTCGCGATACGCTTCCGATGCCCCCACATGATCTCCCACAGCCTTCGCGACCCGAAGCGCCAGTACATTCGCCCTGAAATCTTTTGCGAATCGCCCGGGCGCGTACCCCCACAACTCCGCGAGCGCTCGCTCGGCTGCGGCCGCGTCGCCTCGTCGGAGCCGCAACTCGACCAAAGGCTCGCATGCGGCCAGCATGCGAGACAGGTGCCCCATCGATCTGGCTTGCGCGAAAGCCTGCTGGAATTCGGCCTCGGCCTCGTCCAATCGGTCTTGGGACAACCGCCACCGCCCGCGCGCGACGCGACCGGTATCAGACTCGGCCGTACGCAAGGTTTCGATCTGCGCGGGCGACAATACCGGCATCGTTCCTCGCTCCCTCGCCAATTCCTCTGCGGCGATCAGCCAAAGCAAAAGCGCGCCCTCTTTGCTTTCCAGGTTCAAGTTGTCGTTCGCCGCATAGAATTCGAAATCGTATGCTTCGTTCGCCGCGGTCAGTGCTTTTTCGAAACGACCGGTCGCGATGTAATGGGTCGCAGCGACGATCGTGGAATACCGCTCGTCGTGCAGCGCGTCTATCTCTTCGATCAATGCAGAGGCCTCGCGCAAGCGCCCCTTCCCGGTGAGCGCCAGTGCGCGCAGTTGAAGCACACGCGTCCTGCGTTCGGAATCAGGCACCGATCGCAGCACCTCCATGTTGCGATCGACGCTATTCAGCGCATCGTCCCAGCGCAACAGTTCGACCTGAATCTTGGTCGCGGCATTGCGGGCGTAGATTTCCGTGACGGGTCCTTCGGACTGCCGAGAAAACGCCGCTATCTCGTTGACAAGACCGAGCGCGTGCTCGAAGCGTCCCTGCCGCATATCGATGCGCGCCATGGTGTCGGCGACGCCTGAAGCAGTGCGTTCATC
>JAYVSK010000122.1:0-5961 GCA_043775395.1 Lysobacter sp. | reverse complement strand
GCCGAAACCATCAAGCCGGGCGCGTCGCACAAGACGCTGGCCGGCGATGCCTGCGACAAGTCGCTGGCGAATCTCGACAAGCTGCGCAATGCCAACGGCGGCACCCCGACCTCGGTGATCCGCGACAAGATGCAGCGCACGATGCAGAACGATGCGGCGGTATTTCGCACCAGCAAGACGCTCACCGAAGGCCTGAACAAGATCCGCGAGATCAATGCATCGTTCGCCGACGTGAAGGTCAGCGACCGTTCGCTGATCTGGAACTCGGATCTGATCGAAACGTTGGAATTGCAAAACCTGTTGGGCCAAGCGCTGACGACGATCGTATCTGCCGAAAACCGCAAGGAATCGCGCGGCGCACATGCACACGAGGACTTTCCGGATCGCAACGACCACGAGTGGCAGAAACACAGCCTGTGCTGGGTGGACGATGCCGGCAATACTCGTATCGACTACCGCCCGGTGCATATGTACACGCTGACGGATGATGTCGAAGTCGTCCCCGCAAAAGCCCGTGTGTACTAACCGCGCGTGCATTAACCGATCGCCTCTGACGGATTGTAACGATGGCTGAGTTTTCGCTTCCAAAAAATTCCAAAGTCCACAAGGGCAAGCGCTTCTCCGCGCCCGCCGGCGCCAAGCGCACGCGCGAATTCAAGGTGTATCGCTGGAGCCCGGACGATGACGAGAATCCGCGCACCGACACCTATGAAGTCGACCTCGACACCTGCGGCCCGATGGTGTTGGACGCGCTGATCAAGATCAAGAATGAAATCGATCCGACCCTGACCTTCCGCCGTTCCTGCCGCGAAGGCATCTGCGGCAGCTGCGCGATGAATATCGACGGCACCAATACACTGGCCTGCACCAAAGCGATATCGGAATGCGGCAAGCCAGAAGTGCCGATCTACCCGCTGCCGCACATGCCGGTGATCAAGGATCTGGTGCCCGATCTCACCCATTTCTATGCCCAGTACGCATCGATCAAGCCGTGGATTCGCACCCAGACCCCAGCGCCGCCGGACAAAGAGCGGCTTCAGTCGAAAGAGGACCGCGCCAAACTTGATGGTCTGTACGAGTGCATCCTATGCGCCTGCTGCAGCACCAGCTGCCCAAGCTACTGGTGGAACGGGGATCGCTATCTCGGCCCCGCAGTGTTGCTGCAGGCGTATCGTTGGCTGATCGACAGCCGCGACGAGGATACCGGCGCGCGTCTGGATGATCTGGAAGATCCGTTCAAGCTGTATCGATGCCACACGATCATGAACTGCGCGCGTACCTGTCCGAAGGGGCTGAATCCGGCGCAGGCGATCGGTGAAATCAAGAAAATGATGCTGGCCCGACAGGGATAGGGTGGGCTTCTGCCACCGTTGAAACGCTGCCGCCATATCTCGAATGACCTAAACCGTTTTTCTGCATGTGCGATGTCATTGTGACGTGCCGTCATGGTGGGCCAAGGCTCACGCTACGGGGTGAATTATGTTGAACCATGCGATCTTTCTGCCCACTCTCGCCATGGTGGCGCTGACTTTTACCGTGCTGGCGGTGATGTTCCGTCGTCGGGTGGCGCAGATGAAGCGCGACCGTGTCCATCCGCAGGCGGTGGCGACATCGCAGCAGACTGCGGTGTTGTTCACCGATGTCGCGCCCGCTGACAATTTCCGCAATCTGTTCGAGATGCCGGTGCTGTTTTATCTGGCGATCGTGGTTGCAGCGATGACCGATCAGGTCACGACGCCGGTGCTGATCTTGGCTTGGGGCTACGTGTTTGCGCGGATTTTGCACAGCGCGATCCACTGCACCTACAACAAAGTCATGCACCGCTTTCGCGCCTACGCGTTGAGTGCATTCGTACTGTTGGCGCTGTGGGGCGTGATTGGGTATGGCCTGATCGCGGCATGAGCCAGCCGTCTGCAAGTGCCGTCGAACTGCAGCGGCTGCGCTGGCGGTGTCGACGCGGCATGCGTGAACTGGACCAATTGTTCACCCGTTACCTGGACCGTGTCTGGGCTGGTGCATCCGCCGACGAGCGTACGGTGTTCGAACGCCTGCTGGCCTGTGAGGACGACAGGCTTTGGCGCTGGTTCCTGGGTTATGACGTTCCTGAAGATGCTGATTTGCATGCGATCGTCGAACGCATCCGCGCCCTGCCGGTTTGAGCTGCGGCCGTCGCGCTGGCTGATCGGCGCGATGTTGCTGCTGTCGGTACTGACGCCGTTAGCCGTACTGGGCTCGGCGATGCCACGTTGGATGGCATGGCCGATGGCGGTGTTCGGGACTGCGGCCGGACTGCATACAGCTTGGCGCGAAGGCACGCTGCCAGTGCTGGGCGTTGTAGTGGGTGCCGACGGCGTGGCGGCCATTGGAGGCACGTCGGTCGACGGTTTTCGCGTGGATTGGCGCGGGCCGCTCGCGTTCGTCGTCTGGCGGGCTGCGGATGGCCGGCCTCATCGCCGCAGCCTTTGGCCCGACACCCTTTCGTCTGCGGCGAGGCGTGAACTGAGACTTGCCGTCCGTGAGCGCGGCGATGGGCAGGTTCCGCCATCGATGGCACCATAGCCGACACTCGTTGCTTGGGCTGTCATGTTCAAACCCATCCCTGTCGCCATCGGCCTGCGCTATCTTCGCGCCAAACGCCGCAATGGCTTCATCTCCTTCATCTCGTTTGCGTCGATGCTGGGCATCGCGCTTGGCGTCGCTGCGCTGATTACTACTTTGGCGGTGATGAGCGGTTTCCAGCTCGAGATCCGCGACCGCATGCTGCAGATGGCGGCGCACGCCACCATCAGTGCGGACGGCGAGCCGCTTTACGACTGGGCGCACGCCATCGACGAAGCGCGCAAAGATTCCCGCGTGGCTGGGGCGGCGCCATATGTCGAAAGGCCGGTGATGCTGCAGGGCCCGCGCGAAGAGGGCGCGCTGCTGCGCGGGATCGATCCTGCCCGGGAGGCCAGCGTATCGGTGATCGCCGAAAAAATGGTCGACGGTACTTCACTCAAGTCGCTGGTCCCGGGTCAGTTTCACATCGTCCTCGGCCGTGAGCTGGCGCTGTGGCTGGGCGTGACCGTGGGCGACGCGGTGGTGGTTTACACACCCGAATTCCAGAGCACGCCGCTGGGCGCGGTGCCGCAGATGAAACGTTTCACGGTGACTGGAATTTTCGAGGCGGGGCATCAGGAATTCGATCGCAATCTGGCGGTGATCCACATCGCCGACGCGCAGCGTCTGCTGCGGATGGGCGAGGGTGTGACCGGCGTCCGCCTGAAGCTATACGACATGGATCTGGCCTGGCAGGTCGCCCGGGATCTTGCCCAGCGCCTTCGTGGTGTGCACCGGGTTACCGATTGGACGAGCGAAAACGCCAACATGTTCCGTGCGCTGAAACTGGAAAAAACCATGATGGCGATTTTGCTGTCGCTGATCATTCTGATGGGCGCTTTTACGCTGGTGAATTCCCAGGTGATGCTGGTGACCGACAAACAGGCCGACATCGCAATTCTGCGCACGCTGGGCCTGACCCCACGCGGAGTGATGCAGGTGTTTATGGTGCAGGGCTCGATGATCGGCACCATTGGCACCATTGCGGGGGTGCTGGGCGGAATTCTGCTGACGCTGAATCTCGAACATCTGCTCAAGTTGATCGAACGCGTGTTCGACGTGGTACTGATGCCCGAGGACGTTTATTACATTACCGGCTTGCCCACCGAGCTGAAGGCGTTCGATGTCACCGTGATTGGCCTGGTGGCACTGGCGATGGCTTTTCTGGCCACGCTGTACCCTGCTTGGCGCGCAGCGCGCACGGCGCCGGCCGAGGCGTTGCGCTATGAGTGACCGCGAATCAATGAAACAGGATGACTCATCCCAACCTGTCGATGCGGTGATCCGCTGCGAGGGGCTGGCCAAGACCTACGCTGAAGGTATCTTGAGAACGCAGGTGTTCGAGGCGCTGGATCTGTCCGTACGTCCGGGCGAGACGGTCGCGATTGTTGGCGCCTCCGGTTCGGGAAAGAGCACCTTGCTGCATTTGCTTGGTGGCCTGGACACGCCCACAGCCGGCGAGGTGTACGTGGCGGGTCGAAAAATGAGCGCGTTATCCGATGCCGAGCGTGGCCGGTTGCGGAATATGGCTTTGGGGTTCGTGTATCAATTCCATCATCTGCTGCCGGAATTCACCGCGCTGGAAAACGTGATGTTGCCGGTGCTGTTGAGCGGGGCGTCAGTGGCGGATGCGTCCAGTCGCGCCCGCGCGCTGCTGGAGTCGGTGGGACTTGGGCACCGGCTGGAGCATAAGCCCGGAGAACTGTCCGGAGGCGAGCGGCAGCGCGCCGCAGTGGCGCGTGCATTGGTCAACCGCCCAGCCTGCGTGTTGGGCGATGAGCCCACCGGAAATCTGGATGAAAAGACCGCCATGACCGTTTTCGATCTGATGTTGGGCTTGAACCGAGATCATGGCACCAGTCTGGTGCTGGTAACCCATGATCACGGACTTGCCCGCAGGCTCGATCGCGTGCTGGAGCTCCACGATGGGCGCCTGCGACCCCTGCAGTGATCTCGAAGGCCCGCTCCTCCGGAACAATCGCAGCAACGATCAGGGCAACCATCCTCATATTCCTGTTCATCCTGCGCTCCAAACATTGGCGTTGAGTCAGATTCGTCCAATCTTGAGCCTGTAGCGATGCTTGGACGAGGATTTCTTGACCATTCATACAAGATCGGGATATGTTTCCACCACAGTGACGTTGGATATGTTCCAAGGTTGCAGGTTTTTGCGAGCGCCTTGGTTCGTTGTCAGGATGGGTACCTGAAGCACGCTGGGGATAAGTGGTGAAGGACATCGCGGCAATTCGCGTGAAAACGAAAGGCTGAGGCGGTGATCGGTGCGAGAAGGGGGCTGATCTGTCGTGACAAACAAGGATTCCGCCCAGCCGTATCCGGCAACACCATGTCGTTTGTTTTTCTTGTACAGTCCGTGCGGAAGTCACCGAGGTTCAGGTGAACCTCTGATCGGGTTTCCTCCAGGGCACGCGCTGTTTCCGGCTGGCAACAGCTCCAAAGCAGCGTTCAATTCACTCAATTTTCTCGATTTTTCTCCGGGTGGCGTGTGAACTATTCAATTTCGAAGCTTTCCAATTCGACGCTTTGCAGGTTCCTGTTCAGCGCGGTGTTGATCATGACCCTGTCCAGCTGCGCTACGCGCCCGGCTCCAGATTTTGGCGGTCGCTGGAAGACCATCAATCGTTTCTCCGAAGAAACACAGGCGATTCCGCTGCAGGATGCCTATCTCTTTTACGCCTCGCCAATGGACGGCACTCTCAAGAAAATGCTCGAGCGTTGGGCGCACGACTCAGACATGGTGCTCACCTACCGTCATCCGATGGATTACACCCTGTATGCAGCTGTCGCTGATATACGCACGCCGAGCCTCCAGGAAGCGGTATCGCAACTCAACGCCGCTTACGCACCGCAACAGGTTTCGATCGGCGTGAGTGGTGGAGAAATTGTCGTCCGCATCTCATCTGGCGACGCCAGCGGCGCTTCCACGCCTTGATCATGATGTTCCAGGCGAGTTGGCGTCCGCGCCGCTCTCCAACGATTGCATGATTCAGACGCGCGCTAGTTCAATCTCACATATTTGGTCACAGGCTTCAGAATGTTCGGTAAGCAGAAAAATACGCCTCAAGTCGATGCCGCCACCGCTAAAGGCATCAATTTCGAAGTCAGCATTGCGGACATCGCCAAGCGCAGCGAAAAGCGTGCCTGGATGATCGCTTGGGTCGCGATCTTCATGGTTCTGGTCATGCTGGGGGGATTTATTTATATCCTCCCGCTGAAGCGAGAAGTGCCGTACCTGATCATGGCCGATGCGTTTACCGGGCAGGCTACTGTTGCAACGTTGAAGGGAGACTTCAGCAGCCCGAAAAGCATCACCCAAAGCGAGGCGCTCAACCGCAGTAACGTTGC
>JAYVSK010000121.1:0-8110 GCA_043775395.1 Lysobacter sp. | reverse complement strand
TGGCTGTTAAAAACCGTCGCTCCTACAAAACGCAAACGAGAACGAGAACGCCGGCTTTCGCCGGCGTTTCGATATGACACGGCCGCAACGACCTCAGTGTTTGAGGTTCTTGCGCAAACGCTCCAGTGCGCTCAGCTGGGCGAGGCTCATCGCCAGCTGGCTCTGCGCTTCTTCGGCGCTCATCTTCGGATCCTTGTGATCCAGCGCGCGCTGCGCTTCTTCCATCGCCACGCGGACCGCCGCCTCGTCAATGTCCTGCGCACGGATCACCGTGTCGGCCAGCACAGTCACGACCTGCGGCTGCACTTCCAGAATGCCGCCGGAAATCGCGAAGTCGAGCACTTCGCCGTTCGGCTGGGTGACGACGACCTTGCCCGGCTTCAAACGGGTGATCAGCGGCGCATGACGCGGCGCGATACCCAGTTCGCCCTGCTCGCCGGTGGCGACGACGAGCGTGGCTTCGCCGTGGAAGATCTCGGCTTCGGCACTGACGATATCGCAACGGATGGTGGCCATAGATAAATGCTCTTTTTCGTTGTGCCCCTCTTCCGTTCACAGGAGAGGGCAGGGGTGAGGGCGAAGGCGCGGCGCCCCCACCCTAACCCTCCCCCGCACGCGGGGGAGGGGACACAATTACGCAGCCATCTTCTTGGCTTTTTCCATCGCTTCTTCGATGCCGCCGACCATATAGAACGCCTGTTCAGGCATGTGGTCGCATTCGCCGTCGCAGATCATCTTGAAGCCGCGGATCGTGTCCTTCAGCGACACATACTTGCCCTTGGAGCCGGTGAACACTTCGGCGACTGTGAACGGCTGCGAGAAGAAGCGTTCGATCTTGCGGGCGCGGGCCACGGCCTGCTTGTCGTCTTCCGACAGCTCGTCCATACCCAGGATCGCGATGATGTCCTTCAGCTCTTTGTACTTCTGCAGCGTGGACTGCACGCGACGCGCGGTGTCGTAGTGTTCGTTGCCGATGACGTTCGGGTCGAGCTGACGCGAAGTGGAATCGAGCGGATCCACGGCCGGATAAATACCCAGTGAAGCAATGTTACGGCTCAGCACGACGGTGGCGTCCAGGTGGGCGAATGTGGTCGCCGGCGACGGGTCGGTCAGGTCGTCGGCGGGCACGTACACGGCCTGGATCGAGGTGATCGAGCCGGACTTCGTCGAGGTGATACGCTCCTGCAGCACGCCCATTTCTTCGGCCAGCGTCGGCTGATAACCCACGGCCGACGGCATGCGCCCGAGCAGCGCCGAGACTTCGGTACCGGCCAGCGTGTAACGGTAGATATTGTCGACGAACAGCAGCACGTCGCGGCCTTCATCGCGGAAGTACTCGGCCATAGTCAGGCCGGTCAGCGCCACGCGCAGACGGTTGCCCGGCGGCTCGTTCATCTGGCCATAGACCATCGCGACCTTCGACTTCTCGTGGTCGACGACGTTGACCACGCCGGATTCCTGCATCTCATGATAGAAGTCGTTGCCTTCGCGGGTACGCTCGCCAACGCCGGCGAACACCGACAGACCCGAGTGCTCGGTCGCGATGTTGTTGATCAGTTCCATCATGTTCACGGTCTTGCCCACGCCGGCGCCGCCGAACAGGCCGACCTTGCCGCCCTTCGCGAACGGGCACATCAGGTCGATCACCTTGATGCCGGTTTCCAGCAGTTCGGTGGTCGAGGCCTGATCTTCGTATGAGGGCGCCGCACGGTGGATTTCCCACGTGGTGTCGCACTTCACCGGACCGGCTTCGTCGATCGGGCGACCCAGCACGTCCATGATCCGGCCCAGCGTGCCGATGCCAACCGGCACCGAAATTCCGCGGCCGGTGTTGTCGGCGATCAGATTGCGCTTCAGGCCGTCGGTCGAACCGAGGGCGATGGTGCGCACCACGCCGTCGCCCAGCTGCTGCTGCACTTCCAGCGTGATCTCGGTGTTCTGCACCTTCAGCGCGTCGTACACCTTCGGCACGCTCTCGCGCGGGAATTCGACATCGACGACGGCGCCGATGATCTGAACGATCTTGCCCTGGTTGCTCATCACTGTGTCCTCTGGAACTTTAGAATTTGCTTTTATGTGGGAGGGGCTTCAGCCCCGAACATGATTAGTCGCGGCTAAAGCCGCTCCCACAAGGGATTGGGCTTAAACCGCCGCGGCGCCGCCGACGATTTCGGAAATTTCCTGGGTGATCGCGGCCTGACGCGCCTTGTTGTAGATCAGATTCAGGGTGTCGATCATCTTGGTCGCGTTGTCGCTGGCGGCCTTCATCGCCACCATGCGCGCCGCATGCTCGGACGCCACGTTCTCCATCACCGCCTGGTACACCAGCGACTCGATGTAGCGCGTGAGCACGTGCTCCAGCACGGTCTGCGCATCCGGCTCGTAGATGTAATCCCAGTCGTGCGCAGCGACGACGGTCTCGGATGCCGGCAGCGGCAGCAGCTGGTCGAACGCCGCGCGCTGGGTCATGGTGTTCACGAAGTCGTTGTAGACCAGGAATACCTTGTCAACACGAGCCTTATCGACTTTCCCGCTGCTGTAGGCATCCAGCATCACCTTGATCACGCCGACCAGCTGGTCCACGTGCGGGGTGTCGCCCAGATGCGTCACCGACGCGAGCATGTCGACCTTGATCCGGCGGAAGAACACCGTGGCCTTCTGGCCGATGGTGACCACATCGACTTCGACGCCCTGCTGCTGCCAATTGCGGATTTCGCCCAGCAGCTTGCGGAACAGGTTGTTGTTGAGGCCGCCGGCCAGGCCACGGTCGGACGAGACGATGACGTAACCGACGCGCTTGATCTCCTTGCGTTCCACCAGATACGGATGCTGAAACTCGGAGTTCGCCTGCGCGAGGTGGCCGATGACCTGCTTCATCGCGCGCGCGCACGGGCGCGAAGCCTTCATCCGCTCCTGCGCCTTGCGGATCTTGGACGCCGAGACCATTTCGAGTGCGCGCGTCACCTTGCGGGTGTTCTGCACCGACTTGATCTTGGTTTTGATTTCTCTGCCGCCTGCCATCTTCGTGTCCCATAGGGTGGGGTGGAACCCCACCGTCGTGAATTCAAACGTGCTCGGTTATTTGGATATCGCAATGGTGGGGTTTTCACCCCACCCTACGCATCACCAAGTGCCGGTCTTCACGAACTCTTCGATGCCGGCCTTGAACGCCGCTTCAAGGTCGTCGTTCCAGTCGCCGCTCTCGTTGATCTTCGCCAGCACATCGCCCTTGGTGTTGGAGAAATGGGCATGCAGGGCTTCTTCGAACGCACCGATCTTGTTCACCGGCACATTGTCCATATAGCCTTTGTCCACCGCGTAGATCGACAGCGACTGCTCGGCCACCGACATCGGCGCGTACTGCTTCTGCTTCATCAGCTCGGTGACGCGCTGACCGCGCTCCAACTGCTTGCGGGTCGCTTCGTCAAGATCCGAGGCGAACTGCGCGAACGCAGCCAGCTCGCGGTACTGGGCCAGCGCGATGCGGATGCCGCCCGACAGCTTCTTCATGATCTTGGTTTGCGCGGCACCGCCGACGCGCGACACCGAAATACCGGCGTTCACGGCAGGGCGGATGCCGGCATTGAATAGATCGGTTTCGAGGAAGATCTGACCGTCCGTAATGGAAATGACGTTGGTCGGCACGAACGCCGACACGTCGCCGGCCTGGGTTTCGATGATCGGCAGCGCGGTCAGCGAGCCGGTCTTCCCCTTCACCGCGCCGTTGGTGAACTTCTCGACGTAATCTTCCGACACGCGCGCGGCGCGTTCCAGCAGACGGCTGTGCAGATAGAACACGTCGCCGGGATAGGCTTCGCGGCCCGGCGGGCGGCGAAGCAGCAGCGAGATCTGGCGATAGGCCACGGCCTGCTTGGACAGATCGTCGTAGATGATCAACGCGTCTTCACCACGGTCGCGAAAGTACTCGCCCATGGTGCAGCCGGCGTACGGCGCGATGTACTGCATCGCGGCGGATTCGGACGCGGAGGCGGCAACGACCGTGGTGTAGGCCATCGCACCGTTGGATTCGAGCTTGCGCACGATGTTGGAAATGGTCGAGTTCTTCTGACCGATCGCCACGTAAATGCATTTGATGCCGGAATGTTTCTGATTGATGATCGCGTCGATCGCCAGCGCGGTCTTGCCGGTCTGGCGATCGCCGATGATCAGCTCGCGCTGGCCGCGCCCGATCGGGATCATCGCGTCGACCGACTTATAGCCGGTCTGCACCGGCTGCGACACCGACTTGCGCCAGATCACGCCCGGGGCGATGGTTTCCACCGGCGCGCGGGTTTTCGATTCGATCGGACCCTTGCCGTCGATGGCTTCGCCCAGCGCGTTGACAACGCGGCCCAGCAGCTGCGGACCGGTCGGCACTTCGAGAATGCGGCCGGTGGTCTTGGCGGTATCGCCTTCGCGCAAAGTCTTGTAGTCGCCCAGCACCACGGCGCCGACCGAGTCGCGCTCGAGATTCAGCGCCAGGGCGGTGGTGTTGCCTGGCAGTTCGATCATTTCGCCCTGCATCACATCGGCCAGGCCGTGGATGCGCACGATGCCGTCGGACACCGAAGTCACGGTGCCTTCGTTGCGCGATTCAGCGGAGAGCTTGACCTTTTCGATGCGGCTCTTGATCAGTTCGCTGATTTCGGACGGGTTGAGCTGGGTGGTAGCCATCGTTAGTTTCCTGTGTAGGGTGGGCCTTGGCCCACCATTACGAATTCCGAAAAGATCGCAGTGGTTTGTTGTTCAAACGGCGGGCACGAGCCCACCCCACAATCGTTTTATTGTGCCAACGCGGACTGCAGACGCGACAGCTTGCTCTTCAGCGAACCGTCGATCACCACGTCGCCGGCGTCGATCACCGCGCCGCCGATCAGACTGTCGTCGACCGCCGTCGTGAGCTCGACTTCACGGCCGAAGCGACGCTTCAGCGCGACCTTGATGTTCTCCAGCTCGGCCGCCGGCAGCGTCGTCGCCGAAGTGATCCTGGCTTTGACGATGCGTTCGGCGTCGGCGCGCAGCTGCTCGAACAGTCCGGCAATTTCAGGCAGCAGCGGCAGGCGACGGTTGTCGGCCAGCAGCGCGAGGAAATTGCCGAACAGATCGTTGCCGAAGAGATCCGGAACTCCCGCCTTGTTCGCCGTCGGCGGAGACAGCAGCGCAACCGCGTCGGCGCGGCTGAGCTGCGGATGCCCCAACAGCGACTGCATGCGCGGGTCGGCAGCGGCGCGCGCGGCAAAGGCAAGCGCATCGGACCACTGCGAAGCAGCGCCGCTGTCGCGGGCGATTGCATAAGCGGCGCGGGCGTAAGGGCGTGCGAGGGTGAGAGCCTGGCTCATCGGTCGATTCGTCCGTTCACAGCTGAGCGGCGAGTTCGTCGATCAGCGCCTTGTGGGCGCTGGCGTCGATCTCGCGTTTCAGCAGCTTCTCGGCACCGCTCACGGCGAGGAACGACACCTGCTTGCGCAGATCTTCCTTGGCGCGATTGGCGGCGGCGGCGATATCGGCCTCGGCCAGCGCCTTCTGCCGGTTGGCTTCGGCGACGGCGTCGTGCTTGGCCTGGTCGACGATCTGATTCGCGCGCTGGTGGGCCTGATCGATGATCTCGTTGGCCTTGGTGCGGGCGAGCTTCAATTCTTCGTTGACCTTTTCTTCGGCCTGGGCGAGGTTCTTCTGCGCATTGTCGGCCGCAGCGAGGCCTTCAGCGATCTTCTGCTGACGGTCTTCGATGGCGGCGATGATGTGCGGCCAGCCGAACTTCATCACCATCCAGGCCACCGCGAAAAACGCGAAGCCTTGGATGACGAAAGTGAGATTGATATCCATGACGTACTCCTGACGCCGGCGCGCAAGGCACCGACGTTGGCCAAGACCGAATGCTTGATCAGCCCGCGATCGCGGACAGGAACGGGTTGGCGAAGATCAGCAGCAGCGCAATGGCGACGCCGATAATCGGCACCGCGTCCAGCAGGCCGGCGACGATGAACATCTTGGTCTGCAGCATCGGGGTGAGTTCCGGCTGACGCGCGGCGCCTTCAAGGAACTTGCCGCCGAGGATGGCGAATCCAATCGCGGTGCCAAGCGCGCCAAGCCCGATGAGCAGGCCGGCCGCAATGACCGTGAACTTCGCGATTTCAGCGTAAAGGGCGACGTTTTCCATGGTGTTCTCCGTACAACGATTGAGGTGAAAAGAAAGATGATGTGATGGATAAAGCGAAAGCAGAAATGGGTGAGGCGGGACGCCTGGGCATCAGGCCAGTCGGACGTGAATCAGTGGCTTTCCGCCGCCATGCTCAGATACACGATGGTCAACATCATGAAAATGAAGGCCTGCAGGGTAATCACCAGAATGTGGAATGCGGTCCAGACGAAGCCGGAAATGAACTGCAGCGGCGCCATGACATAGGTCATGCCGCTGGACATCGCCGCATTCCAAGTCATGAGGGCGATGAGGATGAAGATCAGCTCGCCTGCGTACATGTTGCCGAACAGTCGCAGCGTGAGCGACAGCGGGCGCACCAACTCTTCGATCACGCGCAGCAGCAAATTGGCGGGCGCGAGCAGGATCTTCATCGCCGTGCCTTCGGCATGGAATGGCGCGGTGAAGGCTTCCTTGAAGAATTTGCCGAAACCCTTGTGGCTGATACCAAAGACTTGGATCAGCAAAAACACCATCAGCGACAGGCCGAGCGTAGTGTTGAGGTCAGCAGTGGGCACGATGCGGAGATAAGCGTGCTGCGGATCGTGGCCAGCCAGCTCGTTGCCCTTCATCCACAGGCCGGGCAGCCAGTCGACCGGGATCATGTCCATAAAATTCATCAGGAACACGACGCAAAAGATGGTGATGGCAAGCGGCGCAATGAGCTTGCTGCGCCCGTGGAAGGTCTCGCGGACCAGCCCATCGACGAAGCCGACGACCATTTCCATGCCGGCCTGGAATTTGCCCGGCACACCTGAGGTCGCCTTGCGCGCCGTACGGATGAAGAAAAACAGGAACACCGACGACAACACCAGCGTAAACAACACGCTGTCGATGTTGATGGTCATGAACTTGCCTTCTCCTACATGCCACTGGAGATGATGCAAGTGGTGCTGGATATATTCAGTGGCCCCGCCACCCGAAGCAGTTTCAGCGCTCACGTTTTACCCTGACACAAAAATTCAAAGCCAGTGGATGCGCGATCAAAGCGACCGCGAGTCCTGCGAGCAAGGGGAGCGGCGCCATGCGCCAAACACCCGATGCAGTCGCGAATATCGTAATGACCACCAACCATTTCAGACCGGTGCCCAACATCAGCCGGGATAGCGCTGACCGCGCCGTCACCACCCCGCCGCCCAGCGCGATAGTCGCGGCCAAGGCATTTCCCGACACCACGCTGATTCCGCCCAGCAATGCCGCCAACGAAGCCAGCCCGCCTATCGCAAGGAACATCAACGCCGCCAGTACGACCGCTACCATCTGGTAGGCCACCACCTGCAAGGCGACGTTACGGCCGGTAGCGATAGAATTCAGCAAGCGGCACCCGGTAAAGTGACGAATGACCCTGGACCGGCCGGTTCCAAAAACCTGCCCGCAACCCAAAACCATCCTGCGCAGCCTGAAAAGTATAACAGTCCGGCCTTTTCATGAGCAACCTTGGAGAATTCGGCGCTGGCATCTCCAAGGGGACACGCAAGCTGTTGATTTGGCAGAAAAGATCGGCCATGAAGGATCTGCCCGGGGACGCACGCATTTCATTCAGGCCGACCCGGCGTAAAGTCCCCGCAAAGCCTGTCGGGAACTTGTGGCAATGGTCCCAGTCTGAGAATTGCCCTGTACGGCTCTCCTCGCCGACCCTCTGCGGCTGTCAGTGCAGGTCAACCGGAGCCCCGGCCCCAAGCCGGGGCTCCTGTTTTGTCCGTTCCCGCGAGTTCAGCCCCCAGCGCCCAGTCCGCTGCCGCTTCGGCATGGATCCGCGCGGTGTCGAACAGCGGCACGGTCGCATCGCTATCGCCCACCAGCAGCCCGATTTCTGTGCATCCAAGCATCACACCTTGGGCGCCGCGGATGACCATATCGGCCATGATCGCCTTGTACGCATCACGTGAAGCGCCCAGGATCCGGCCGAGG
>JAYVSK010000120.1:0-5310 GCA_043775395.1 Lysobacter sp. | reverse complement strand
ATCGGCGCTGCGGTCGCCACCATCGGCGTCAGCTCACGCGGAGCCACGGATGCGCGACTGCGCGCGGATGACATCGTGCTGGATCACGCCGGCCTGTCGTTCGTACTGCGGATCGATGGCGAAACGCATGCGGTGCGTTCGCCGCTGCTCGGGCGCTTCAATGTCGACAATCTTCTGGCCGCTGCCGGCGCGCTGTTCGCGCTGGGCGAAACGCCGGTGCGGATCGCGACCATGCTCTCGATGTTGCAGCCGGTCGACGGGCGCATGAATCGTCTGGGTGGCGAGGGTTGTTCGCCGCTGGTGGTGATCGACTACGCGCATACGCCCGATGCGCTGGAGCAGGCGCTTGGCAGTCTGCGCGCACACGCGGCCGGCCGTTTGATCTGCGTGTTCGGCTGCGGCGGCGATCGCGATCGCGGCAAGCGTCCGCAGATGGCGGCGATCGCCGAAACCAACGCCGACGCGGTGATCGTGACCGACGACAACCCGCGCAGCGAACACGGCGATGCCATCGTTGCCGATATCGTCGCTGGTTTTGCGCATCCCAATGCCATCGTTATTCAGCGCGACCGTGCCGCCGCCATCGCATATGCGATCGGCATTGCTGGCGCGTACGACATCGTGCTGATCGCCGGCAAAGGCCATGAGCCGTATCAGGAAATCGACGGCGTGCAGTATCCCTTCGACGACACCGCAACCGCGCGCATGGCGTTGGAGGCGCGCGCATGACGCCGCTGTCGCTCGCGCGCATCGCCCAGGCCGTCAATGGCCGCCTGGTTCTGGTCGAAGGCCATGGCGACGATCTGCTCGTCGATGCGCTGGTGACGGACACCCGCAGGCTCGATGCCGACGCGTCGGTATCGCCGATGTTCGTCGCCATCAAGGGCGAGAATTTCGACGGCAACGATTACGTCGCGCAGGCGGCGATGTGCGGCGCGCGTGCGGCGCTGGTATCGCGTCAAGCCGATGTCTCCATTGCGCAGATCGTGGTTGCCGATACCGAACGGGCGCTGGCGTCGCTGGCGGCGTCTGTACAGCGATCCCGCGCAACGAAAGTGCTGGCGGTGACCGGCAGTAACGGCAAGACCAGCGTCAAGACATTGATCTATTCGATTCTGCAGGCCGCTGTTGCCGCGCAGGGTGCGCCCGGCCGCGCCTACACCACGCCGGGCAACCGCAACAACGAAATCGGTTTGCCGCTGGCTGTTCTGGACGCACCCGAAGATGCGCTGTATGCGATCTACGAAATGGGCGCAGGCAAGCCCGGCGATATCGCCTATCTGACCGGGATCGTGCGTCCCGATGTGGCGCTGGTCAACAACATCGCGCCGGCGCATATCGAGCGTCTGGGCAGCCTGCTGGGCATCGCCGACACCAAAGCGGCGATCTACGATGCGCTGCCGGCCGGCGGCGTCGCCGCGATCAATGTCGACGACGCTTTCGCGCCGTATTTCGCCGAGCGCGCGCACGGCCACCGCCTCATCCGCTTCGCGCTGGATGCCAACGCCGACGTGACCGCCCGCGACATGGCGCTTGATAGCGAGCGTTCGCGGTTTGTGCTGGTCACGCCGGAAGGCGAGGCCAAGATCGCGCTTGCGATGCCAGGCCGGCACAGCGTGTTGAATGCGTTGGCAGCGGCCTCGATGGCGTTGGGCGCCGGAATCGCACTGTCCGCGATCGCCGCAGGTCTGAATTCGGCGCAGCCGGTGACCGGCCGTCTCAATATCCATCGCCTTGGCGGCGGTGCGACCCTGGTCGACGACAGCTACAACGCGAATCCCGGTTCGCTGAAAGCCGCGATCGATACGCTCGCTTCCACCGGCGGCGAATGCTGGCTGGTGCTTGGCGACATGCGCGAGCTCGGCGACGACGCCGTTTCGCTGCATGCGGAGGTCGGACGCCGCGCCAAGGCGTCGGGGGTCGCGCGGCTTTACGCGCTTGGCGCGCTCAGCGCTGCGGCAGCGCGGGCTTTCGGAGACAGCGGCCGGGTGTTCGAAAACCACGCTGCGCTTGCGGACGCATTGCGTACGGATCTTGCGGCAGCGCTCGCGGCGGAGCTCACGGCTGAGGCTGCTCCTGCGGTTTTTTCGACATTGCAGGTGCTGGTGAAGGGTTCACGCGGCAGCGCGATGGACAGGATCGTCAACGCATTGCTCGCGAACGACGCGGGTGGGGAAGAGTCGCATGTTGCTTGAACTGACGCGTTGGCTTGAGCAACTGCAGAGTGTATTCGGCCTGTTCAGCTACCTTACGTTTCGCGGCATTCTTGCCGCGCTGACTTCGCTCGCGCTGTCGCTGTGGTGGGGGCCGGCGGTCATCGCCCGGCTCGCACAGCTCAAGGGCGGCCAGCCGATCCGCAAGGACGGCCCGCAGTCGCATTTCTCCAAAGCCGGCACGCCGACGATGGGCGGTGCGCTGATCCTGCTCACGGTGATCGCATCGGTGATGCTGTGGGGCGATCTGCGCAACCGCTATGTGTGGCTGGTGCTGGCGGTGATGGTCGCCTACGGCTGCATCGGCTGGTGGGACGACTGGATCAAGATCGTCAAGCGCGATCCCAACGGTATGCGCTCGCGCACCAAATACGCGCTGCAGTCGGTGGTCGGCCTTGCTGCCGGGCTGTTTCTTTATTACACCGCCGATGCGCCGGCGGCAACGACGCTCTATATCCCGTTTTTCAAGGAAGTCGCGCTGCCGCTGGTCGGTATCGGCGGCACGATCTTTTTCGTTTTCATCGCGTATTTCTGGATCGTCGGGTTCTCCAATGCGGTGAATCTCACCGACGGCCTCGACGGACTTGCGATCATGCCGACCGTGCTGGTCGCCTGCGGACTGGGCGTGTTCGCCTACGCTTCGGGCAATGCGGTGTTCTCCAGTTATCTGCAGATCCCGCCGGTGCCGGGCGCGGGCGAGCTGGTGATCATCTGCGCGGCCATTGCCGGCGCGGGGCTCGGCTTCCTGTGGTTCAACACGTATCCGGCGATGGTGTTCATGGGCGACATCGGCGCGCTCGCGCTGGGCGCCGTGCTCGGCTGCGTCGCGGTGATCGTGCGTCAGGAACTGGTGCTGGTGCTGATGGGCGGCATCTTCGTGATTGAGACGCTGTCGGTGATGATCCAGGTGGCATCGTTCAAGCTCACTGGCAAGCGCGTATTCCGGATGGCGCCGATCCATCATCACTTCGAGCTGAAGGGATGGCCGGAGCCGCGCGTGATCGTGCGCTTCTGGATCATCTCGGTGATCCTCGTGCTGGTCGGTCTTGCGACGTTGAAGATCCGCTGATGTCGACATGGCTGTCCCTTCCGCGCTTGGGTATCGGTCAGCAGGCCACGCGTCTTGACGCGCTGCCGGGCCGCTACGACCCGTGGCTGGTCGGCGTGTCGATCGCGCTGGCCTGCTTCGGCGTGGTGATGGTGGCGTCCAGTTCGATCGCGATCGGCGAGGGGCTGGATGTCGGCCCGTTCTATTTCCTCATCAAACATCTGATGTTCCTTGTGCTGGGCGGCGGCGTGGCCGGCTGGCTGATGCGCACCGAATTGAAGAGCATCGAGCAGCGCGACCATCTGCTGTTGCTGCTGTGTTTCGTGCTGCTGGTGCTGGTGTTCGTACCGGTGATCGGCAAGACCGTGAATGGCGCACGACGCTGGTTGAACTTCGGGATCATGGGCTTCCAAGTAGTGGAGGCCGTGAAGCTGATGTACATCGTCTGGCTCGCCAGCTATCTGGTGCGCTTCCGCGATGAAGTGAACGCGACCTGGGGCGCCATGCTGAAGCCGCTGGGCGTTGCCGTGGTGCTGGTCGCGCTGTTGATCCTGCAGCCGGACTTCGGCTCGCTGTCGCTGATCCTCGCGATCACCGCCGGCATGCTGGTGCTGGGCGGCGTGCACATGCCGCGGATGTTCGGCCCGGTGCTGGTCGGGTTGCCGGTGCTCGCGTTCATCGCCATCGCCGAACCCTATCGCGTCAGTCGTCTGACTTCGTTTCTCGATCCGTGGAAGGATCCGTTCAACACCGGCTATCAACTGACCAATGCGCTGATGGCGGTGGGCCGCGGCGAGTGGTTCGGCGTGGGTCTGGGCGGTTCGGTGCAGAAACTGGCGTATCTGCCGGAAGCGCATACCGACTTCATCCTGGCGGTGATCGCTGAAGAGCTGGGATTCGTCGGCGTGTGCATGGTGATCGCGCTGTACGCCCTGCTGGTGGGCCGCGCGTTCTGGATCGGCCTGAATTGCGTGGAAATGCGCCGACACTTCGCGGGTTACTGCGCGTTCGGCATCGCGCTGCAGATCGCACTGCAGAGTTTCGTGTCGATCGGCGTGAACCTCGGTCTGCTGCCGACCAAGGGTCTTACCCTGCCGCTGATCTCCTCAGGCGGCTCCAGCGTGCTTGGCACCTGCGCGGCGCTGGGCCTGCTGCTGCGGATTTCCTACGAGCTGGACCGCGCCGAACGTCAGGTCGCGCGCCTGCGCGGCGAAGCGGGGCAGACCTCTTCAGGTGTGCCTTCGACCGCACAGCCGGTCGCGTCCACGCACGCATCCGCGCTGGGCAATACGGTGCGCGGCACCAGTCGGCTGCGCGACCGCGTCGAGCCGACGTTCGGGAGAAGCCCATGAAAATGGCGGCTTCCCAAAGCACCTTGGCGGCGGCCCGTGCGCCGGTGATGATTTTCGCCGGCGGCACCGGCGGGCATATTTTCCCCGGGCTTGCGGTGGCCGCTGCGCTGCGCGCGCGCGACGTGCCGGTAGTGTGGCTAGGTGCGGACGGCGGTATGGAAACGCGGCTCGTGCCGCAGCACGGCATCGACATCGAAACCATCGCGATTTCCGGTCTGCGCGGCAAAGGAATCATGACCCTGTTGCGTGCGCCGCTGCGCGTGCTGTCTGCGGTCCGCGCCGCTGCAAAGATATTGCACAAACATCGCCCGCGTGCGGTTGTCAGCTTCGGCGGTTTTGCCGCCGGGCCCGGCGGCATCGCTGCGGCGATTGCAGGCATTCCACTGCTGGTGCATGAGCAGAACCGCGCGCCCGGCATGACCAATCGTGTCCTGGCCATGGTCGCGCGTCGGGTGTTGACGGGTTTCCCCGATGCGTTTCCGGGCAAGGAAACCGTGGTCGGCAATCCGGTGCGCAGCGAGATTTCCGGGATCGCGGCGCCCGCGCAGCGCTTCGCCACCGCGTCGCCGCGACTGCGCGTGCTGGTGCTTGGCGGCAGTCAAGGCGCACGTGCGTTGAATGCCGCGCTGCCCAACGCGCTGTCGCAGTTGCACGACATCCACTATGACGTGCGCCACCAGTGCGGCGAAAAAATGCG
>JAYVSK010000119.1:0-7907 GCA_043775395.1 Lysobacter sp. | reverse complement strand
GGCGGTGCAGGGCAATCCGGCCAGTGCGGCGGCGAAGAATTCGTATATCGACTATGCGCAGGCGGTGAATCAGACGGTGGAGCAGAGCACGAAGATGGCGCAACCGCCGCAGCACACTGCGCTGGCGCAGAAGCCATCATCGGACGAGGCGCCGGCGTTGGACAGCATGGTTCGCGGCAAGACCGCATGAGGGCTCGCGTCGGTCGCATCGGCATCGTATGGCGAACGGACAGGCCGTCTTTCGACGGCCTTTTCTGCTGCGGCGCGATCTAACCGCGCTGTGCGCTTCAGCGCAGCAGGCTTGCGATCATTCCGGCGTGGCGCTGTGCCTGCGCCTCGCGACGCAGACGGCTGGTAGCGAAGATCGAACACATATCGGCGACGGCGGCGTCGAAGATTTCGTTGACGATCACATAGTCGAACTCGTGGTAATGCGACATTTCCTCGCGCGCGGCGGCAAGGCGACGCGCGATGGTGTCCTCGCTGTCCTGGCCGCGCTTGCGCATGCGCTCTTCCAGCGCTTCCCGGGATGGGGGCAGGATGAAAATGCCGACGGCGTCCGGCACTTTGTCGCGAACCTGCCGCGCGCCCTGCCAGTCGATTTCCAGCAATACATCGCGACCTGCGGCGAGCTGGGGTTCCACCGACTGTCGTGCAGTGCCCTTGAGGTCGCCGTGCACCAGCGCATGCTCGAAGAAATCGCCGGCGTCGATCATGCGCTGGAATTCATCCGCGGCGATGAAGTGATAGTGCAGCGCGTGGCGTTCGCCCGGACGCGGCGCGCGCGAAGTGAACGAGATCGACAGCGCGATGTTCGGGTCGCGGGCCAGGCATGCGTTGACGATGCTGGATTTGCCCGCGCCCGACGGCGCCGCGACGATGAAAAGGGTTCCGCGCATAGGGCTGGGAATCGGCAGTGTGGAATGGGAATGGGGAATCGAGCGTCGATGCAGGGTGGTGAGGTCGGGACGCATCGCGTAACAGCAGGCACGATATATCAGATGGATCGCATGCCTGCGCGTCCGGCGATGCTGTAGTCCCGGCTACTCGATGTTCTGCACCTGCTCGCGGATCTGGTCGATCAGCACCTTCAGTTCCACCGCCAACGCCGAAGTCCGCGCGTCCACCGACTTCGAGCCGAAAGTGTTGGCTTCGCGGTTGAATTCCTGCAGCAGGAAATCCAGGCGGCGGCCTGCGGAGTCTTTCTGGCCCAGAATACGGCGCAGTTCGGCGATGTGGCTGTTCAGCCGGTCCAGCTCCTCGTCCACGTCGAGTTTCTGCAGCCCCATAACCAGTTCCTGCTCGAAGCGCCCGGGATCCACCGGCTGGGCCAGATCGGCAAGACGGTTCACCAGTTTCTGTTTCTGCCCCGCGCGGATCGCCGGCATCAGCGTGCGCGCATCGGCGGCGTGACGGGCGATTGCATCGACGCGGTCGAGGATGTTCGCCGCCAGATTCGCGCCTTCACGGCCGCGCGCATCGATAAACTGGTTCAGCACGTCGTCCAGCAGCGACAGCGCCTCGGCATGCAGCGCCGCGGGGTCGCCGCTCTGCGTTTGCAGCACGCCCGGAAATTTCAGCAGCTCGGTCATGTCCACGCGCATCGCCGGAAAGTGCTCCTGTAGATCGCGCGCAAGCGCTGCCAGATGCGCCACGCGCGCCGGATTCAGCTGCAGCGTGTCGCTCTGATCGCTGCTGCGCAGTCGCATCGCAAGCTCGATTTTGCCGCGCGACAGGCGCGCCGATACGCGCTCGCGGATCGCAGGTTCCACTGCCCGAAGTTCGTCGGGCAGGCGCACGCCCAGTTCCAGAAAACGGTGATTGACCGCGCGCACTTCGCAGCCGAGCGTGCCCCACGGGGTGTTGCGTTCGCCGGCGGCGAAAGCGGTCATGCTGCGGATCATTGCGGTAGTCCTCATGGCGGATGTCGCCGGAGATCCAGCGCGCGGCGAGTATTGTCGTCGATCGGCAGGCCAGCGGGACGGCGGGACGGCGGGACGGCGGGACGGCGGGACGGCGGGACGGCGGGAGTGGGGGATGGATGGCGCGATGGTAAACTCGCCCGCCCCGTTGCAGGCAACATCCCATGAGCATCGCCCGTCCCAGCGGCCGCACGCCCGCGCAGCTGCGCCCGGTCCGGATCGAGCGCGCCTATACCCGCCATGCCGAGGGTTCGGTGCTGGTGTCCTTCGGCGAAACCCGCGTGCTGTGCACCGCCAGCGTCGATAACAAGGTGCCTGGCTTCATGCGTGGCAAGGGCGAGGGTTGGGTCACGGCCGAATACGGCATGTTGCCGCGCGCCACCCACACCCGCAGCGACCGCGAGGCCGCACGCGGCAAGCAGGGCGGGCGGACGCTGGAGATCCAGCGGTTGATCGGCCGCTCGCTGCGCGCCTGCGTCGATCGCGGCGCATTGGGCGAACGCACCATCACCCTCGACTGCGATGTGCTGCAGGCCGACGGCGGCACCCGCACGGCCGCGATTACCGGCGCCTACGTGGCGCTGGTCGATGCGGTGCGCTGGCTGCACAAACGCAAGGACATCAGCAAAGATCCGATTCACGGCGCGGTCGCTGCGGTATCGGTCGGTGTGTATCGCGGCGTGCCCGTGCTGGATCTGGACTACGCCGAAGACAGCGACTGCGACACCGATATGAACGTGGTGATGAACGACGGCGGCGGTTTCATCGAACTGCAGGGCACCGCGGAGGGTCATGCGTTCCGTCGCGACGAACTGGATGCGCTGCTTGCGCTGGCCGAACAGGGCATCGCCGAACTGCTTGCGGCGCAGCGCGCGGCGCTTGCGGGCTGAGCGGATGTTCGCGTGCCGATGAAGCGCCATATCGCCTGTTTCGCGCTGGTCGTCGACGATTACGACCGTGCGATCGCGTACTACACCGATGTGCTCGGCTTAGAGCTGCGCGAAGACGCCCCGCGTGGGCCGGGTAAACGCTGGGTGGTGGTGGCGCCTGCGGGCGGCGAAACCGCAATCCTGCTGGCACAGGCGTCCAACGACGCTCAGCGTGCCCGGATCGGCGACCAGACCGGCGGCCGCGTCGGGTTTTTTCTGTATACCGACGACTTCCGCCGCGACCATGCCGCGATGCTGGCCAAAGGCGTGCGATTCGTGGAACCGCCGCGCGATGAGGATTACGGCATCGTTGCGGTGTTCGAGGATCTGTACGGCAATCGTTGGGATCTGCTTGAACCCGCACAGACGGGGTCATAACGATGCAGGCTGCGCAACGCTGGGCAGCGGCCTGAAAGCTGCTCAACCGTGCGCTTTGGTTTTTTGTCTTTCACATGCAGATGTATGAAACTTATTCTTGCCAGCAGTAATCAGGGAAAACTCGCCGAGCTGCGCGACCTGCTTGGCGATGCCGATATCGACCTGCATGCGCAGTCTGAGTTCGGCGTTGAGGATGTCGACGAAACCGGTTTGACCTTCATCGAGAATGCGATTCTCAAAGCGCGTCACGCTGCGCGTGCGACCGGCCTGCCGGCACTGGGCGACGATTCCGGGCTGTGCGTCGATGCGCTGAACGGTGCGCCCGGGCTGTACAGCGCACGCTACTCCGGTGTGCATGGCGATAACGCGGCGAATATCACCAAATTGCTCGATGCGCTGCGCAATGTGCCCGAAACGCAGCGCAGTGCGCGGTTCGTGTGCGTGCTCGCGATGCTGCGCCATGCCGACGATCCGCAGCCGCTGGTCGCCGAAGGCGTATGGGAAGGCCGCGTCCTGTTCGCGCCGCGTGGCGACCGCGGTTTCGGCTATGACCCGGTGTTCTTCGATACCGAACGCGGCATGGGCGCGGCGGAACTCGAGACTTCGTTGAAGCGCCGGATCAGCCATCGTGGGCGCGCGCTGGCGCAGCTGCGGGAAACCTTGCTTGCAGCGGTTCGGCCCGGATGATGCTGAGCTTGCCTCCCCTCGCGCTGTATGTGCATCTGCCCTGGTGCGTCCGCAAATGTCCTTACTGCGATTTCAATTCGCACGAGGCCAAGGGCGTGCCGCCGTTCGAGGCTTACGTCGATGCGCTGATCGCCGATCTCGATCACGATCTGCCGCTGGTCTGGGGCCGCACCGTGCAGACGGTGTTCTTCGGCGGCGGCACGCCCAGCCTGTTTCCGGCGCCGGCGATCGACCGTTTTTTGCAGGCGGCCAGCGCGCGGCTGCGGTTCGCGCCGGGGTGCGAGATCACTCTGGAAACCAACCCCGGCACCGCTGAACACGGGCGCTTCGAGGATTACCGCAAGGCCGGCGTGAACCGGCTGTCGTTCGGCATCCAGAGTTTTGACGACGGCTGCCTGCAGCGGTTGGGCCGCATCCACGACAGCGGCCAAGCGGAGGCCGCGGTGACGCTGGCGCAGGATGCGGGTTTCGACAACATCAATCTGGATCTGATGTACGCATTGCCCGGGCAGTCGCTGGCGATGGCCGAATACGACCTGCAGCGCGCGTTCGCACTGCAGCCTGCGCATGTCAGTCATTACCAGCTCACGCTGGAACCCAATACCGTGTTTGCGGCGCGTCCTCCGGGCGGCATACCCGACGACGACGCGGCCTGGGATATTCAGGAGCACTGCCAGGCGCTGCTGGCCGACGCGGGCTATGCGCAGTACGAAATCAGCGCCTATGCGCGGCCCGGCCGGCAGTGCGCGCACAACCTCAACTACTGGAGGTTCGGCGATTACCTGGGCATCGGCGCCGGCGCGCACGGCAAGATCAGCCTGCCTGCGAGCGATGCCGCCCGTACGCCGGAGGAAGCCCGTGACCGCGTGCTGAGACGCTGGAAGCACAAGCACCCGGCGATTTATCTGGCCCATGCGGGCAACACCGGTGTGATCGGTGCGGACACCGTCATTGCCGCTGAACAACTGCCGTTTGAGTTCATGCTGAACGCGCTGCGCCTGCGCGAGGGCTTCGCCCTGGATCATTTCGAGTCCCGCACCGGGCTGCAGCGGGCGGCGGTCGATGCGCCGCTTGGCCGCGCAATCGACGCCGGTTGGCTGTCGCGTGACGGCACGCGGATCGTGCCCACCGAATCCGGACTGCGCTTCGCCAACGATGTGATTTCCCTGTTCCTGACAGCGGATTCCGCCGAACCATGACCCTGTGCATGCGGCGGCAGCGCTGTGTGCTGCAACGCCGCAGTTGGCTCGCAGTGGCCGATCATGTTAAAAAATGCGGTCATCGTCGCACTTCGACAGGCTGAAATGGCTTCGCCCACCGACTCCCAGGACACTGCCGCGCCAAAGACATTGGCCTCTGCTGGGCTGCCACGTCGCGTGCGCCGCACGCTTGAGCGTGCCCTGGCGCTGTTCAGCGAGGATCTGGAACGCAATCTCACCACTACGGTGGCCGAATTCGAGGAGGAACTGTTCCGTCTTGCCGACCGCGTCGGCACCACTGGCAGCTCCGCCGACTACATGCATACCCTGCGCATCGTGCGTTTGAACCGTCACGATCTGGTGCCGCGATTCATGCAGGTGGTGGAAACCGGGCTGGCCGGCATCCGCAAGCCGATCGTGTTTCCAGTCACGTCGCGACCTGCGCCTGCTCCTACTGCGATGGTGAACTTCCGCAATCTCAGTCTCGTCGACGAGTCGGTGATGGACGAGGGCGCAGTGCTGCATGCGATCGCCACGCGCCAAGAGTCGCGCGCGAATCTGGTGCTGCATCTGTTGGGCCAGCGCTTCGGCGTGCTGGCCGGAGCGCCCGCGTTCGACGGCGAGCGAATTCCGCTCGGCCCGCAGGCGCTCTGCCGCGCGATCCGTCATGCCACCGAAAGCGTGCAGCTGGACCATGGCGCACGGCTGCTGTTCTATCGGATTTTCGATCGAAGGGTGATGGTCCACTGCCAGAGTCTGGCCGAGAAACTGGATGCGCTTCTGGTCGAAGAAGGCGTGCTTCCGGGGCTGACCTACGTGCCGATGCGCACCCGGGCCATGGGCGGCGGTGGCGACAGCGATGACGACAGCGAAGGCGACGACGCTGCCGAGGACGCAACAGAGGACACCGACGGGCAGAAGATGTCGACCGCGCGTTCCGGCGGCGGGCAGGGCGGTATGCGTGCAGGCCGCGCTCAACAAGACGGCGCTCCACAAGGCGATGCTCAACAAGGCGGCGCTCAAGGCGGCAGCTCGCGCGCTGGCGGCGGTGCGCAGTCGCAGAGCTCGCCCACCTGGATGTCGGCTGCGCCCGCATCCGGTGCCGGCAAGCGGGGTCAGGGCCGCGATGCGGGCACCCACGCTTTCGCGAGCCGCAGCGACGAAGGCGCGGACCTGTCTTCGGGCGACGATAACAGCGACCCCAATCGTCCGTTCACCACGTGGATGGGCCAGCCGATGCCCAGCGCGGCAGTCGCCAGCGAACAGGCGGCCTACCACGATCTGCAGCAGCTCCTCTCGCGTCGTCGCGCCGAGGCCGAGCGCCACAATCCGGTTCCGCCCAACCAGCGGCCGGAGCGCGTCATCTCAACCCGCGATCTGCTGCAGACGCTTGGCCGGATGGATGCCGACCCCATGCCGGGCGGCGACCTGCCCAACATCGCCGACATCAAACAGTCGCTGTTGACCCAGGCCCGTCAGCAATACGGCAAGCCGGTGGAACTGGCGCCCAGCGACAGCGACACCTTCGATCTTGTCGAACTGCTCTACAGCCATCTGCAGCGGGAAATCCGCGACGATGCACCGGCCGCGGCGCTGGTCAAGCGCATGCAGCTCACGCTGCTGCGGGTCGCGCTGCAGGACCGCGCGTTTTTCGTCCGTCCCAATCACCCTGCGCGGCAGCTGCTGAGCACGGTGTCCGAAACCGCGGCGAAATGGCTGGCGGACGACGACTTCGATCCGCAGCTGCTCGCGCCGCTGCAGCAGGCGGTGACCCATGCGGTCAAGCATTACGAGGGCAACGGCAATCTCGAAGTCTTCGAGCAAAGCAACAAACAGCTGCAGACGCACATCGACACCCAGGTGCGACGCGCCGAAACCCTGGAAAAGCGATACGTCGAAGCCGCGCGCGGCAAGGAAAAGCTCGAAGCGGCGAAACTGCGCGCCGAACAGGTGCTCGCCGAAACCATTGGCGAAGCGCCGCTGCCCAGATTCACCCGCGCGCTGCTGACCCAGGCTTGGGCCGATGTGCTCACGCTCACCTTCCTGCGCCATGGCGAAGGTTCGGAGGAATGGAACCGGCAGATCGACGCCACGCGCCAGATCGTCGCCGCCTGCACCCATCGCGATGCCAACGCTGAACACCCGGCGCTGAAGTCGCACGTGGAAGCGGCGTTGAAACAGGTCGGCTATCACGAGGACGAAGCTGAAGTCATCGCTAAGCGTCTGTCCAGCAACGTGCGCGACGAGGAAGACGGCGAATCCCGCACCGAGCTGACGATGAAGCTCAAGGCGCGCGTGCGTCTGGGCGAAGACTCGCAGAAAGCGCGCAAGCCGGACCTGCCCGCGCGCTCGCCGCACGAACAGGAGTTCTACGAACAACTGCGCCTGCTGCCGTTCGGCACTTGGATGGAATTCGTCACCAATCAGCAGGGCGATATCGTCCGCCGCCGCATGTCGTGGTTCAGCCCAGTCACCGACAACGCGCTGTTCGTCAACCAGCGCGGCCAGCGTATCGGCGAGCATTCGCTGGACAGCCTGGCGCGGATGATGGCCAAGGATCAGGTGCGCATCGTCACCGTGCAGCGCGCCGGCCTGGTCGATCGCGCCTGGCATGCGGCGATGAATGCGCTGCGCAGCCTCACCGGCCGTCGCGAGGATCATGCCGAAGACGAGCAGGGCGAAGCTGCCGCAGATGCGGATATCGCCGTGCGCTCCGGCGCCGCAGCGCCCATCGACGCCGCGGTAACGGCTTCAGAGGGCACTTTCGTCCATTCCGTGCCCAGCGCCGAACC
>JAYVSK010000118.1:0-7442 GCA_043775395.1 Lysobacter sp. | reverse complement strand
AGCATGGCTTTCTTCGCGCCTTTGTTCGCGAGCTGCAGCGCGAAGGGCAGGGTGGCGTTGGTCAATGCAAAGGTCGACGTGCGGGCAACGCCGCCGGGCATGTTGGCGACGCAGTAGTGAATCACGCCGTCCACTTCGTAGGTCGGGTTCTGGTGAGTGGTGGCCTTGCTGGTTTCGAAGCAGCCGCCCTGATCGATCGCCACGTCCACCAGCACCGAGCCCGGACGCATCAGTTTGAGCTGATCGCGCGACACCAGCTTGGGTGCAGCGGCGCCGGGAATCAGCACCGCGCCGATCACCAGATCGGTATCGGGCAGGCGCTCTTCGATAGCGTCGTGGGTCGAATAAATCGTGGTCATCTGATGGCCGTACAACTCATCGAGATATTTCAGGCGGTCAAGCGACCGATCGAGAATGGTGACGTGTGCGTTGAGGCCCATCGCCATGCGCGCGGCGTTGATGCCGACCACGCCGCCGCCGATCACCAGCACTTCAGCCGGTTTCACGCCGGGCACGCCGCCCAGCAGCACGCCGGAGCCGCCTTGGGCTTTTTCCAGCGCATGCGCGCCGGCCTGGATCGACATGCGTCCGGCCACTTCGCTCATCGGCGCCAGCAGCGGTAGACCGCCTTTGCGATCGGTAACGGTTTCATAGGCGATCGCAGTGCAGCCGGATGTCACCAGCGCCGTGGTCTGATTCGGATCGGGCGCAAGGTGCAGATACGTGTACAGCACTTGGCCTTCGCGCAGCATCGCGCATTCGGCAGGCTGCGGTTCCTTGACCTTGATGATCATCTCGGCGCGACGAAAAATCTCTTCGGCGGTCGCGACGATTTCCGCACCGGCTTTCTGATACATCTCATTGGTCAGACCGATGGATTTTCCGCCATCGTGCTGCACCATCACCTTGTGCCCGTGGCTGACCAGTTCACGTGCGCCTGCCGGGGTCAGGCCGATGCGGTATTCGTGGTTTTTGATTTCTTTGGGGACGCCGATCAGCATGGCTCGATTCCGTCGATAGGGTGGTTGGCGCGCATTAGGCCGTCTGGCCGATCACATGCGCAAGGGTCTGGAACATACGGTCGATATGGCTGCGTTCGAGGATCAGCGGCGGCGACAGTGCGATCACATCACCGGTGACGCGAATCAGCAGATTCTCCTCGTGGAAACAGCGGGTGAAGATGTCATAGGCGCGGGTACCCGGCGCACCGGCGCGCGGGGCGAGTTCGATCGCGCCGATCAGCCCGATATTGCGGATGTCGATCACGTTGGGCAGCCCGCGCAGCGCATGGATGGCGTCGGCCCAATCGTCTTCCAGTTCAATCGCTTTCTCGAACAGATTTTCTTCGGCGTAGGTATCCAGCGTCGCCAATGCGGCGGCGCATGCCAGCGGATGGCCGGAGTAGGTGTAGCCGTGGAACAGCTCGATCAGATGCTCCGGGCCATGCATGAAAGCCGCGTGGATCTTGTCGGCGACGAACACCGCACCCATCGGCACGCAGCCGTTGGTGAGGCCCTTGGCGGCGGTGATCATGTCCGGCTGCACGTCGAAACGCTGCGCGGCGAAGGCCTTGCCGACGCGGCCGAAGCCGGTGATGACTTCGTCGAAGATCAGCAGGATGCCGTGCTTGTCGCAGATCTCGCGCAGGCGTTTGAGATAGCCCTGCGGCGGCAGAATCACCCCGGCCGAACCGGCGACCGGCTCAACGATGACCGCAGCAATGGTGCTGGCATCGTGCAGCAGCACCAGACGTTCGAGGTCTTCCGCCAGTTCGACGCCGTGCTCTGGCAGGCCGCGGCTGAACGCGTTGCGCTCGATATCGAGGGTGTGGCGGATGTGGTCCACACCCGGCAGCAGGCTGCCGAACCATTTGCGGTTGTTGGGCAGGCCGCCGACCGAAATGCCGCCAAAGCCCACGCCGTGGTAGCCCTTTTCGCGGCCGATCAGGCGTGTGCGCTGGCCTTCGCCGCGGGCGCGGTGATAGGCGAGGGCGATTTTCAGCGCACTGTCCACGGCTTCCGAACCGGAGTTGGTGAAGAACACGTGATTGAGATGATCCGGCGCAATCTCGACCAAACGCTCGGCCAGCGTAAACGGCAGCGGGTGCGCCATCTGGAAGGTCGGTGCGAAATCCAGCGTTGCGATCTGCTGCTGCACGGCTTCGACGATGCGCGGCCGGGCGTGGCCGGCGTTGCAGCACCACAGGCCGCCGGTGCCGTCGAGGATCTCGCGGCCGTCCACGGAGCGATAGAACATACCTGCGGCGCTGGCCATCAGCCGTGGCGCGGCTTTGAACTGGCGGTTGGCCGAGAACGGCATCCAGAACGCATCCATCGCGTCCGGCTGGCGCGTAGCCTGCTGGGCGTAATGGTCGGCAAAACCGGTGGGAGAATCTGCGGCGTGATCGTCGCGCATGGGCAGGCTCCAAGCCGGCGGCGGTGAAGGCGCCAAGCTTAGCGCGTTGAAAAAACTTTACAACCGATGTCGAAATCCGTGAAAAATGCTGCGCAGTCGCAAACGTGTAAAGTATCCCGCATCAACAAAGTCGACGGATGATGAATGAATATCGGTGCGCGCCTGCAGCTCGTCCGTAAGACCAAAGGCCTGAGTCAGCGCGAACTGGCGAAACGGGTCGGCGTCACCAACAGCACCATTTCGCTGATCGAACAGAACAAGGTCAGCCCGTCGGTCAGCTCGCTGAAGAAGGTGCTGGACGGGATCCCGATCTCGCTCGCGGATTTCTTCACGATGGATCTCGACGCTGGCCCGGTGGACAGCCCGTTCTATGCCCACGGCGAACAGCCCGATGTCGGCAACAACGACATCCATTATTTCCTGATCGGCCAACGCCGGCCGCAGCGACAGATGTGCATCCTGCGCGAAGTCATGCCGCCGGGCACCGATACCGGCGAAAGCATGCTGGCGCACGAAGGCGAGGAGGGCGGCGTGATCGTGCAGGGCCAGATCGAAGTGACGGTGGGCGACCGCGTCCGCATCCTCGGCCCGGGTGAAGCCTATTACTTCGAGAGCCGCATTCCGCACCGTTTCCGCAACGTCGGCAACGAGGACGCCATCCTGGTCAGCGCCAACACGCCGGCTACATTTTAAGAGACAGTTCTAAATCCATTGGAGTCAGTGATGCCCGCAGCCCACACCCGCGCCAGTTGGCAAACACTTGCCGACAGCCTGCAGATCCGCACCCAGGCATTCATCGACGGCCGTTACGTCGATGCCGCCAGTGGCAAAACTTTCGACTGCATCAGCCCGATCGACGGCCGCGTGTTGGCCAAGGTGGCCGAGAGCGAGGGCGAGGATATCGAGCGCGCGGTCGCCGCCGCCCGACGCAGCTTCGAGGCAGGCGTCTGGGCAAACACCAAGCCAACCCATCGAAAGAAAATTCTCATCAAGTTCGCGCAACTGATTGAGCAGTATGCCGATGAGCTGGCGCTGTTGG
Organism: Lysobacter sp.; assembly: GCA_043775395.1. Taxonomy (GTDB): domain Bacteria; phylum Pseudomonadota; class Gammaproteobacteria; order Xanthomonadales; family Xanthomonadaceae; genus Lysobacter_I. The sequence continues at coordinate 3,988 of JAYVSK010000118.1, read as the reverse complement.
AGTCGCTGGACATGGGCAAGCCGGTCAGCGACGCCCGCGCAGTGGACGTGGGCGCGACCATCCGCTGCATGGCCTGGACCGGCGAGGCGTTGGACAAGGTCTATGGCGAAGTGGCGTCGACCGGCCCGGATGAGCTTGGCCTGATCACCCGCGAACCGCTGGGCGTGATCGGCGCGATCGTGCCGTGGAATTTCCCGATGTTGATGGCCGCGTGGAAGATCGCGCCTGCACTGGCGACCGGCAATTCGGTGGTGCTCAAGCCGTCGGAAAAATCGCCGCTAACTGCGATCCGGCTGGCCGAGATCGCGATGGAGGCCGGCATTCCCGCCGGGGTGCTCAACGTGGTGCCGGGCTTCGGCAAGGGCGCTGGCGAACCGCTGGCCCTGCATATGGATGTCGATGGGATCGTATTCACCGGATCGACCGCTGTGGGCAAACATCTGCTGCAGTGCGCCGGGCGTTCCAACATGAAACGCGCTTATATGGAGTGCGGCGGTAAAAGCCCGAACCTCGTGTTTGCCGATGCGCCCGATCTGGCCGCAGCCGCGAAAGCGGCCGCCGGCGCTATCTTCTACAACCAGGGCGAAGTCTGCACCGCAGCATCGCGGCTGCTGGTGGAACAGTCGATCAAGGACGACTTCATCGCCGCGGTGATTGAAGCCGGCAAGGCGATGCATCCGCAGCACCCGCTGGAGCCCGGCGCACCTATGGGCGCGATGGTCGATGAAGGCCAGACCGCACGAGTGCTGGACTACATCGCCAAGGGCCAGGCCGACGGCGGTCGCGTGCTGCTGGGCGGCAAACGCGCCGATGTGGTCGCCGGCGGCTGTTACATCGAACCGACGATTTTCGACGGCGTCGAACATACCCACACCATTGCCCGTGAGGAAATCTTCGGCCCGGTGCTGTCGGTCATCGCGTTCGACAACGAAGCCGACGCCCTGCGGATGGCCAACGACAGCGACTTCGGGCTGGCCGCCGGCGTCTGGACCCGCGACATCGGCCGCGCACATCGCGTCGCCCACAAACTACGCGCCGGCAGCGTCTGGGTGAACTACTGGGACGGCGGCGATATGACCGCACCGTTCGGCGGCTACAAGCAGTCCGGCAACGGACGCGACAAATCGCTGCATGCATTCGAGAAGTACACCGAGGTCAAGGCCACTTGGATCAATCTGGCGACCTGAGCACAGCAGGGAACTCCGCTGAGGCTACGAACGGCGATATGGGCGGCAAGTCGGCGCCCCCGAACGTCAGCGCCAGCGCATTCACCACCGCGCGCTGCCAGCCGCTGGCGCTGGTTGGGCGCCATAGCAGCCAGATCGTCTCCTGGCATACGAACGGGCAGTCGCTGACCGTTGCCCGCAGCAGTCCGGCGGCTTCGAGCAATCGATCGGGCAAATAAGCCAAGGCGCGCCCGGCCTGCACCAGTTCGATCAACACCTGAAGGTCATCCACCCGGTAACGGATCCGCCGCGTCAACGCATCGTCGCGCCAGCCATCCGAACCCATACCGCGCTTGAGCCCGCAGAACAGCGAACGTATGGGGCAGGCGAAGTCATGCCCGGCTAACGCTGCCGCTGTGACCGGGGCCGGCGTCCCACCTGTCCCCGCGAGCGGGTGTGCATGACTCATCGCCAAATGCATGTCGAATACGCACAGTCGTACTGCCACCAGTCCTAAAGCAGCAATCCCGCCGTCCTGTTGCAACACTTCATCGCTCACCAATGCGAAGTCTGCCGAACCCTGCGCAACGGCGTGCGCCGCATGGCGTTCAAAAGCGCTTTCAAACGTGACGCTGCTGTCGGAATAACGATCAGCCAGCGCAGCGGCTAAAGCGGTGCCGAACAGACGCTGCAGCAGCGGCGGCGCCGTCACCCGACATTGGACGCGAAAGCCGCTTCCGGCGAACTCCGAGCGGGTCTGCTCGATCAGCGCCAGCACGTCCAGCGCATGCTGGCGCAGGCGAATGCCGGCATCGTTCAGCGTGAGCCCTTTGCCGACACGATCGAACAGCGACGTTCCCAGCTCGGCCTCCAAACGCTGAATCGCCCGCGACATCGCCGACGGGGTCACGTGACAGGTGTCCGCCGCAAGCACCAGGCTGGTGTGTCTGGCGGCGGCAGCAAAGAGGCGCAGGTCGTTCAGGGTCATTGGGGAATATGCGTGCACAGGACGCAACGATAGTGAAGATATGTCGCTTGTAACGCAATGATTTCAGCGCGATCCTGCTATCCCGCCACTGCCGAGACGCGCCGCCATGTCCGAACACCCGCAGCACCATCAGTGGATCTACGCGTGTCATCCCGAAGGAGTGGTCGCAAAAAATCATTACGAATTGCGCAGCCAGCCGTTGTCGCTCGACCTGTCGGCCGGTGAAGCGCTGGTGCAGGCGGAATACATCAGCGTCGATCCCTACATGCGCATCAACCAGTCCAAAAAGCCGACCTACAACCCCGAACCTCATCCGCTCGGGGTGGTGCAATCAGCGGGCGGTGTGGGCCGTGTGCTGGTATCGGCGTCTTCGGATCTACCTGAGGGTACTTGGGTGGAAGGGATGCTCGGTTGGCAGACGCATGCCCGCGTGCACGTCAGCACCGTGCGCAAGCTCGACCCCGCCGAAGCGCCGGTGTCGACGGCGCTCGGGGTGTTGGGCATGCCCGGCCGCACGGCCTGGTTCGGGCTGACCGAATCCGGCCGCCCTCATGCGGGCGAGGTGGTAGTCGTGTCTGGCGCGGCCGGCGCGGTGGGCTCGCTGGTCGTGCAGTTCGCGCGCAAGCACGGCTGCCGCGTGCTCGGCATCGCTGGCGGCGCCGCCAAGACTGCGTGGTTGACCGACACGCTGGGTGCGGATTGGGCGCTGGATTACAAAGCGCACGATGCCAGCAGTTTGGCCGAGGCGATCCGCGCGCTGACCGGCGGCGTCGACGTGTATTTCGACAACGTCGGCGGCTGGATCAGCGATGCGGTGCTTCCGCTGATCAATCGTCGCGCGCGGATCGTGATCTGCGGGCAGATCAGCCAGTATTCCGGCGGTCTGGATGACGCGGACATGGGGCCGCGCCTGCTGCAGCATCTGCTGTACCAACGCGCGACCATGCAGGGCATGCTGGCGCGGGACTACGTACACCGGATGGACGAGATGATCCGTGCGGTGGCGCCCTGGGTCCGCGACAACACGCTGGTGTTCGAGGAAACCGTGATTGATGGTTTCGAGCGCCTGCCGGACGCGCTCACGCAGTTGTTCACCGGCGATCATCGCGGCAAATTGCTGGTGAGGGTAGGGGCATGAACAGCGATCGTGAGCGCCTGAAACGCCACTTCACTAGTACGTTAGTCGGCATACTCACCTTGCAACGTAGATAGTTCCTCCATAAATGCCGGCATTCCCACTTCAAGCGCCGTATCCAGCTCAGCGAGCGTATGTGGATTGCTGTTCAAATAGATAAATATTTACATAATATACATTATGCGAAATAGAACGGTTCTTGTCCGGCAAATAGCGCGAATTTTACGCAAACTCGCTTAATGCACTTTGGTGCAACCGCTCAATCGAGGCGCTGCAACACATCATAGGTGCGAGACAGACCCAAAGCATCCAAGACCGCCATTTTCGCTGATCTAACGCGACTCGATCACTGCGCCCCTTTTCTGCAAGCGACGGATCGTCAGGAATATGCACATACAGCCTGATCATGCGAACAGCCGCACCGGCCGGACCCGGCTTGACCCCGCAAAGAAGACGATGCCTTGGCGTCGCCAACGAACTTCTTTTCTAGGTGGCTCACCTCATGCCAGCCCACCCAAAGCGTAAAAGGAATACCGACCGCGAAGGCGTAGAAACACTGTCGGGTCGATCTCGGTGGATTTGTATAAACCTATCGCACGCTTAGTTCTACTGTGTTAATAAAAAACATCTCGCCTATCCGCTCGTTCTCCGCAACACGGACACCACAGCAGCTGTCTTGCGATTAGCCGCGCCAAGCCG
>JAYVSK010000117.1:0-2925 GCA_043775395.1 Lysobacter sp. | reverse complement strand
TCGAGCGTGTAACGCGCCCGGGTTGTCTTCGTCATGTCGTTCTCCTTGCCTGGATTGAATCACACGGCTAAGGGGGACGTTTCTTGGGGGCAAGGTCAGTACGCGCGAGACGCGATCGCCTGCAGGCAACGATGCGTGCCGGGCCAGCGCCTATAATCCCGACGGACTCCCCACCGGCCCCGCCATGACGTCTCCCGTCTCCGAATTGATCGATCTGCTGTCGCTGGAGCGGCTGGAAAACAATCTGTTTCGCGGCCAGAGCCGCGATATCGGCACCAAATACGTGTTCGGCGGGCAGGTGTTGGGGCAGGCGCTGTCGGCGGCGCAGGCGACGCTGGATTCGGCGGATCAGGACAAGGGCACGCGCGCAGCGCATTCTTTGCATGCGTACTTCCTGCGTGCCGGCGATATCGAGGCGCCGATCGTCTATGACGTGGACCGCACCCGCGACGGCGGCAGTTTCTCGGTGCGGCGGGTGACGGCGATCCAGCACGGGCAGCCTATTTTCGTATGCGCAGCGTCGTTCCAGATCGTCGAGCCGGGGCCCGAGCATCAGATCTCGATGCCGGAAGTGCCCCAGCCCGAGGATGTGGAGCCTACGCCGAAGCTGGCGCCTGAAAAACTCGCGCTGCTGCCCAGCAAAGTGCAGCGCTGGCTGAACCGGATGGGGCCGTTCGAGTTCCGTCCGATCTATCCACGCGATGAACTCAATCCGCCGAAGCGCCCGCCATATCAGCAGGTGTGGTTCAAGCTGAGCGAGCCAGTGGGCGATGCGCCGGAGCTGCATCGCGCGCTGCTTGCGTATGCGTCGGATTTCCATCTGCTGGGCACCACCACCTTTCCGCACGGCATCAGCTATTACCAGCCGAACGTGCAGATGGCGTCGCTGGATCACGCGCTGTGGTTTCATCGCGCGTTCCGCGCCGACGATTGGCTGCTGTATTCGATCGACAGCCCCAGCGCGCAGGGTGCGCGCGGGCTGGCGCGCGGGCAGATCTTCGACCGCACCGGCAGATTGGTAGCCAGCACGACGCAGGAAGGCATGATCCGCGTGCTGGATGCCGAAACGGCCGCCGCGAAGGCAGCGGGGCACTGATCGATGCGCAAAATTTTCACCAGTCCGCGGATTGAAAACGTCGAACGCGTGGCCGAAATGCTGAAAGAACACGGCGTGGACGCGCGGATCACCAACGGACGCTCGTACAAGGGCGCCGCTCGCGGTCATTTCACCTATCGCGACCACGCGCGCAGCGAGCAGCAGCCGACGGTGTGGATCGTGTCGCCCGACGATCAGCCCAAAGCGCGCGAGTTGATGCGCGCGGCCGGTCTGCTGGATTCCGGACGTTCGCCCACCCGCTATATCCCGACCGAAACGCTGGTGAGCGCGCGCGATGCCGATATCGAAAACGCAACCAAGCGGCGCGTGCTGCTGGTCAAGGTGGCGCTGCTGATCGGCATCCTGCTGGCGGTGGGCATCGGTCTGATGGCGTGGCGCAGGCCAGCACCTGCGACGACGCCTGCGGCGCTGCCCGCCTCGACGATCGCGGCGCCCGAAAGCGCCACGGTCGGCGCAACCGCTGAAATGATCTATCGGGCGGACGTGCCGAGCGCACTGGCGGCGATGTTGTTCGATGCGGAGCTGCGCGCGCACGATACCGCTGGCGTCTGTCTGGCCGTCGACGGTGCCGCACCGTCGCAAGCGGTGCTGGCCACGCTGCAGACGGCGGATCGTGCACGCATCGGTTCGCAGGTCGCGTGCGCGGCAGCAAAAGAAGCGATGTCGGTGGATGTGCGTGAATACCGCACCGATGGTTCCGGCACCGGCACGGTGCAGGTGGCGATTGCCGATCAAGGCAAGGACGGCCAAGCGCGGAAGGATGTCCGAACGCTGGAAGTGAAACGCGACGGGCTGCAGTGGGAAGTGAAGCGGGTTGTGCTGTCGCAATGAACCACTAGCCGACCATCGCTGCCGGCCGTTCGTATGAAGCTGCCGAAGACCCGTATTTTGCTGGTTTGAAGCGTTTCCGATTCGGATGCCGACGCTTTTATCTTGTCGATGCGGTCAGCAAACATCCTTCACCCGCTAGCGGGAGAAGGTGGCTGAAGGCCGGATGAGGGCGTGGGCCGGATGAGGGCGAGGCGACCGATCAAAACCGCCCTACCCTGACCCTCGTCCGCCTGCGGGGACAGGAATTTGTCGCAGGATCGATTCGGTCGACACCCGAAATGGAAAATGCGTTATCGCTGCATCTGCGCGCCGCGTTCGCCGCGATGCGCTCTGTGATGCGCCTGCATTTCTTCGCGGGTCAGAAAACCGTCGCTGTTGGCATCGATCGCGGCGAAATTCTGCAGCGCGCGCGTCTTTCCCGCCAGTTCGTCGCGGCTGAAGCGGCCGTCTTGGTTGGTGTCCAGTTCGGCCATGCGCGCCCGGGCCGCGTCGCGTCCGCCTCTGCCGCCCTTGCCACCGTGCTGCGGACGTTCTTCCGTCGTGATGCGGCCGTCCCTGTTCGCGTCCAGTCTGTCGAAATGCTGGGCCATCTTCGGATTGGCAGCGGCTTCGCTGCGGTCGATGACGCCATCGCCATTGGTGTCGATCTTGGCGTGGCGTGCGGATTTACCGGCAGCGGGCTGGCTGGCCTGCGTTGCCTGTGCGAAGGTCACGGTGGCAGTGGCGGCGATGGCGAGACCGAGTGCGAATAGGACGGTGGCTTTCATGGGCGGTGCTCGTGGGTTGATCGGGCCGGCGGACCGGAATGCCTTTGTCAACGCGCGCGCGGCCTCGCGGTTGACGGCCATGTCACATTCGCCTTCCCACATCGTCTTGATGCTGTGACCAGACCGGTTACGCTTCACCGAACGAACCCTCGAATGAACGACCAGCGCCCTCCACTGCCCTCCGAATCTGTGCGCCTGATGCTCATCGCG
>JAYVSK010000116.1:0-3479 GCA_043775395.1 Lysobacter sp. | reverse complement strand
TGCAAAGGATCCGTTAGTGCCTTTACTGCATATGCATTCATGTATTCCGCGTCAACAAGTAATGCGTATTTTGTTGTGTGACGCAAATGGAACCATCTGGCAACTTTCAACGAAGCTATGGCTTTTATAACAGTATCATCAATTTTATTATCATAAGTTTTAGCGTGTGCAACGGCAGAGTTTAATGCCGCAGGGTTCTCGATGCAGTATTTTCTAGCGATAGAGAGGTCATGAATAAGTCCTTTGTTAGATTTTCTTCCGGATTCGGCAAGTACGTTTAATAGGACAGATTTATAGCCATCGATGATTTGTTTCGCATCAGCCGGGGGTAAAAACATGGTCTGGGGCCTATCGCCGGCTATGTCTTCTTCAACCACTTCAACAGCGGCGCCCAGTCTTCCTGGTGATCGCGCACCTGCTGCGAGTGGTAATCGAACAGGCTGCGGCCCAGGCCGACCAGCATCACGTAGGCCTGGCTGTCGCGCAGCTGCGCGACCACCGGGTATGGCCACTGCTGCAGCAGCTCAACCGCCTGCTGCGAAGCATTCGTCCACGGCTTCAGACGATTGCCGACCAGACCCACGCGCAGCTGGCCGCGACGCACGCGCGGGTGCTTGGCGATGGCGTTGAGGAAGGGCACAGTGGCGTCGATATCCAGCGTCGACGGCAGCACCGGCACGATCAGTGCGTCGGCGTGTTCGAGAAACAATTCAAGGCTGTCGACGGTGGCGCCGGCGGGTGCGTCGATCACCATGCGGTGCGTGTCCTCGGGCACCTGCTTGAGCCACGTTCTGCGGGTGCCATCCAGCGGCAGTACCGCAGCTTCCAGATCCGCGCGACGCTCAGCCCAGCGGGTCGACGACCCCTGCGGATCGGCATCGACCAGAACGGTGCGATGGCCGTCCAAAGCCGCCTGCGCGGCGAGGTGCGTGGCGATGGTGGTCTTGCCCACCCCGCCCTTCGAAGTCGCGACCAGAACCGTTTTCATCGGCACCTCCGCATTGAAGAGCCAGCAGCTTATCACTCGCTGGCGGCCGGACAACCGGCTTGTCCCGGGTCGCGATGCGGTGCGGACTCAGGCGGTGAACTGGCTGCGGATCAGCGCATGGAACCAGGCTTCCGGCAGCACGCGGCGCAGCCCAAGCATCAGCCGCGCATCCATGCCCACCAGATAGCGCAGCCGCGGCCGTGATGTGGCCAGCACTTTGCCGATCCGCTTCGCCACGGCCTCAGGGGGCGACCCGAAACGCGTCGCCATGCCGATCCCCGCCCGCAGCTTGACCAGACCGGCGCGATAGTTGGGCGCCGCGTCCGCAGGCAGGGCGGCTTCGGCGACGGCGAGACTGGCCTCGGTCTTGGGCATGAAGTCGGTGACGATCCCGCCCGGACACACCGCCACCACGCGGATCCCCTGCGGCCACAGTTCATAGCGCATGGCCTCACTCAGGCCGAGCACTGCGAACTTGGATGCGTGGTAATACGCCTCCCACGGAATGCCGACGTAACTGCCAATCGAACCGATGTTGACCAGTTTCGAGGTCGCCCCCGGGTGACAGTCGACATAGCGCCGCAGCAGCGGCAGCGCCGCCCGGCTCAACGCCGCCAGCCCGACGAAATTCGTATCCATCAGCGCGCGTGCTTCCGCCTCGCCGGTGTATTCGAACGCACCGCTGAGATTGAAGCCCGCGTTGTTGATCAGCGCATACAGGCCGTCGGAACTGTGCGCCGCGACCCGCGTCAATGCGCGCTGGATGTCCTGGTCGCGGGTCACGTCCAACAGCACCGGGACGATCCGCGATGCCACAGCGGCGGGCGCCGCAGCCACCAACGCCGCGCCGTCGGCCTCGCGGCGGATACCGGCGAACACCGTGTAGCCCTGCGCCGCCAGATGCAGGGCCGTGCTGCGTCCGATGCCCGTGGACGCGCCAGTGATCAGTACGGTGTCGCTGCGCATGCGGGAGTCCTGTGGGTTGCGATAAAGAATCTGGACTCTAAACTATCGATGCCTGTTTACAGTCAAGTCCCGCCTTGCGGATCAAAGCCTTCGAATCTGCTACTGGCCCCAGCCGCCACAACGTGCGCTTCTACGAACGTCGCGGTCTGCTGCCTGCGCCGCTGCGCGACGGCGACAACAACTATCGCAAGTACGACGACGCCCTGGTCAAACGGGCGAGGATGATCAAGCTGGGGCAGCGCTTGGGGTTCACCCTGAACGAGATCAAGCGCTCCATCGACGGCTACGATGCCAACACCCTCAGCGTCGACGACAAAATGCGTTTCATGCAAGACAAGATCGCCCAGATCGACGACAGATAGCCGGCCCGCAGGCGATACGCGGTTATCTGGTCGACAAGGTCGCTGGGGTGGGTGCTGGTGAGACCGGACTTCCCCCATCGTTGGCCAAGCTGGACGACCCGCCCGCCGACCCACAGGGCTGAACGCCGCCAGCCCGCAGTTTGCTATCGTGTCGGGCTTTGCGGGCAAAGCCCCCACGTACGGACCCACATGAGCGGCTTGCAGGACCTTGTGGCGCTGATCCGCGCCGACACGCCATTGATCGTCATCGAGACTCCGGACGAAGCCCGGGTGGTCGAACTGTTCCGGCAATCGTTGATGCACGTCTGGCGCGCGCTGTTCCGCTGGTCGATCACCGAAGGCCTGCGCCGCATCGATATGGATCGCGAGGATGAGGCCGACGTGGCGCCCGACGCGAGCGCTACGCTGCAGGCGATCTACAAGTCCGATCAGCGCGGCGTATTCCTGCTGCTGGATTTCGCGTCCTATCTGAAATACGCCGGCACCCAGCGCCAAGTCCGCGACATCCTGCAGCGCCGCCACTGCCTGCCGCACGTGTTGGTGCTGGTCGGCAACAAGGTCGAACTGCCTGAAGATCTGGAAGCGCACGCGGTGCGCTATCGCCCCAATCTGCCCACCAGCGATGCGCTGCTGAAACTGGTCAAGGACGAAGCCGCCGCGTATGCGCGCGAACACGGCGGCAAGCGCGTGGAAGTGGACGCGGAAGCGGTGAAACAGATCGTGCGCAACCTGCGCGGCCTGTCCGAAACCGATGCGCGCCGAATTGCGCGACAGCTGATCTTCCGCGACGGCGTACTCGGGCCAGAAGACCTGCCCGAACTGGCGAAGCTGAAATTCGAGCTGATCAACCGCAGCGGCCATCTTCATTACGCATTCGACCCGGTGAAGCTCGACCACGTCATCGGCGCCAAACGCGTGAAGCGCTGGATCGAACTGCGCCGCATCGCGTTCGTCGAAGGCAACGCACCGCCCGGTCTCGACCCACCCAAAGGCCTGCTGCTGCTCGGCGTGCAGGGCTGCGGCAAATCGATGCTGGCCAAAGCCATCGCCGCCGGCTTCGGCGTGCCGCTGCTGCGCCTGGATTTCGGCGCGCTGTACAACAAATTCCACGGCGAGACCGAAAAGAACCTGCGCGACGCATTGGCCTCGGCCGAACAGCTGTC
>JAYVSK010000115.1:0-1890 GCA_043775395.1 Lysobacter sp. | reverse complement strand
GACAGATTCACGCTCATCGCGGCGCTGAGCATTTCGCGCAGGGTGTCGATGGCGTCGTTGAGGCGGACGACGTGATCGAGGACGTCGCGAAAATACAGTTTGGCCTCGTCCGTGACCTGGGTCATCTGGGTGCGGGTGAGCTGGGCGAGGATGTCCTGCAGCGGTGCGACCGCAAGCCGCAGTTGGGTGAGTTCTTTTTTCAGCTCATAGAGTTTGACGATGGTTTCGCGGCGGAATTCTGCAGCGAAGATGTCGTGTTCCAGCACGTTCAACTCATCGCGAAATTCGTTGACGATAGGCTGATAGTTGTCGACGATGAAATCCAGAATGCCGTACAGCGCGAATGCCGGGCCTTGCGACAGCAGCTCCGGTTCGCGTTCGAAACGGGCGCGCACCGGGCGGTACGATAGCGATGCGCCGTGACGTACGGTGATTAGAAAGCGCGGACCGACGAAGGCGTGGGTTTCGCCGAAGCGCACGTGACCATCGAGCAGCTGCGAGGTATGCACGGCGAGAAACATCGAGTTGCCGTAGGCCTCGATCTTCGGCCGCTGGTGCGCGTGCTGGGCGTCCTCGATCGCGAGGTCGTGCAGACCGAATTCCTCCTGCAGCTTGTCGAGCAGGGATTCCTCGGGTTCGTACAGACCGACCCAGACGAAGCTGCCGTCCTCGATCGCGAGCGCGTCGCTGATCTGATCCAGTCCGATATCGGAACGCATGCCGTTGCGGTACACGGTGCAATTGATGACGCACTGCGGGAGTGTCGGAATAGCGCTGGGCTCGGTCATGGCGGGCATCGTGCCGGGATCGGGTGGCATCGGCAAGCTGATGCGCGCGGTCGATATTCGGTAGAGCTGCCTTCAGGCCGCTGCTTTGTTTGTCGCCTGCAGAAAAGCAGCGGCCTGAAGGCAGCTCTACCGTAAGGTTGCCGGCCGCAGCCAGGCGATGCCGAAGGCGGCGTGGATCGGCAGCAGCAGTGCGATCCAGTGGGCGTTGGCCTGCGGTATGGCGGTTACCCAGTGCAGGAACGGCGCGAGTACTGCGAACAACACCGTTGCGATCAGTGCCGGGCGGAACAGCCGGCCTGCAGGGCGACCGCGCGCGAGCCGCCAGCCGCCGTGCAGCAGCAGCCACGACAGCGGGCTGAGCAGCATCAGATTGTGGTTGGCCCAGCCGAAGCGGTGTTCGGTGCCCAGCCAGATTCCCAGCATCACCGTGCCCAGCAGCCCGGCGTTGAGCCAAAAGATCAGTGCGATGCCGGCAGCGAACCGTAGGCGACATGTGTGCAGCCACGACCACAGTGCGGCGATGGCAAGCCCGGCCAGCAGCCATGGCCACCACGCGCGCAGGAATTCCGGTGGTTCCGGGGCGATGCGGTGCGGTGCGACCACTTGTTCGCTCGCGACCAATGGACGGCCGTCGGCAAGCTTCGCTTCGCGAAGACTGGCGGCGAGCCGCATCGGCACGTACGCCTCTTCCCAGCGCGACATCGGCTGGTCGGACGACGGGCCCAGCCCCACATCGAAACCCAGCCACATCCACTGGGCGGGCGATGCCAGCCGCACGGCTTCGCTGCGGAACGTATTGCCCTGCGAGCGCGACTCGAGCTGCGGCTTCAGCGCGCCGCCGATCGCGCGGTCGATCGCGTCGCGGATTCGGGTGGCGCAGTTGTCGGTGAAGTATTCGTAGCGATAGCGCGCGTTTTCCGGCTTTGCGTTTTCGGCCAACGCAACGGCCATCGCGGTGGCCTGCGCGTCATCCAGATTCAACCACTGGATCGACACGCCGCGGCCGGTGTCCAAGTAATGCTGCAGATCGTCATGCCAGCGCAATCGCGCAAGGTAGTAACGCATGTCGCCCTTGACGAAGCGGCCGATGAAATCGGGCTCG
>JAYVSK010000114.1:0-1853 GCA_043775395.1 Lysobacter sp. | reverse complement strand
GTCGCGCGCCAAGCCGCCATCGACCGCGCACCGTGCGTTCTGCAGGGCGGGACCGTGCGGTTTGCCGGGGACGGAGCTGTTTTTTGCGGGTTCCATGATCGATATCGTTGCTTGTGCAGGAAAAAACGGATTTCTAATGCCACCTGTCGGACGATAGTGTGATCTATCTACTACCCAGAGACGAGCCATGGCCAAGCCATCGAAAACAGACAAATCACAAACCGCAAAAGCCCACGCTGACAACACCCCGGGCCAGATCGATATCGGAATCTCATCGTCCGACCGCAAGAAAATCGCCGAAGGACTTTCGCGCTTTCTGGCAGACAGTTTCACGCTGTATCTGAAGACCCACAATTTCCATTGGAACGTCAACGGTCCGATGTTCAACAGTCTGCACCTGATGTTCGAAGGCCAGTACACCGAACAGTGGACCGCGCTGGACGAAACCGCCGAGCGCATCCGCGCGCTTGGCTTCAACGCGCCGGGCTCCTACGCCGAATTCATCAAGCTCACATCGATCGCCGAAGAGCCGGGTCTCGCCGATACTGCCGATTGGCGCGAAATGGTGCGCCAGCTGGTTGTCGGCAATGAAACCGTCTGCCGTACCGCGCGCAAGGTCCTGAAGACCGCGGACGAGGCTGGCGACGATCCGACTGTCGACCTGATGACGCGGCGTTTGAACAGCCACGAAAAGAATGCGTGGATGCTGCGTTCGCTGTTGGCGTAAAGCTGCCACGTTAGAGCGGCCATCAGGCCGCTGATTCGTTGAATAAGCAGCGGCCTGATGGCCGCCCTACCGGAAGCAGACGTATAAAAAACCCCGCAATCTGCGGGGTTTTTTTGATTTCCGCAAAGACGCGGTCCAGTCACGAGCGGTCCAATCAGAATCAGACCAATCAGTATCAGCGCTTGTCCATTCCAGCATAGTCGCGCGCGGCATAACCGGTGTAGATCTGACGCGGACGGCCGATTTTGGCCTCGGGATCGGTCTGCTGTTCCAGCCAGTGCGCAACCCATCCAGACGTCCGTGCGATCGCGAACATCACCGTAAACATCTCGGCCGGAATGCCCAACGCCTTGTAGATGATGCCGGAATAGAAATCGACGTTCGGATAGAGTTTGCGCTGTACGAAGTAATCGTCCTTCAGCGCCGCTTCTTCGAGCTTCATCGCCACATCGAGCAGCGGATCGTTGACGCCCAGCTCGTTGAGCACCTTGTAGCACATCTCACGGATGATCTTGGCGCGCGGATCGAAGTTCTTGTAGACGCGATGGCCGAAACCCATCAGACGGAACCCGGACTCCTTGTTCTTGGCCTTGTCGATCGCCGACTGTACGTTTTCCGGCCTGCCGATTTCGGACAACATCCTAAGCACGGCTTCGTTGGCGCCGCCGTGCGCGGGCCCCCACAGCGCGGCCACGCCAGCAGCCACGCAGGCATAGGGATTGGCGCCGGTGGAGCCGACCAGACGCACCGTCGAGGTGGAAGCGTTCTGCTCGTGATCGGCGTGCAGGATAAACAGCAGGTCCAAAGCCTTGGCCGCAACCGGATTGAGTTCCAGCGGCTCGCTCGGCACTTCCTTCATCATGTGCAGGAAGCGGGTGGTGTATTCAAGATTGTTGCGCGGGTAACGCATCGGCCAGCCGATCGAATAACGATGGCAGGCGGCTGCGATCGTCGGCACTTTGGCGATCAGGCGGATCGCGGCCAGATGGCGCTGCTGCGGATCTTCGATGTTCAGATCGTTGTGATAGAAACTGGCCATCGAACCCAGCATGCCGACCAGCATCGCCATCGGGTGCGCGTCATGGCGGAACCCGAACAGGAACGAACGGAACGCCTCGTGCATCAT
>JAYVSK010000113.1:0-4281 GCA_043775395.1 Lysobacter sp. | reverse complement strand
CGCATCCACCGCAACCGCCGCCGCCGCATTCTCAAGCTGCTGCCGCGACTTGAATCCGCCGCTGGGGCCCAGCTGCTCCAGATTCGATACCGCCTGCTCATACATGGCATGCAGTTTCTTGTCCGGATAGTCGGGGCTGGATATCAGCGGTTTGTCCGAAGTGACGGGTGGTTTGTCCGCCGTCGCCGGCGGTTTGTCCGCGCCGTTCGCAGCCGCAACCTGTGGCTTGTCCGTGGCATTGGCCGCCACCGTCTGCTGCTGGCCCGGATAGATGCCCAGCGCCGTCAGCGTGTCTTTGCCGGCGCGGCCGTCCACGCTCAGCCTGTTCTGCTCCTGATACTTGCGCACCGCCGCTTCGGTCATGTCGCCGTAATAACCGGTCGTCGGCAAAGGCTTGCCGTCCGCATCGCGGATGCCCGCCGTGTTCAGCGCTTCCTGCAGATGCTTCACGCCTTCGCCGCGCTCGCCCTTCAACAGCAGCGTGTCGTTGATGCCGCCGCTCTGAGTGCTCTGCGCCTGCGCGGTTTGGGCCTGGCCGCCCTGAGTCTGGCCCTGCGTCCTGGGGTCGCCGCTCAAGGCACGATAGGCTTCGACAGCACTCATCCCGCTGCCGATGTTCTGTTGATATTGGCCACGCATCTGATTGAGCGTCGTGCCCACCTGCGCGGCGGTGATCGACGCGCTGTTTCCGGCCGAGTCGCCATCGTAGACACTGCGCCCGGTGCGCGGATCGGCGACGCTGGCGAATTCGCGCGCCAGCGCCAACTGCGCACTCTGCAAACCCTGCGCGCCGCTGGTTTCACCGGTGATGTACGCCTTCACCTGCGGCCTTTTTTCGTCGATCAGATAATCCGCGAACATCCGCTCCTGCAGCTGTGGCGTCAACTTCGCGTCGCGATCGATGCCCAGCGTATTCACCGCTTCCTCGAACGTCCCCGGGATCATCTGATACTTGCCCACCGCGAACAGACGGTCGGGATCGTTACGCGGCAGATCCTGACGGCGCATCACCTCGCCCACGGTCATCTGCGAAAAATCGATCTGCGCACCGTTCGCATCGCCGGCGCGACCACGGTTATAAGAGCCATAACCGCCTTCGCCGCTGGAAATCAACCTGCCCAACGCATTGTTTGGACCAAAATCGTTGGGGCCGCCGGACATCCCGGTGCTGGTCTGCGGCTGTGTCGCCGTTTGCTGCATGCCCGTCTGCCGCGCTGTTGCTTGCGACTGCCCACCGATCACGCCCAACTGCGTCAACGTCTGCTGGTCCGCAATGCCGGTCACTGGCAGCTGATGGCCACGCTGGTAATTCTCCAGCGCCTGCCTGGTGCCATTGCCGAAATCGCCGTCCTGCCTGATCTCGCGACCCTGCGCATCCTTGGCGCCGGCAGCGCGCAGCTTTTCCTGCAGCAGCGCAACATCCGGACCATTCTCGCCGAATTCGATCTTGCCGTCGGCAAGCGCCTGTCTCGGCGGCGTCGGGAAATTGCCGGAAATCTGTTCGATCTTCGGCACTGCGTTGACGAGATTGGTGGTGTTGGTGGGATGCTGATCCGTGGTGATCCTGCCGCTGGCGAGGTCGCGCACATAGCGATCGGCCTGATCCAGATACTTCGCATTGGCATCGATATGCAGATGCGGCCCGTAATAATTAGGGTCGCCGTTGCCGTAGCCGGACTGCGTACCGAGGGACTGGCCGTATTCGACTTTGGTCCCCGGCTTGATGCTCTCATCGATCTTCATGTGGCGCAGCTGGAACATCACTTCGCCGCCGGGGCGATCGAGAATGGTCACAGTGCCGTTGTTGGGATTGACGGCGCCGATATAGCCATTGGCAGGAGACGGCACCGGTACGCTGAAGCTGTTGTTGCTGGTGCTCTGCAGAATGATGTCCTTGGACACCATCAGCTGGCCGCCCGGGGTATAGGCGACCGTGCCGTTGTAGTCGCCGCCGATCTCCTCGGCCTTGCCGTTGATCTTGGCGTACACACGTCCGTCTTCGTGGAGTTGCTGGCTGGGATGGTGATGCTCGATGTCGGACCACTGGTTCACCGGCTCATTGTTCGCACCGACGCTTTCAAGGACTCTGTATGCGGGCATATCCGACTCTCCTGTACTGATCCGTCTATGGGGGAAGCGAATGCGTCAGCGCGTCGGCGTTTTCCCGACGAGCATCCAGCATCCATCAATGAACTCGAACGTGTATCCGGCCGTTTCGCCGTAGGTTTCGGCGGTTTCTTCATCGTTGGAGAAACGCGCTTTGGTGTAATCGATCTTGAATACATTGCCTTCAAGCGAAGATTTGAGATCGATGCGGGGGTATTGGCTGGCATCCATCGCGGGGTCCACCAGCACCCAGCGGCTGTCCACCAGGCCGATGCGGAAGCCATCGAAATCCGGATGCGCCGCTCTATCCGCTGCTGCAATGCCGGCCTTCAAATCGAGTCTGCTGTAAGCGCGACGCACATCGGCGGAGGCGACGAATTGCTGGAAGAAATCCCAGCCGTTTTCGCGCGCGCAGGCTTCCGGCGGCAATGTCGCGGTCGGCTTCGATACGGCTTCGGCCGTTGGCATCGACGGCGCAGGTGCGGTCGCATCGGGCTGTATTTCGGCCGCAGTTGGCGGCGCGCTATCGGCGGGTGCTGTCGGTTTGCATCCGACGATCAGCGTAGCGAAGACAAGCATCCAAACAAGCGCGGTGCGGTGCGGCATCGGTGGAAACTCCTGAAGTGGAAAATCCGGACACGCGATCTGCGGGAGAACGAAACGAAGGAAGGCCTCGCGGCATTTCCGCAGTTCAATTCCGGTGTTCAATCGGCCGCATCGTCGAAATATGCAGAGGGCCTGCGGCGGTCGGCAACAACCCGGCATCTGCGAAGACATGCCTGCGGAAACCAGCGCCGCAGAGGGCCTGTATCAGTGATTTTCGATGCTGGACCGATCGCGGCCCGCGCCTGTCGACACCATTCCCCAGGGGTGCGCGGCTCGCGCCCGCAGCGCGTGCGGCGCCCCAAGCGCCAGAACAGGACGACTGCGGGGGAAGCCCAGTCCGCAGCGGCTGGCACGGGCGGGTAATGCCAATCATCGCAGCGTAATCGGCCCGAACGGAGATCGGGCGCTGGGGGCGGGGACGTGCGGGCGAAGACAGATACCCATCTGCGAACGATGGGCGCCCAATCATGCGCACCGGTCACGCAAGGAGCGGTCGCGGCGGGAACGCCGGGACGGTGACGGCCTCCAAGGCGCGCAACGGCATCAACCGTCGCAGAACCCTGAGCGCCCACAGACAGCATTTGCGGGCTTTCGGCAGTGGCCACTGCCTTCAGTCTCGTATCAGCCATGACAGCTTCCTCGTTGGATACGACTGGTGGATAGCGATGTAGGTGCTGCAACGACGCGAATCGAAAGTCCATGGGGCGCCGCAGGCTTGGTATATCACGACTTTGAGAGAAATGTAGCCGGCGTGGAACCCGGTCACAGTCCTGCAGGAAGGAAGGTTGTCGTACGCTAACATCGCTGACTTGCTTTCTTCAGGATGAATCCATGCACCTTTCTTCAGCCCGCGCCATCGTCACCGGCGGCGTTTCCGGCCTCGGCTTGGCCGTTGCCCGGCACTTGGTCTCCCAAGGCGCCAAGGTCGCGCTGTTCGATCTGAACGACGACAAGGGGGCTGCGGCTGTCGTCGAACTCGGCGAAACCAGCGCCCGCTATTTCCGCACCGATGTTAGCGACGAGGCTGGCGTAGTCGCGAATGTCGATGCGGCGAAAGCCTTCCTCGGCGGCCTGAACGTTGCGATCAACTGCGCCGGCATCCTGGGCGCCGGCCGCGTGCTGGGCAAGGATGGCGCGATGCCGCTGTCGCAATTCCAGACCACGGTCATGGTCAATCTGGTCGGCAGCTTCAACGTCGCCAAGGCCGCTGCCGCAGTGATGCAGCACAACGAATCCGGCACGGATGGCGAGCGCGGCGTGATCGTCAACACCGCGTCTGTGGCCGCTTATGAAGGCCAGATCGGTCAGGCCGCCTATGCGGCCAGCAAAGGCGGCGTGGTCGGCATGACCTTGCCGATGGCGCGCGAACTGGCGCGCTTCGGAATTCGCGTGATGACCGTTGCGCCGGGCATTTTCTGGACGCCGATGGTCGACGGCATGCCGGAGTCGGTGCAGCAGTCGCTGTCGGCGTCGATTCCGTTTCCATCAAGGCTCGGCAAACCGGAAGAGTTCGCCGATCTGGTCGCGTATATTCTCGGCAACACCTATCTCAACGGCGAAACCATCCGC
>JAYVSK010000112.1:0-3378 GCA_043775395.1 Lysobacter sp. | reverse complement strand
TGCACGTGATCGCCGCCAACCACCGATACGATCGGCTGGAACGCCAGTTCCAGACGTTCGTTCTTCAATGCATCCTGCAGTTGGGCGAGCAGATTCGCGGCGTGTTCCGAAACTGCATCGGAGGGCGGCCGGTACGCAGCGATGGCGTTCGGTTCGCTGCGCGCGAGGCGCAGCGCTTCCTCGGCGGCGCCCAGCGCAGTGCCTGCATCGTTGAAACCGTGCGCCAGATCGACATAGCCGACGCAGGCGCGCAGCCGGATGTTGTCGCCGCTGATCGCGAGACTCTGGCCGATGAAGGCATCGCGCAGCTGCCGCGCCCATATCGCGTGGCGGTCCGGGGGCAGGTCGGGCCAATACACCAGAAACGTGTTGTCGTTGAGCCGGGACGCCGGGTGTTCGCCGGCCACCGAAGCGATAAGGCGTCCGGCATCGGTGAGGATCGCATCGAGCGCGGCATAGCCGTAGTGCTCGCGCAGCGCCGACGTGCCTTCGATCACCACGAAATGCACCGCACCTACGATCTGCTGCGGAAACGCAAGCGCCAGCTGCTGCAGCATGTAGGTGCGGGTGAGCAGGCCGGTGGCCGGATGCCGGCGCACTTCCTGTTCGCGCTGCAATTTGAGCGCGCGCGCGCGGCGGACGCGGTTCTGCACCGCGGCGATCAGATGCCGTGGCCGCACCGGCTTGCTCAAATAATCGTCGGCGCCGCTGTCGAGGACCGCAAGATGGCTTTCGGGGTCGGTGTCGCCGGTCAGGAACACCACCGGAATATGCGCGTATGCAGCATGGCTGCGGATCAGCGCGGTGAGCTCGGTCCCACTCATGCCTGGCATGTGCAGATCCATCAGCACCAGATCGGGATGGAAATGTTCAAGTTTCGCCATGGTTTCGCGGGCCACCTGCACCACTTCCGCTTCCATGCCGGAGCCCTTGAGCACGCCCTGCGCAAACAGCGACTGGCTGCGGTCGTCTTCGACGATGAGGATGCGGTAGGCCGGTTCGCCCTGCTCGGCGGGCAGAACCTGCGGCGTAGCCTCGACCGGCGCGGTTTCCGCAGCCATCGGGTCGACGGCGGGCGCTGTCGTTGCTGCCGCCGCGTCTCCGCACCAACGGCGCCAGTAGCCGGCCGGAGGCGATTCAGCGCGCAGCGACGTACCGGGGGCGGAAGCGCGGCTGCCGGATGCTGGGGAACTGCCGTACGGAACAAAAGACATCGAAACTCCATGCAAGAGCCCGCATTATGCGTGTTCGATCGAGGTTGGGAAGTCCGCAGCGCAGGGGCCGATGAAGCGGGCCGGCTGCGGCTCAGGGCCAGCTCAGCCGGTCGAAAGTACCCGCGAGACGCCACGGTAAAGCTTGCGCCACAGCCACCACACCACCAGGGCGATGGCCAAGCCGATGCTGATCGAGATCGTAAGCGCGATCCACGGGTGGGACCACACCAGCGCCAGTCCGCCGATGACCGCCGTATCCTCTGCGACCGAGGCGGTCCAGTTGCTGATCGGTTCCGGGGAAGTGTTGAGCAGGGCCCGGGTGCCGGACTTCAGCACATGGCTGGTCAGCGCAGCGCCCGCGCCTGCGGCCATCATCCCGGCGCCAAGATCGCCGTCCGGCGATATCGCAGCGGCGGCGAGAAACGCGCCGGCCGGCACCCGCAGCAGCGTCTGCAGCAAGTCCCAGACCGAATCTACGCCGGGGATCTTGTCGGCGAAGAACTCCGCCAACGCCAGCGCGCCGGAAACCCCGAGCACCCACGGCGAAGTGGTGGCTTCAAGCGCGGGAGGCAGGTCCAGCCAGCCGAAAAAGCCGGCAATGCCTACGCCGAATACGGTGAGATAGGCGCGCACACCGGCCAGCCAGGCCAGCATGATGCCGATCGCGAACACATGGGCTTCGGAGATGACCATCTTGTTTTCCCCCATCAACGCGTCAGGCGGTTTCCCTGCCGGAGCGCAGCCACGGCCGGGCGGACCGTACGCGGGCACAGTATCAGAAGCTTCGCTTGACGAAGCCTTAAGGTCGCCGCGTTAGGATGTGGGCAATGAATGACACGCCCGACGACACCCTGCCCAGACGCCGACGCATTGCGCCCCGCAGTGCCGCAAAACCACGGACGGCGCCTAGCAAGCCTGTGGTCAAAGAGCCTGTGGTCAAAGAGCCTTCGGCCAACGAATCTTCGATCAACGAGGCTGCCATCAACCAGGCTGCGATCAACGAAGCGGCGGTTCAGGCCATCATCGATCAAGCCATGCATACGGATGCCATGCCGCAGGGCGATGCGGCTCAGGCGTCTGAATCTTCGCCAGTTACCACGGCAGCCAAGCGCCGCGCGCCGCGTAAACGCGCAAGAAAATTCCCGCTTGCGCCGGTGGCTGCGGTTGTAGAGCCGCTAACGCCGGCCCCTGAGCCGGAATGGCCTGCTCAAGCGGTGGTCGAGACGGTTGCAGCCGCCGAGGCGGAGTCGGAAGAGGCAATCGAAACAGGACCGGCAGAGACGCCGCCGTCATGCGATCACGATGAGGGCGCGTTCATCGACCTGCCGCCAATGCCGCCTGCGCCACCGGACGCGGGGCATCCGCCGCAGTCGGACGCTGCGCCAGAGCCCACCCATCACCACTGGGTTTATCTTGCACTGGCAGTCTTTCTGCTTGCGCTGGGGTTCGGTGGCTGGGGCGTGTGGACAGCCTGGTTTGCCGGCGACGCACCCACGCAGCAGAGCGCGACTGCGCTGCGCACCAGCAGCGACAAGCTCAGCCAGGACGTGTCGACGTTGCGCCGTTCCGATCAGATCAGCCGTGAGGCCAACCGGGATCTGGAGCGCGCGCTGGCCGAGCGCGACGAGGAAATCGCCGGGCTGCGCGCCGATATCGCCTTCTACGAACGCTTCGTCGGCGCCACCGGCCAGCGTCGCGGCCTGAGCGTCCACGATCTGGAAATGAAGCTGCAAAGCGGCGATGCATGGCATTTCGTCGCGACACTCACCCAGAATCTGAACCGCGGCGCGGTCAATACCGGTCAGGTCACGCTTGCCGTGGAAGGCACCCGTAACGACCGCCTCGAAAAGCTGACATGGTCGGGGCTGCGCAAACAGACCAGCGCACCGGGCGTGAGCTATTCCTTCAAGTATTTCCAGCAGGTCGAAGGCGAGGTGATGTTGCCGAAAGACTTCAAGCCGCTGCGCGTCACGGTGCGGCTGGTGCCGGCCGGCGGCAGCGCGTTGGATCAGTCCTTTCCATGGCCCGACGCGATCCGCAGCGGCGGTTGAACCTTCTGTTTGGGGTCTTGCCGAATCGTTTCGCGCATTGTTCTTGAACCTCAGGCCTTACCGCCCCATTCTGTTGACATGGACATCCAGACCACTGCCTCTGTCTCGCCCGC
>JAYVSK010000111.1:0-7977 GCA_043775395.1 Lysobacter sp. | reverse complement strand
CGCGCAGATCGCCATCCCGGCAATCGGGTCGATGATCCGCCCCCCCAGCGTGTACGGGCGGTCCAGATAGCGGTCTTCACGTTTGGCGACTTCGGGCATGCGGGTACGGCTCCTGTCCATGTTGCAATAGGAGGCGCGCGCCAGAGCAGACGGTGTATCCCGCCGCCCCAGTCATGATGTTTCGTCTCCCCTGACCTGACTTTACCGCCAATCAAGCCCAGGGCGCGAGCGTGCCTCGCGGGCCAGGATGATGGGCTTGGCTGTCACCAAGTCCGTCCGCAGCCTCCTCGGGCGGATCGCGCGCTCGACAGAAAACGGGACGCCACATGATCGCTATCGTCGCTTCTCTGGAGAAGGCTCATAGCGTCATTCCGCCCAGTCCTTTCTTCGGTGAACCTGCCCCAACAACGCCTTCAGCTGGACCATCGACGCCCTTCGCATCGGCTTCTCATCGATGTTCGACAGCGGTGCCTGACGCAGCGCATCGTGTGGCAGCACCGCGAGCTCGAAGCTCAGCTCTTCGGCGCAGAACAGCCACACCGGGCAATCCAGCGTGCGTTCGCGGTCGAGGCGCATGCGGCGGCTGCGGGTTTCGGCGGGGATACAGTGATCGTCGAGGAAGCGGGGTACGGCTTCGGCATCGTCGGTGTAAAGCTGGAGTTGCACGGGGGCGTTGGCGTCCGCAGTGCCGTCGATCACCGGGCCGACCAGGCGGGCGTCGAACGGCGCGAAAAATTCCAGCGCGCGTAGTGCGGCTTCGCGGCGCAGGCGCAGTGCATTCACTTGGGCATCGCCCTGGAATTCACCTTGGTACAGTCGTTGGTATTCGCGCAGGGCGTCTTCGACTTCTCGGTTGCGCGGCAGCGAAGCATCGTCGTGGATGCCAAGGCGCTGCGCGGCCTTGAGTTTCGCTTGATGAAAATCGCGAAGACCTGTTTCGGCGATCAACCGGGCAGCTTCATGCGCGAGGCGCGCGCGTCGCTCGCGGGCCTTGGTTTCGGCGTGTTGGCGGGCGTGGTGCATGATCAGCGTCCCGGCGGGGCCAAGACTGACTGTAACGGATGCCCGCGAAATGGGGAATGAGCGGTATGCCAAGTGCAGGTCAGGCCCTGGCCCGACCTGTTAGAAATTCGATCAAAAAATATCGAACGAATCTTCGCTGGGCAATGCGTCTTCGCTGCCGTAGTCGACGTAGGTTTCCATTTTCTCGAGGTCTTCGACCTTCACGTATTCGGTGATGCCGCCGCTGCCGGTGGTCGGCAGCAGCTGACCGCTGGCAGTGACTGCCACTTTGACCATGCCGTCAGGCGGGTCGTTCGCGGCGATAGGCACATCCTTCAGTGCGACCTTCATATAGTCGATCCAGATCGGCAGCGCCGCTTTGCCGCCGTATTCGCGATAGCCCAGCGTGGTGTTGTCGCTCTTCCCCACCCAGACGGTGGTAATGAGGCCGCCGCCCGTGCCCGAGAACCAGGCGTCGCGATGATTGTTGGTGGAGCCGGTCTTGCCGCCGATGTCTTCGCGGCCGATCGACTTGGCGGCGGTGGCGGTGCCGCGCAGCACCACGTCGCGCATCATCGAGGTGAGCTGGTAAGCGATGCGCTCATCAATGGCGCGCGGAGCGAGCACCGCATCGGCGGGGATGACGACAGTCGGCGCCGCTTTCGCGGTGGTTTTCTTGTCGTCGGGCTTGGCGGCGACCGGCTTGGCGCTGCCCGCGGGGCCCAGATCGAAACCGTCGACAACGCTGGACACCGGCGTGGCCGGCTGGCCGGGGCGCCCGTTGCCGCAAGTACGGCAGGCAATCGCCGGTTTCTCCTTGAAGATGACCTTGCCTTCGCGATCCTTCACTTCGTCGATGAACCACGGGGTGATGCGGAAGCCGCCGTTGGCGAACGCCGCATAGCCGCGCGCCACCGACAGCGGCGTCAGCGACGGCGTGCCGAGCGAGATCGACAGATTTGGCGGCAGCTCTTCTTCCTTGAATCCGAACTGGGTGATGTATTTGCGCGCGTACTCCACGCCGATGGCATCGAGCATGCGCACCGACACCAGATTGCGCGACTGCACCAGTGCTTCGCGCACCCGCACCGGGCCTGCGAAACCGCCGCCGTCGTTCTGCGGGCGCCAGAACTTGCCGGCGCGCATGCGGAATACCACCGGGGCATCCAGCACGATCGACGCTGGGTTGTAGCCGCGCTCGAACGCGGCGGCATAGATGAAGGGTTTGAACGACGACCCCGGCTGGCGGCGGGCCTGGGTGGCGTTGTTGAACTTGTTGCCGGCGAAGCTGTAGCCGCCGACAAGGGCGCGCAGCGCGCCAGTGTCGGCATCCAGCGACACCAGCGCCGATTCGGCGCGAGGCAGTTGATCGAGGCGCCAGGTAATGGGCCCCGCCGGTACCGGCGCTGCGGCGGGTTCGCCGGGTTTTGCGGGCTTGGCTTCCGGCACGATCTTGCGTATGCGGGCTACATCGCCGCGCTTGAGCAGCGCCAAGGGCGACTTGCCGGTCCAGCGCGAGGTGTCCGCGCCAAGGCTGATCGCGGTGCCGTCGACCAGCACCGCGTCGAGCTTGTCCTGGCTCGCGCCCAGCACCAGCGCGGAGTACAGCTCGCCGCGGGTCGGAAACGCGCGCAGGCGAGTGGCGGCGGTCGCGGCATCCTCACCGGCGGGCAGGTCGATGTGCTGAATCGCTTTGGGGTTCCAGCCGTGGCGATGGTCGTAGTCGCCAAGACCGTCGCGCACGGCGCTGTCTGCCGCAGCCTGCAGCGCCGGGTCGATGGTCGTGGTCACGTGATAGCCCTTGGTCAGCGCTTCCTCGCCGTACCGCGCGATCATTTCCTGGCGCACCATTTCGGCGATGAAGGGCGCGGAGACTTCGATCGGGCGTTCGTGCGGCGTGGCGTGCATCGCTGCCGACTGCGCAGCCTGCGCCTGGGCCGAAGAGATCATGTCCAACTTGTGCATCTGGGTCAGCACGTAGTCGCGACGGATCTTGGCCCGCGCCGGATTGCTCAGCGGGTTGCCGCTGGAGGGAAATTTCGGGATCGCCGCCAGCGACGCCATTTCGTCCAGGCTGAGCTGTTTCAGCGGTTTGCCGTAATAGAACTCGGCAGCGGCGCCCACGCCGTAGGCGCGGTTGCCGAAAAAGCTCTTGTTGAGATAGAGCTCGAAAATCTCGTCCTTGCTCAGCTCCGATTCCATCTTGCGGGCCAGCAGCATTTCCGAGAACTTGCGCCTGTAGCTGTACTCGGAGCTGAGAAAAAACATCTTCGCGACTTGCTGGGTAATGGTGGACCCGCCGGCCACGCGCTTCTTGTCGGTGAAGATGATTTCCTTGATCGCACGGGCCACGCCTTTGTAGTCGACGCCGCCGTGCTCGTAGAAGCGGGCGTCTTCGATCGCGATGAAGGCGTCCTTGAGCGGCTTGGGCACGCTGGCGATCTTCACCGGGTAGCGGCGGGTTTCGCCGAAGAGGCCGATCAGGCGGCCGTCGCGGGCGTAGACGTAGAGCGGCTCCTGCAGCTCAATGGTGCGCAGAGTCTGCACATCCGGCAGCTTGGACGACACACTTATATAAAGGAGTGCAAAACCGATGCCTCCGACCAGCAGGCCGAGGAAGGACAGCAGGAACGCCCAGCGCAGGAAGCGACGAATACGGGACATGGTTGGGGGAATCCTTGGACCAAAAGGTGTACAGATAGCGGTAATGGATTATAGGGGAGCCGCCAGGGACACGCCGGATAAGCTCGACCGCTACGCGCAGGGCCTGTCCGGTGGGTGGTCCGGGTCAGCGTCCGGGGGCTCCCGAAGGTGTTCAGGTCGTGACAGCGGTCACTCTGGGAAAGATCGGCTGCACGGGGGAGTTGCCTAAAAGTTGAAAGTCCGTTATTTAATGTATTGGGACACGTAACGCGCGTAAGCGCGCGTGGGATGGGGAAAAAGTGGGACTGCTAGCAAAAAATCAGTCACCTTTGGTGGGCGTCGACATCAGCTCGACCGCCGTCAAGCTCCTGCAGCTGTCTCGGGCTGGCGACCGCTATCGGGTGGAACATTACGCGGTCGAGCCGCTGCCGCCGAATGCCGTCGCCGAGAAGAACATCGTCGAGGTCGAGGCCGTGGGCGAAGCCATCCGTCGTGCGCTCAGCCGCTCCGGCAGCAAGGCCAAGCATGCGGCAGCGGCGGTCGCCGGGTCGGCGGTGATCACCAAGATCATCCCGATGCCCGCCGAGCTCGATGAAGACGATATGGAGTCCCAGATCGAGCTGGAGGCGGTGAATTACATCCCGTACCCCATCGAGGAAGTGAATCTGGACTTCGAGGTGCTGGGCGCCATGCCCGGCAACCCGGAAATGGTTCAGGTGCTGCTGGCCGCCTCGCGGTCGGAGAACGTGGAAATGCGCGCCTCGGCGCTTGAGGTCGGCGGGCTGACCGCAAAGGTCATGGATGTCGAGGCCTTCGCGATCGAAAACGCCTACGCCCTGATCGCCGGTACGCTCAACATCCCGCACGACGGTATCGTCGCGCTGGTCGATGTGGGCGCCACCATGACCACGCTCAGCATCCTGCGCAACGGCCGCAATATCTACAGCCGCGAACAGGTATTCGGCGGCAAGCAGCTCACCGACGAAGTGATGCGTCGTTACGGTTTGAGCTATGAGGAAGCGGGTCTGGCCAAGCGCCAGGGCGGTCTGCCCGAAAGCTATGAAATCGAAGTCCTCGAACCGTTCAAGGAGGCGATGGCGCAGCAGATCGGCCGCCTACTTCAATTCTTTTATGCCGGCAGCGAATACAACCGCGTCGATCAGATCGTGCTCGCGGGCGGCTGCGCCTCCATCTCCGGCATCGCGCCGATGGTCGAGGAGCAGCTGGGCGTGCAGACCGTCGTCGCCAATCCGCTGGCACAGATGACCCTTGGCCCCCGCGTGCAGGCGCATGCGCTCGCGCAGGATGCGCCGGCGTTGATGATCGCTTGCGGCCTCGCCTTGAGGAGCTTCGACTGATGGCACGGATCAATCTACTTCCGTGGCGCGCGGAGCGCCAGAAAGAGCGTAAAAAGCAGTTCTTCCTGATGTTGGGGATGTCGGCGCTCGCGGGTCTGGCGGTGTGGTTTTTGATCAACGCTTACTACAACGGACAGATCTCCGGGCAGCAGGCGCGCAATGCTTTTCTGGATCAGGAGATCGTGACCGTCCAGGCCAAGATCACCGAGATTCAGGCGCTTGAGGAAAAGAAGAACAAGCTGCTGAACCGCAAGCTGGTGATCGAAGAACTGCAGGCCAATCGCTCGCAGATGGTGCATCTGTTCGATTCGCTGGTCCGCACGATTCCCGACGGCGTGATCCTCACTTCGATCAAACAGGAAGGCGACAAGTTGACGCTCGAGGGACGCTCGCAGTCGAACGCGCGCGTCAGTACGTACATGCGCAACTTCGAGACTTCGGGATGGATGAGTAAGCCCGAGCTGTCGGTGATCCAGGCCGAAGGCGACGACAAGGGTTTGCCCTATACCTTCAGTCTGACGGTGACGCTCGCCAATCCGAACGCCAAGAAAGAAGGTGAAGAAGGCGCTGTCGCGGTCGATCCTGCCGCAGCGGCAGCCGCACCGGCCACACTGCAGCCACTGAGTCCGGCACAGCCTGCTGTTGCTCCGGCGGCCACGCCAGCCGCACCAACATCATCGGCGCCTGCGGCAGCCGCGCCTGCTCCACCCGCAGCCGCGCCGGCCAGCCCCGCCGATTTCGACCAGCCTCAGCCGAATGGGGGGGGTAAGTCATGAAAAAGAAAATGTCGCTCAAGGAACTGGACTTCAACAATGCCGGTTCTTGGCCACGGGAATGGCAGTTCGGTTTTTGCTTCGCGCTGGGACTGTTGATCCTGTTTTTGTTGTGGAACTTCCTGACCCGACCCAAGAGCGCGCAGCTTGAGTCGTCCGAGGCCGAGGAAGTCACCAAGCGTCAGGATTACGAAAAGCTGCAGGGTCAGGCCGCGAATCTGGAGCCGCTCAAGCAGCAGCTGGCGCAGATGGAGCAGCAGCTGCAGCAGATGCTGCGGCAGCTGCCCAGTAAAACCGAAATGCCCGATCTGATCGTAGATATTTCGCAAACCGCGCTTGCCACCGGCATTACCAACGAGCTGTTCCAGCCCGGCGAAGAGACTCCGCTAGAGTTTTATGCCGAAAAACCGATCGAGCTGAAAATGGTCGGCAGTTATCACCAGTTCGGCGCCTTCGTCAGCGGTGTCGCTTCACTGCCGCGTGTGGTGATCATGACCATGCACAACATCGAACTCACGCCGCGCGTCGATGCCAATGCGGACAAGAAGAAAGTCGTCGGCATCGGACCAAATTCCACGCTTGAGCTGAAGGGTACGGTCAAGACCTATCGCTATCGCGATGAGGACGAAACCACCTCTGCAACGTCAGCGGCCGCTGGCGCTACGACAGGCGCAAAGCCTGTCGCGGCCCCCGCAACTGCAGCCCCGCAAGGAGCCAAATGATGATGCCCAGACTTTCATCGATTCGATCGTTCATGGCGCGCCCGATGTTGGTTTTAGCGTTGGTGGCTGCGCTGTCGGGGTGTGGACGGTCGATCACCAGCACGCCTGGCAATGCTCCGAATCTCGAGGAGTGGGTGGCCGAGGTCAAGGCGCGGCCCGCGCCGCCGCTCGATCCTCTGCCGGTCATGCAGCAGTTCGAAACGTTCGAATATTCCGCGCAGTCGCTGCGCGATCCGTTCAGCAGCGCGTTCGCCGCAGGGTCGTCCGCGTCAGGGCCGCGGCCCGAAGCGAACCGGCGCAAGCAGGTGCTGGAACAATTTCCGCTCGATACTCTCGACATGGTCGGGACACTCGGTAAAGGCGGGTCTCTGATCGCGTTGGTGATGGTGCCTGAAAAGGTCACTTACCGCGTGCGTCCGGGCGATTACATGGGCCAGGCCGATGGGCGCGTGACTGGCGTGTTCGAAGATCGTATCGAACTCGTCGAACTGGTTCCCGATGGTGCAGGCGGTTGGCTGGAGCGGCCGGCGACGGTCTCGCTCGATGACGAATAAGACGAGGGGATAGCGAAATGATCGTACTCAACGCGCATAGCCAGCTGCAGGGCCGTCGCACAATGCCAATGAAGGCCGCCATGTATGGCTTGGCCGCCGGTCTGTTGTCGGCGCTCAGCGTCGTCAACGCGGCTCCGCCAATTCCGCCAGCGTCCACGCCCGCGGTCACGACAGTTGTGCAGACCCCTCCGGTCGGCGCCACGGTCGCGTCCGTCACCAGCATCGACTTCAAGCGAGGCGATGGCGGGTCGGGCAAGCTGATTCTGCATTTCGACAAGGACGGTGCGATGCCGGACATGCGCGCCAGCGACGCTGGTGTGGTGGTCGATATCGGTAACGCCACGATTCCAGCGAATCTGCAGCGGATGCTGAACGTCAGCGACTTCGCCACGCCGGTGCAGCAAGTCCAGGCAAGCGCCAGTGGCGACAAGGCGCAGGTGGTGATGAGCGCCAAAGGCGCATTTGAGCCGCTCGCTTACCAGACCGGCCGCGACTACATCATCGAACTGGTGCCGCGTGCGGCCAATCCGGAGCGCGCAGTCGGTGGCGCTTCCACGGTGATAGGCATCGCGCAGAAGGCCGCCACCGGTACGCGTCCTTTCAGCGGACGCCCGGTGACTTTCAATTTCCAGGATGTGCCGGTACGCACCGTTCTGCAGCTGATCGCGGAAGAATCCAATCTCAATATCGTCGCCAGCGATACAGTGCAGGGTAACGTCACGCTGCGTCTGATCAACGTGCCGTGGGACCAGGCGCTGGATATCGTGCTGCAGGCGAAATCGCTCGACAAGCGCCGCAGCGGCAACGTCGTCTGGGTCGCGCCGCAGTCGGAAATCGCCAAGTTCGAACAGGACAAGGAAGATGCGCGGATCGCGATCGAAAATCGCGTCGAGACCGTGACTGAATATATTCCGGTCAGCTACGG
>JAYVSK010000110.1:0-7712 GCA_043775395.1 Lysobacter sp. | reverse complement strand
GTGGTGACGATTCAGGGCCCCAGCGGTTTCAACCCGGCGATCCATCTGGTCGGCGGCACTGCCAACGTGTCGCAGACGGTGGGCGTCACCGGCCAGTACCAGTTCGTGCTGGTGCCGGGCGCACCGGCCGGCACCTACACGCTGAACGTGACACCGCCTGCCGGGTATATCTTCCAGTCGACGATTCTGCCGGTCACTGCGGGCAGCTACACGCCGTCCGGTCCGCCGGGTGGCGTGGTGCTGGTTGCGCCGCAGGCAGGTCCGCCGCAGGTCGGCACCACCGATCCGACGACCTACTACCTGAGCTTCGTGTTGAACCCGGGCACCAGTCCAAGTGCGGTTAACAACCACATTCCGCTGGATCCGCGCGTGGCCCCGCGTCTGTTCATCAACAAGGTCGGCGACCGCAATACCGCCGAGCTGGGCGACAGCGTGCGGTACACCATCCGCATCCGTCGCGTCGACAGCGGCAGCGGTACGCTGCCTGCGGTCACGGTGTTCGACAGTCTGCCGGCCGGTTTCCGCTTCATCGCCGGCACGGTCATGGTCAACGGCACCTCGCAGGCGGATCCTGCCGGTGCACCGGGCCCGGGTCTGACCTTCACCCTGCTCAACGCCAACCTGGCGTCGAACCAAGAGATCACGCTGACCTACCGCGTGCGTCTGGGCGTCGGTGCGGTGCAGGGCTCGGGTATCAACCGTGCCCAGGCTGCGATCGGCACCAATCCGAACTGCGCGGCCAACCCGCAGCTGTGCTCCAACGAGGCGCAGTTCCGGGTACGCGTCACGGAAGGCGTCTTCACCAGCGATGGCTGCGTGGTCGGCAAGGTTTACATGGACTGCAACGTCAACCATATGCAGGACGGCGAAGAGCTGGGCATTCCCGGCGTCCGGCTGTACTTCGGCGACGGCACTTACATGGTCAGCGACAGTGAGGGCAAGTACAGCTACTGCGGTCTGAAGCCGCTGACGCATGTACTGAAAGTGGATCCGATGACCCTGCCCAAGGGCAGCCGTCTGACCACCACCAGCAACCGCAACGCTGGCGATGCCAACAGTCTGTTTGTCGACCTGAAGTCCGGTGAGCTGCATCGCGCCGACTTCGCCGAAGGCTCGTGCTCCAACACGGTGCTGGAACAGGTCAAGGCCCGCCGCAGTCAGGGCGAAGTACGCTCGGTCGAGAACGAAAGCCAGGGCCGTGCGCCGCTGAAGTTCGAAGGCAAGTCGTCGGATTACCCGGAAGAAGGCACCGACGGTGCCAACCAAGCGCCGGTGAAGACGCGGGAACCTGCGCCGGGCACACCGCCCGCCGTGGACGCGCGCCATGAAAACGACGTGCCGGTCGACCGCTTGCCCGCCTCCAGCGGCAACACCTCGCCCACTGGGCCTGCTGCGCAGACGGGAGGCCGTCCATGAACGTCTCCCTCCGCCCTGTCCAAGCACGCGCCCGTTCGAGATACCAGACCATGCGTTTACGAACCCTCGCGATTGCCGTCGCGGCTGCCATGACGGTCGATGCGACTGCGCTTGCGCAAGACATTGGCTCGTTGCCGTCGCCCACCGCAAACCGCTATGAGCCGATCATCGTGCCCGGCGAGCCGCGCTCGATGGTGCGCTACAGCGCGCCGTACGCCGCCAACGCTGGCGTGGGCAAGATCGAAGTGGAAGTCGACGCCGACGGCATTGCTGCCGACGGTCAGTCGCCGACTACGGTGATGGTGAAGGTCTACGACAAGCAGGGCACCCTGATGACCGATGAGGTGTTGCTCACGGTCGAGGTGTCCGGCGGGCGCATCCAGCTGCCCGGCGCCGCTACCGACGAGCTCGGCAGCCGCGCGCTTGACGCCGACCGCACGACCCAAGGCACCCAGATCAAGGTCGCCAATGGCGTGACCCAGTTCAATCTGCTGGCACCGTTCGAACCGCAGGATGTGCGGATGCAGGTGTCTGCAGGCGATGCGACGGCCTCCGGCACGGTCAGTTTTCTGCCCGAGCTGCGCGAGATGATTGCCGTCGGCATGATCGAAGGCGTGATCCGCCTGGACCGCCGCGATCCGAATGCGATCCGTCCGGTGCGCCTCAACGACGGTTTCGAGCAGGAGCTGCGGCAGTGGAGCCGCAACTTCAACAACGGCAAGGGCAGCGTTGCCGCCCGCGCCACCGCGTTCCTCAAAGGCAAGATCAGCGGCAGCACGCTGCTGACCGCCGCCTACGATTCCGACAAGGAAACCCGCTCGCGGCTGCTGCGCGATATTCGCCCCGAAGCGTTTTACCCGGTCTATGGCGACGCCTCGATTCGTGGTTTCGAAGCGCGCAGTTCCTCCAAGCTGTTCGTGCGTCTGGATAACGACAAGTCGTACGCGCTGTACGGCGATTTCTCGACCGGCGACGGCTTCGCGCAGCTGACTGCGGGCGGCGCGGCCGCCAACGGCAAACTGGATCAACTGGGCGCGTACAACCGCACCCTGACCGGCGGTCGTTGGCACTACGAGGGCAAGCGCGGCTTCTTCAATCTGTTCGCCGCCAACGACAGCCTCAAGCAGGCGGTCGAAGAATATCGGGCCAACGGCACCAGCGGCCCGTATTCGGTACGCAACAGCTCGGCGCTGGAAAACAGCGAAAAAGTCGAGATTCTGGTCCGCGACAAGAATCAGGTGAACGTGATCGTGCGTGAGCCGGTGGTGCTGCAGCGTTTCGTCGACTACACCTTCGAACCGTTCAGCGGCAAGATCCTGTTCAAGAGCCCGATCCCCAGCCTCGACGAAAACGGCAACCCCGTGTCGATCCGGGTCACGTATGAAGTCGATCAGGGCGGCGAGACATTCTGGCTCGGCGGTTTGGATGGCCAATACAACGTCACCGATGCTTTCAGCATTGGCGGCAGAATTATCGAAGACCGCAATCCGTCGTCGCCCTACAAACTGCGCTCGGTCAATGCGGGTCTGCGCTTCGGTGAGCACAGCCGGTTGATTGCGGAAGTCGCGCAGACCGAATCAACGTCTTATCTCAACACCAATCCGCTGCTCGGCCCGATTGGCCAGTTCACCAATCCCTTCGCTGGGGCCGGTGTGGGTAAAACCGACCGCGACGGCAAAGCGGTGCGGGTCGAGTTTCTGCACCAGAGCGATAAAGCCAACCTGCGTGCCTACGTCGGCCGCGCCGATGAAGGCTTCGATAATCCCAGCTCCGGCTGGACCGGCGGCAAACGCGAAGCGGCGGTGCAGGGCTCGTTCAAACTTGGCCAGAAACTGTCGCTGTACGGCGAAGTCATCCGCAGTGAGGACACCGTCACCGACGGCACCCGCAACGGTGCGACGCTGGGCGCCGAATACCGCGTCACCGAGAAATTCAGCCTCAGCGGCGGCGTGCGTAAACTGCGCGAAAACGGCCTGATCGGCTCGCAGGCGTTCATCGGCGGCAATCCGTCGCCGGGCAGTCTGTTCAACCAGACCGGCGGTTTCAACGGCGGCATCGATCCCAACCAGATCAACAGCTTCACCGGCCAACAGATCACCCAGAACTTCAGCGGCCTGCCCAACGGCGGCGGCAGCGGGACTGCGCTCGACAGCACCACTGCGTTCCTTGGCGCGCGCTGGCGTGCGACCGAAAACGTGACGCTGTCCGGCCTGCTGGAAGGCGATGTCAGCGGTGAAGACCGTCGACGTTTCGAGCTGGGCGCGGGATATCAGATCAGCGAACGTTCGCGCATCTACGCGCGCGCCGAACGCCAGACCGGCCTCTCGTCGCAGTACAGCTTGAATCAAGGCGACGAAAGCAATGCGTTCGTGCTGGGCATCGACAATACGTATCAGCAGAGCTCGGCCGGCATCGGCCAGGTGTTCAGCGAATATCGTCTGCGCGATGGATTGGAAGGTCGCGAGGCGCAGGCGGCGGTCGGTCTGCGCAACACGTTCTACATTCGTGAAGGTTTGGCGCTGTCCACCGGTGCGGAATACCTGAAGATCCTCGACGGCAGCGCGGTTGGCGCAGCGGCTGCCACGTTCGGCGTCGATTACACCGCCAGCGAACTGTGGAAAGCGTCCGGCCGGATCGAATTGCGCAACACTTTCGACAACGATACGACCGTCGGCAACGACAGTCAGACCAGCCTGCTGTCCACGCTTGCGGTCGCACGCAAGCTGGACCGCGACTGGACGGTGCTGGCGCGCAATTACTATCTACGCCAGTTCAACAGCGAAGATGCGGGCGGCGCGTCGCGCGACGACGGCTGGCAGGATCGCTTCCAGGTCGGCTTCGCCTATCGCCCGGTCGATCACAACCGTCTGGATGTGCTGTCGAAGTACGAGTTCCTGACCGAGCAGAACATCGACGGCAGCGGCGCGAATGCGGATGTCCACATCCTCTCGACGCATGCGGTGTATCACCCCAGTCGTCCGTGGTGGATTTCCGGCCGCGTCGCCGCCAAGCTCCGCGACGATGAGTTCGGCGCCATCGACGGCAATGCCCGCGACAAGTACACCGCCTGGCTGTTGGGCGGGCGCTTGATCTACGACATCACCGAAAAATGGGATATCGGCCTGCTTGCCAGTTCGCTCAACGGCCGTCAGACCGGACAAAGCGGCACCACCCAGCAATACGCTTACGGTCTGGAAGTGGGTCGCCTGCTGTATCAGAACTTGTGGTTGTCCGCTGGCTACAACTGGCGCGGTTTCCGCGACGACGATCTGACCGGCAGCGACTACACCAATCAGGGCGCGTATATCCGGCTGCGCTTCAAGTTCGACGAGAACCTGTTCCGCACGGGCAATCGCGACGTGAATCGCAGCCTCGATCGCTGATCGCGACCGCAACCCTCACCCCATGCCGCCACTGCACACGCGCATCGATCTTCAAGGAATCACTATGAAACGTACGACCTCGCACACGCCGATTTTCACAGTGCCTGCCGCTACCGCGCTGGCCATCGCGCTCGTCGCCGGGCTCACGGCCGTATCGGCCTCCGCTCAGGACGCGCAGCTGGCGCCGCAGGGCGCGCGGATGACTGACGGCGTGATCGATACCGACTACCGCACTTATGAAGCGCAGCAGGCGGCAATCAAAACGGTCAACGACACCGGCCTGCATCCGGTGAAGAGCTACAGCCTGTCGAAAGCGCAGTGCTGGCTCGACGTGAGTTTCCACGAATACACGCGCAACGACCGCAGCGACTTTCCGCAGGCCGCATTGACCGAGTCGCACAAGATCACCCAATACCTGAGCGCCAACGGCGATGTGCGTTCGGCGCAGAACCCGGCAAATCAGACGCCTTTGGTGAACGATGCAGCCAAACTGCGGCCCGACCTGTGGGACCGCGCGACCGCGTTGAAACAGCACGCCGGTTTCCGCTGCGCCGAACAGCTGGTCGCCTGCGGTGAAGTAGAGCTGGTGCACGCCGGCAACGAGCAGAACCAACAGCAGTGGCGGCATGCCAAGCCGTATGTGCAGATTGCCGAAGACCTGCTGGGCCAAGCGCAGATCGCTGCGGACGCCTGCGGTGTCGCGGTGCAGAAACCGGAGCGTGTCGTTGAACGCATCAACCTGAGCGCCAGCGCGCTGTTCCGTTTCAACCGTCGCGCACAGAATGACTTGTTGCCTGTAGGCAAAGCAGAACTGGACCAGCTTGCCGACCGCATTCAGCAGGTCTACGCCACCGTTGATCGCATCGACCTGGTGGGTTACACCGACCGTCTGGGCAGCGACGGCTACAACGCGCAGCTGTCGCAGGATCGCGCAGATACCGTCAAAGCCTATCTGCAGGCGCGCGGTATCGATGCGCAGATCAACGCCAGCGGCCGCGGTGAAGCCGACCCGCTGGTGCAGTGCGAAGGTGAGCGCGCGACTGCAAAGCTGACCGATTGTCTGCAGCCCAATCGCCGCGTCGAAGTCACCATCGTTGGCGTGAAGCGCTGAGATTCCAGCCAGCATGTATTAAGCGCAAGAAAGACGGCCGCATGCTTCTGAATGCGGCCGTTCCGCTGTGGACGAGTGTGAACTGCGTCTGTTCTGGATTCGCCTCGAAATCCACTAATCGCTAAGCTCGGCGCTCCCCCGCATCGAAGCCATGCCAATGCGCCAGTCTTCCACGCTCTTTTACATCACCGTCGCGATTGCGCTGACTGCCTGCGCCAGCGCACCGCCACCCAAGACACCCGAACCCGTCGCGCAGCATCGCGTACAGCGCGCAGTGGCCAATGTCGCGCCGGCCTCAGCCAGCTTGGTCAGCGGTCGTCTCTCGATCATCGCCGTCGACGGCGGCGTGCGCATCGAAGGCGAACTGGGCGGCCTCGGTCGTGGCGGCACCCACGCCATCCACGTGCACGAGCGCGGCGACTGCAGCGCCGCCGACGGCAGCAGCGCCGGCGGCCATTTCAACCCGGCGGCCGCCGTTCACGGCCGCGCCGGCATCGCGGCGCACCACCTCGGCGACATGGACAACCTCGTTGCCAACCCGCAAGGCGTAGCCGCGGTGAATATCCGGCTGATGGGCGTGACCTTGGGCAGCGGCGCCGCGAACGACATCCTCGGTCGCGCGCTGGTGGTCCACGCCGGCCCCGACGATTACAGCAGCCAGCCGGCCGGGAATTCAGGCGCGCGCGTGGGATGCGGTGTGATTGAAATGCAGATGTGAGTCGTCGAGCTCAGCGCAGCAGTGCGCGCGGGTCGCGCCCTGCTGGGCATGCCACCGGCTGCGCATCCAGCCCATGCACTTTGAGTATCGCCACGAGCTGCCGTTGCCGCGCTTCGAAATGAGCAAAGCCACGATCGATACGGGCCTCATCCACGGTCTCTTCGGCATAACGACGCTGCCATCCGCTGCGGTCGAATTCCGCAACGCGCACCGCACCGCTGGCATAGCGCATCAGCGGCTCCGGCGGTGCGTCCATCCAGGTTTCTTGTTCCGGCGCCAGCAGCGCGGTTTCCAGCAGCGGCCAGAGTGCGCCAAGGCCGACATGACGATATTGCAGTGCCATCATGGCGGCGAGGTCGTAGGCGGTCAGGTAGCGCGCGTGTTCGATGCGTGCGCCGAAGGCCTCCTGCGCCAGCAGTGCGGTGTCGGCTTTGGCCATGCCGCGCTCGAGTAAAGCGTGCTCGAATTCGGCCGCCACGGCGGTGGCGTGCTCGGCGCTGCCCACCAGTAAAAACGGCAGCACCCGCAGCGGGCCGCCGTGGAGTTCGAGCTCGGCGCGCAGGGGCTGCGGGACCACGCCGTGTTCGTCGGCACCGAACGCGATGATCCGTGCAGTGCCAGCCTGCGGTCCTATCGACTGTGGCGCGCGCGCGTGCAGTTCCTCCAGGCGCCGATGCAGCGGCCAGCCGGGACGCAGCAGCTCGGCGGGGTCGTAATGCGCGCCGGCGAAGACCAGATCAAGCGCCGCAGCGCCGGTGGCCAGTGCCGTCAGATCGCGCCCGACCAGCCCGGCCAGCGCGCCGGCCTCGGCCTGCCGCAGCGCGGCCCGTGCCGGCTGGCTGCCCGGCACCAACTCCAGCGCCAATGCACCGCGCACGATCATGCGTACGGGTTTATCCGGCAAAGCAGGCGTTTGCGGCGCGGACGGTGGTGTGGTCATGGTTGCGTTGGCCCGGTATCGGTGCGGCGTTACACTGCCCGGCATTATCGTTGCCTGCCGCGCGCTTGGGCCAGCGGGCCATTCTCAAGAGGTGTTCCGATGCTGCATGGTCGTCCCGTCGCCGTTCTGGGCGGCGCCCGCATT
>JAYVSK010000109.1:0-27825 GCA_043775395.1 Lysobacter sp. | reverse complement strand
GGCTCAGGCATGACCGAAATCAAAAGCCAGCACATCGGCAATCCGACCGGTACCGAGCAGAGCCATCAGCAGGCGCTCGACGCCTAGCGCCACACCGGCGCATCCCGGCAACCCAGCCGACATCGCCGCAAGCAGGGCTTCGTCGAGCGGTGCCTGCAACATGTACCGCTCAGCGCGAACCCTGCAATCGCGGACAAAGCGCGCGCGCTGTTCGTCTGCATCGATCAATTCATGATATCCGTTGGCCAGCTCCAGTGAGCCCAGATACAGCTCGAAGCGCTCGGCAACATCGGGGTCATCGCCCTGCCCCGCGCGGACTGTCGCCAAGGCGGACTGCGATGCCGGATAGTCGTATACGACGAGAATACGGTTGTGTTCGAAATACGGCTGCAGGCGATGGGTCATCAACAAATCCAGCCAATCGTCGCGCGTCAATCCGGACGGGTTGATCTGGATATCACCGAGCGCGGCACGCAGCTGGACATCCGCAGCCGTGAACGGATCGATGCCTAGCCGGTCGCGATAAAGATCGCGGAAAGTCGTTTTGGTCACCGTCGCGCTGCGTTCGACCAGCGCCAGCGCAGCCTGCACCAACGTTACGCTTTCATCGATGAGACGACCATGATCCCAACCGACGCGATACCACTCCAGCATCGTGAATTCTGGGTTGTGGCGGCCACCGGCTTCGCCATTGCGGAACACGCGGCCAAGTTCGTAGCAATCGCCGATACCTGCGGCCAGCAGCCGCTTCAGCGCGAATTCCGGCGACGTGCGCAGCCAGCGTGTGCGGGGGGCGCCGTCGCTGCGTCCGGAAAATTCCAGCGAGAAAGATTCGATGTTCACATCGGTATTGCCGGCGACCGACAGCACCGGCG
The DNA here is from genome assembly GCA_043775395.1 of Lysobacter sp. GTDB lineage: Bacteria > Pseudomonadota > Gammaproteobacteria > Xanthomonadales > Xanthomonadaceae > Lysobacter_I. Next base: position 26,950 of record JAYVSK010000109.1, on the reverse strand, counting down.
TTTCCACTTCCAGCACGTTGCGTTCAGCGAAAAAAGAACGAACCTCCGCGTAAAGACGTGCGCGCAGGCGCAGCGCGTCCAATGTAGCGGTAGGGCGCCAGTTGCTCATGCGCTGGAATTTTCGGAAAGAAACGCCAGCAGTTTCGCTTCATCCCAGATTTCAAGCCCGAGCTCTTGCGCCTTCACCAGCTTGCTGCCGGCCGCTTCCCCGGCAATCACGATACCGGTTTTCTTCGATACGCTGCCGGATACTTTCGCGCCAAGCGCTTCAAGCTTTGCGCCGGCTTCATCGCGCGACATCGCTGACAAACCGCCGGTCAGCACCACCGTTTTGCCAGCCAGCGGACCTTCGCTGGAACGCTGCGGCGCACCTTCGGGCCAATGCACACCGTTTGCCTGCAGCGCGACGATCACGTCACGGTTGTGCGGTTCGGCAAAGAAATGGGCGATGCGCGCAGCAACGATCGGGCCGACATCGGGCACCTGTCTCAAGGCTTCATCATCGGCAGCCATCAGCGGATCCAACGCACCGAAATAGCGCGCCAGTGTCTTCGCGGTGCTTTCGCCGACGTCGCGGATGCCCAGTGCGAACAGCACCCGCTCCAGCGTGGTCTGGCGACTGGCGTCGATCGCGGCGATGAGGTTTTCTGCCCAGCGACTGGCGACTTTACCCGCTTTTGCGGTTTCGGGAATGGTGTTGTCGCGCTCATCCGCGCGGCGCTTCATGTCGAGAAAATTGTCGAGCGTCAGGGCGTACAGATCGGCGACGGTCTTGACATAGCTGAATTCAACCAGCGCATCGACGAAACGATCGCCCAGACCTTCGATATCCATCGCCCGACGCGATGCGAAATGGATCAGCGCCTGTTTGCGCTGCGCCGCGCAGAACAGGCCGCCGGTGCAGCGGGCAACCACTTCGCCTTCTTCGCGTTCGACCGCGGAACCGCACACCGGGCACACGGCAGGCAGCACGTACGGCATGTGCAACGGCTCGCCGGCAGCGTTGAGCGGCCTGCGCTCCTCGATTACCCGCACCACTTCCGGGATCACGTCTCCGGCGCGGCGCACGATCACCGCATCGCCGATGCGCACATCGAGTCGCGCGATCTGATCGGCGTTGTGCAGCGTGGCGTTGGTCACGACCACGCCTGCGACCTGCACCGGCTGCAGCCGCGCGACCGGCGTCAGCGCACCGGTGCGGCCGACCTGCACATCGATAGCTTCGACGACCGTAGCCTCTTCCTGTGCAGGATACTTGTGCGCGATCGCCCAGCGCGGCGCGCGCGAGACAAAGCCCATCGCGCGCTGCTGGTCATAGCGGTCGAGCTTGTACACCGAACCATCGATGTCGTAAGGCAAACCGTTTCGACGCATACCCAGATCGCGATAGAACGCAAGCACGCCGTCGACACCTCGCGCGGTGCGCGCCTCGGGACAGATTGGCAGGCCGAGCGTCTTCAGCCAGGCCAACGCCTGGGAATGGGTGCCGATACCGGCCGGCATCGCGCTGACTTCGCCAAGCGCATAGGCGTAGAAACTCAGCGGTCGTTTGGCGGTCATCCTCGGGTCGAGCTGACGCAGCGACCCCGCAGCGCCGTTGCGCGGATTGGCCAAGGTCTTTTCATCGTTGGCCAGCGCCCATGCGTTGTAGCGCTCGAACGCGGCTTTGGGCATGAACACTTCGCCGCGGATCTCCAGCACATCGGGCACCGGTCCAGCATCGTCGCGCAGCCGCAGCGGGATGCACTTCACGGTGCGCAGATTGACGGTGACATCTTCACCGCTGCTGCCGTCGCCGCGGGTGGCCCCACGCACGAACACGCCGCGTTCGTAGCGCAGGCTGATCGCAAGACCATCCAGCTTCGGTTCGACCGAAAACATCGGCGCACCGTCGCCGGTTTCTTTTTCGATACGAGCGACAAAGTCCACGATCTCTTCGTCGGCGAACGCGTTGCCGAGCGACAGCATCGGCACGCTGTGCGCGACCGCCTCGAACTTCGACGATGGCCGGTTGCCGACGCGCTGGGTCGGCGACGAAGGATCGATAGATTCGGGATACGCAGCTTCCAGCGCTTCCAATTCGCGCATCAACCGGTCGTATTCAGCATCCGGGATCGAATTGTCGTCGAGAATGTAATAACGATGATTGGCGTCATCGATCCGACGGCGCAGTTCGGCGATGCGGGCGGTGGGATTGGTCATCTGCATTACATCAACCATGATGCTTGGTAGAGCGGCCTTCAGGCCGCTGCCGGTAGAGAACGGTAGAGCGGCTTTCAAGCCGCTGACTGCAACCGGAAAGTCTCGGCGGGCTGAAGCCCGCTCTACCAGTGCATTACCAGCGGGTGTTTTTGGAGATTGGCGGCGCTTCGTGCTGGCGGTCGTAGGCGCGCAGGTCGTCCCGGATGTGCGAGATACGCTGGCGGCCCAAGGCGTTGCGCGATTCGTCCAGCACCACGCCGTCGAGCAGTTCGGCCATGCGCTGTGCGGTGGGCAGCATTTTTTCCCACGCATCCAGCGCCGCGATCGGCGCGGGCAGGGTCAGGAAGAAGGCGATCGCCGGCGTTTCCATTGCCTGGATATCGGCCATGTCAAAGCTGCCGGGCTTCTTGATGTTGGCGACGCTGAAGATCGGACTGCTGTCGGCGCGGCCGTCGACCAGACGATGGAAAATGCTCATGTACCCGTAACTGAGCCCAGCCTTCTCGGCCGCGACCAGAATGTCGGGCCCGCGCAGCACCTGGCCGGAGCGCGCGGCGATATAGAGCGTGACGATCTTGTCGAAATCATCGCGGTCGCGCTTGCCGAGTTCCGGGCCCGATGGCGGCGCTTCGACAGGCGGGTCGTCCTGCATAAAAACGACATCGTCTTGACCGGGCATCTCGCCAGCGATATGCGGTTCGGAACGCGGCAGGCCGCGATCGGCAGGCTCACCCCGCAGCTTACGGCCCTGACTCGCCTTACGCGGGCGTCCGAAAAAATAGATCGCGGCGATCAACATCGCGCCTGCGATGACAATCCCGATGCGCAACCACCAGATATCCGACATCGTGCTGACCTCAATAGGTTGGTTAAGCCGCGCCGACCATGCGCGCGGCTTCGGCCAGATCGACCGAAACCAGACGGCTGACGCCCGGCTCGCGCATGGTGACGCCGCTGAGCTGCTGCGCGGCTTCCATGGTCGCTTTGTTATGGGTGACGAACAGGAACTGCACCTGTTCGCTCATTTCCTTGACCAGCGCGGTGAAGCGGCCGACGTTGGCTTCGTCCAGCGGCGCATCCACTTCGTCCAGCAGGCAGAACGGCGCGGGATTCAGCTGGAAAATCGCGAACACCAGCGCCACCGCGGTCATCGCCTTCTCGCCGCCGGACAGCAGCGAGATGTTAGACACGCGCTTGCCCGGTGGGCGCGCCATGATCGCCACGCCGGTGTCCAGCAGATCGTCGCCGGTGAGTTCCAGATAGGCGTGCCCGCCGCCGAACAGCCGCGGGTACAGCTCTTGCACGCCGGTGTTGACGCGGTCGAAGGTGTCCTTGAAACGGCCGCGGGTTTCGCGGTCGATCTTGCGGATTGCTTCTTCCAGCGTGTCCAGCGCGGTGGTGAGGTCCAGATCCTGGGCATCCAGATAGTCCTTGCGCTGCGCCGCTTCCGCGTGCTCCTGGATCGCGGCCAGATTGACCGGTTCTAGACGACGCAATTTGGCATCGAAGTCGGTGACGGTTTTTTCCCAGACGCGCGGATCGGCATCGGTAGTCAGGGTAGCGACCACCTCCTCGAGCACGAAACCGCCGGCGACCACGGCTTCGGACAGCTGACCGGCCTTGAGCGCCAGCGCCTGCTGATCGAGCTTGCGCTGCGAGATCGCTTCGCGCTGGCCCACCGACTGTTCGTCGCGCTGGTGGCGGGTGTGCTCAAAGCTGCGCAGCTCGTTGTCGACGCCTTCCAACGCGGCGCGCGCGGCGGCGAGATTCTTTTCGGCCAGCACGCGCTGTTCAAGCGCGGTCTGACGCTCGTGTTCCAGCGTGACTACCGGCGCATCGCCTTCCGACAGCTGCGAGGCCAGTTGGCCGAGGCGGGCGTCGAGCTGCCCGCGCTGACCGCCCATCCGGTCCAGCGCCTGCGCCAGCGCCACAACCTGGGCCCGCTGCGATTCGAGATTCAAGGCCACCGCATGCGCGGCATCGCGCGATTCGCGCGCGGCCTGACGGGCGGCGTCGCGACCTTCGGCAAGCGCGCGGCGTTCGGCTTCCAGCGTCTGCCGGGTGCCTTCCAGTTCGCCCATCCGCGAAATCGCATCTTCCAGGCGCGAACGCGCTTCGCGGGCCTGCTGGACGCTGGTGTCGATGGTTTCGATGAGTTGGGAGACATCTACGTCGATCTTTTCGATCCGCGTGCGCGCCGTATCGAGACGGCCCTGCTGGCTCTGCAGCTGGCCTGCGAGTTCGGAGACGCTGCGGTGGGCCAGATACAGCATGCGCTGCGCTTCTTCGCGCTGCTGTTCGGACGCCAGCATCTGGTCGCGCAAACCGGCAATGGCGCGGTCCAGGTCGCCTTCGCGCTGCTGCAGCGTGTCGATTTCGTCGCGCAACGCATGGATTTCGCGTTCGCGCAGCAGAGCGCCCTGCTTGGCTGCGCCGGAGCGCACCACGCGCAACCAACCGGCGCCGACGCGCTCGCCCTGGCGGGTGATGACCGATTCGCCGTCGCCGAGCGACGCAATCAATGTGTGCGCATCGCCAAGGGTTTCGGCGACATGCAGTTTCGACAGCATCCGGCGGATCGCCAGCGGGCCGTGCACTTTCGCAGCGAGTGAGGTCGGCGCGAAATTGGCGTCGGTTCTGTCGTTGGACACCAGCGCTATCCGGCCTTCGCCCAGTTCGCCGAGCGCATCGACCAGCCCGCTGTCGATGGAATGTCCGGGCGATTCGACCAGCACGCCTTCGATCAACTGGCCCAGCGCGCCTTCGACCGCGTTTTCCCAGCCGGCTTCGACTTTCAATACTTCGCCGACGCGCGCGGCGGAATCCAGCCCGCGCTGCTTCAGCCACGCCACCGCGGCGCCCTGCTCCTGACCCAGCGCCGCGTGCTGCAGCGCTTCGAGCGAAGACAGCCGGCCACGCGAGGTCTGGGTCTGTTTGCGCACATCGGCCAGTTCGGCCTGTGCGTTGCGGACCTGATCCTGCAGACCGACGACGGCCTGTTTGCGGGCTTCAAGATCGTCGTTGAGTGCATCGAGCCCGAATCTCTGGGTGTCGTGACGATCCTGCAGGCCAGCGAACGCTTCAGCCAGCGCAGTCATGTCCAGCGCGCCCCGCTCGTTGCTCAGCTGTTCGCGGCGACGGTCGGCATCCAGCGACTGGCGATCGAGGTAATCGACTTTGGTGCGTTCGACATCGCCGGCGCGCGCGGCTTCGCTCTGGGCACGGCTGTGCGCATCCCAGCGCTGCTGCCAGTCGGCGAGTCTGGTTTCGGCGTCGTGCAGCGCCTGCTGGCGGTCGGCATCGGCCTCTTTGAGCGTGTCCAGCCGCGGCTCGGCCTCGCCGATCTGCTTACGCAGCCCGTCCAGACGGCTCTGGTCGGTATCGATATGCAGACCGATTTCGGACAGTGCCTGCTGGGCCTCGTCGCGGGCGCGCTGCAGGCGCTGGGCAAGGTCGCGCTGATGGGCGATCTGCTGTTCGATGCGGGCGAGCGCGCCGCCGACTTCATAGCCTTCTGCTTGGGCCTTGTTCAGCGCGGCGGCGGCGGCTTCGCGGCGTTCGCGGCCCAGTTCGAGCTCGCGCTCGGCTTCGCGCTGCTCGGCGATGATCTGCTGCAGGCGGGTTTCTTCCTGCGACAGCCCTTCGCGCAGCGCCTGCAGTTGGGTGTCGAGCAGCCGGAACTCCAGCGCTTTCCACTCTGCGTCCTTGATCCGGCGCTCGGCCTGGATCGACTGGTACTGCTCGGCCTGCTTGGCCTGCCGCGCAAGATGTTGCAGCTGTTTGCCGACTTCTTCGCGCAGGTCGCTGAGACGGTCCAGATTTTCGCGGGTATGGCGGATGCGGGTCTCGGTTTCCTTGCGGCGCTCCTTGTATTTGGAGATACCGGCGGCTTCTTCCAGATAGACGCGCAGTTCTTCAGGCTTGGCCTCGATGATCTGCGAGATCATGCCTTGCTCGATGATCGAGTAGCTGCGCGGACCAAGACCGGTGCCCAGGAACAGATCGGTGATGTCGCGGCGACGGCACTTGCTGCCGTTCAAGTAATAGTTGCTCTGGCCGTCGCGGCTGACCTGGCGTTTCACCGAGATTTCGTTGAAGGCTGCGTATTCACCGGTGATGGTGTGGTCCGAGTTGTCGAAGATCAGCTCCACCGTGGCCTGCGCCACCGGTTTACGCGATGAGCTGCCGGAAAAAATCACGTCGGTCAGCGAATCGCCGCGCAGGCGGCTGGCGGCGCTTTCGCCCATCACCCAGCGGATGGCATCGATGATGTTCGACTTGCCGCAGCCATTGGGACCGACCACACCGGTCATGTTGGTGGGCAGGTGCAGGGTGGTCGGATCGACGAAGGATTTGAAGCCGGACAGCTTGATCGTGGACAGGCGCATGCGGTGCGTTCGTTCTCGTCTGCGTCAGGCCGGCGACGGCGTGCGCGTGCTTGGATCAGGGTCACCCCCAAGCGGCGGATCCGCGTGGAGACGTGCCCGGCGCGGGCCGGACTGGATGACGAGTATAGCTGCCGGCAATGCGTGGTCAGCGGCTGTAGGCGGAGCGGCGATGATTGTATCGCCCGGGCTGCATATGCTATGGCTACGTGGAAATCAAACGCTGTGAAGCCCGAGATGACCGAGACCGAAGCCGCTTCAACCCCGTCCGGCATCCTGCCCAATGATCCCAGCCACCGGCACAACGCGCTGTATCGTCAGCTGCTGGAGGGCGTGACCACTGCCGAACCGGGACGCACCCCGGAACAGAAAGCCAATCTGGCTGCGGGCTTGACCGACGCATATCTGCAGTCCCGGCCTGCGGGCGAACGCAACATGCGGCTGGACGAAACGGTGATCCGCGACCTGCGGGTGGTGCCTGGCGCGCGCGATGCGCCCACGCCATCGCTGTTTGTGGTGTCCGGTACCCAGACCCCGAGCGAGGCGACGCCGCGGATCTCCACGCCGCTGGCAACCGCAGAGATTTCCGCCAGCCAGACGCTGGCTGCCCACGCCCAGCAGCGCACGGTGGGCGCAGACGGCTATCTGACCGACCCGAACATCACCCGCACCTCCATTCCAGCCTTGGAGCGCAATCCGCTGACCGATGTGAACGGGATCGTGATGCACCGCACCACCGGCAGCACCGCGCAAGGCACGATCGATCACTGGCGCGGTCAGGACCGTCCGTACGGCACGCATTTCCTGATCGACCGCGACGGCACCATCCACCAGACCGCCAGCCTGAACAACAACACCGCCCATGTCGGGAACATCCGATCGCGCGGTGAAGTGGAAGGCACGCTCACACCTGAACGCCAACAAGAACTGGCGACCGTACGCAGTCCGCGCAGAAACGATGATGTCGCGGATGTGAGCCGGCTGGAATCCGGAAGGTCTTATCCGGAACGCTACCCCACCAACCGGGACAGCATAGGCATTGAGGTAGTCGCAACCTACAACGAACGCACCAAGACATGGCAGGAGCCGACCGAAGCACAAACCGCGTCGATTCAGCGCCTGGTGGGCACTCTTCAGCAGAACTATGGGTTGAACGACCGTGATGTCTACGAACACGACAGAATTTCCTTCAAAACCCAGGGCGAAGGCGTTGGTTTGTACCAGCCTGCTGCTGTGCGCGATCTCAATGCTCCCGTCATGCAGCAGCCCACAGGGCCGCAGCGCTGACCCTGCAGCCGGCGCGGTGTCCGTGATGGAGATCGCAACGGCCCGCTACGACCCCACCGGCGCCGTCGGCGATGGTCCGGCGCTGGCGGCGAACTGCCGCGAGTGGTCGCTGACTCGGGGACAGGCGGAAACCTACTTCCGCCTGAGCAAACCCATCACGATGGCCGAGGCGCATGACTTCGACACCCTGCCGTGCGCGATCAACGGAAAACTGCGGGCGGATGGGCGCACCTGGGACTTCGAGATCAACGCCGGAGCCACTGCGGTATGGCGCAGCGGAGCGGACCTGAAAATGTTCGGCTGCACCGACCCCGCCTGTGCGCCGCTGGTGCGGACCATGCCTAACCCAGACGACGAATAGATGAACAATCGACCGGCGGCCAGGGCTACAGGCGTCGGCCGCCGGCAGTTATCCATTGAAAGCTGGCACGGTGCGTCAGCCGCTCGGCGCCTATTCCGAAACCGGCTGGGAAGTATTTCCGCAGGGCCTCACGGATCTGCTGCTGTGGTTCAAGCACGCCTACGACCATAGGCCGATGTACATCACCGAAAACGGGGCCGCGTTCTACGACCCGCCGCTCGTCGAAAAACGGCCATATCTGCGCCCCCTGCGCATCAACTGTCTTCACAAGCACCTGCGCGCGATCCACGACGCCATCACCGCCGGCGTGGATATCCGCGGCTGCATGGCGTGGTCGCTGCTCGACAACATCGTCTTCCAATGTCAGATGCAGATCGTTGAACCAGCGATCGCTGCTCCACTGCCAGCGCATGTCGACTAGAGTGCTTTCGTTGCCCTTGCTGGAGCCGTAGCTGTTGGTATTGGGGTCATCGGCGATACCGGTCAGCTCTTCTTCGCTGCGCCGCTTGGCGCACAGATCGTTAGTGAGTCGCGGACGGCGCTCATGAACGCTGCGCCGCAACAACGGCGCGAGTCAGGCATTCGCCTCGATCGACAGGGCGTGGATATCGGTCTGCATCAGATCGCCCAGCGCCGCATAGACCGCGCGATGACGGGCCAGCGGCGCCAAGCCGGCGAACGCCGGGCTGAGCAGACGCACCCGGAAATGGCCGCGGCCGTCTTTAGCGCCTTCATGCCCGGCGTGACGATGGCTGTCGTCGATCACCTCCAATTCGGTGGGCGCGAAAGCAGCCTGAAGCAGGCTGCGGATCGCCTCGACGCGGGCTTCGCGGGGTAGCGCGGCCGGGATGTGCGCCGTAGTCACGGCAGCACCGGACGAAACGGGCGAACGTCCACCCGGACGTAAACGCCGGCATGCACATATGGATCGGTGTCGGCCCAAGCGCGGGCCGCTTCCAGCGAATCGAACTCGGCGATCACAATGCTGCCGGTGAATCCCGCCAGCCCCGGATCTTCGGCGTCGATCGCGGGACACGGGCCGGCCAAGAGCAGACGACCGGCATTTTTCAGGGCAAGCAGGCGGTCCAGATGGGCGGGCCGCGACTGCAGCCGGCGTTCCAGCGATTGCGGGGCGTCGTAGCCCTCGATGACGTACCACATGATCGAATCTCTCTCCGTCCGAACCGCGCTGACCGCATGCGACACAGGATAGTGGATCGCCTCGCGCCCGCGCTGTGCCGTAAGCCCGGCTGGACAGTGACGATCACAGCCCGTACTCTTAGCACTGCATTGCTTTGAAGCCGGCGGCTGCAGCCCATCGAGTACGCGCAGGATCCGCAAAGACGGCATTCGCGTTCCACCTGCTGCTCCCGACCTGCTGCTCCCACCCGGCCCCGACCCACGCCTTTTCATTCTCAGTACCCGGCTATCGTTGATGGAATGGTGCCGATGGTGTTGTCGTCAAGTTTTTTGCTTGAGTTCGCATGCTTTGTCTAAGACGGCCATCGTCCGTCCGGACGGGTCATGTACGTTGAATCGCTGAACTTATTGTTGCTCGCGCGGCCCGCAGTTTGCCGCTTCCTTGGGTGTGTTGTGGTGACGGTGACGTGACGCCCGGACCGGTCGCACATGCACCGACTGGGGCATGCACACAACAGCGATTTTCCCCGCATGTCGCTACACGCCGTCAACCCGCCGTCAATCCGCCTACGTTACACAGATCGAATGTCCACGTTGTCATGACCCTGCCGCTGCATGAGCACTGAAACCGCGCCCGCCGCGACCGTTCCGGTCGATACGGTCGTCGCGCCCGCGTCGGAAACAGCACTGCAGGCGCCTGCGCCGCCGCAGCATGCGTCTCAACAGCACACGCCTCAGCAGCATGAGATGCGTCTGGCGACGGTGCTTGGCCAGCCAGTACTGCAGATTCCGCAGGATCTTTACATTCCGCCGGATGCGTTAGAAGTCATTCTCGAAGCCTTTGAGGGCCCACTCGACCTGCTGTTGTATCTGATCCGCCGTCAGAACCTCGATATTCTCGATATCCCGGTTGCCGAGATCACCAAACAATACGTGCAGTACATCGAAGTGATGCGCGAAATGCTGCGCTTCGAACTGGCCGCCGAATATCTGGTAATGGCCGCGATCTTGGCCGAGATCAAATCGCGGCTGCTGTTGCCCCGCCCGCCCGGCGACGACACCATCGAAGACGACCCCCGCGCCGATCTGGTCCGCCGGCTGCAGGATTACGAACGCTTCAAACAGGCCGCCGAAGACATCGACGCCCTGCCCCGCATGGAACGCGACACCTCGCTGGTGGCGGCCTTCCTGCCGGAACGCGCCGAAGTGAAACTGCCGCCGCCTGTGGAATTGAGGGAAATGCTACTGGCGCTGCACGACGTGCTCAAGCGTGCCGAACTCTTCACCGGCCATTCGATCAAGCGCGAAGCGCTGAGCGTGCGCCAGCGCATGACCGACGTGCTGACCCGCCTTGGCGACGGCAGCTTCCACCGCTTCGAGTCGCTGTTCGATCCCCGCGAAGGCAAGCTCGGCGTGGTGGTGACCTTCCTGTCGATCCTCGAACTGGCGAAAGAACAGCTGATCGATATCGTGCAGGAGGGCGCGTTGGCGCCGATCTATCTGAAATCACTGGTAATGGGCGAAGCGGTAGATGCCGTTATTCCCGAATTCAGCAGCGAGTTCGACGACGATGCCATCGAATCTCAGACCGCCAACGACGATGCGCCCGCATGACTTGCGCCCAACATTGCCCGTTCAGCCCGCCATCAACGGCGCTCACGGCGAACCGACCGATCATGACCCGGTAACCATGGATCAACACTTCATCACCCGCATCGTCGAAGCTGCTCTGCTTGCGGCCAATCAGCCGCTGACCGCAGTGCAGCTGCGCGGTCTGTTCACCCTCGACGAGGCTGCGCCCGAAGGCAGCATCGAACAGGCGCTGACCGATCTGCGCGCCGCCTGCGAAGGCCGCGGCATCGAACTGGCCGAAACCGCGTCCGGCTACCGCTTTCAAGTGCAGGCCGATGTCCACGCCTGGGTTGCACGGCTGTGGACCGAGCGGCAGACCAAATACACCCGCGCCACCCTGGAAACGCTGGCGATCATCGCCTACCGCCAGCCGATCACCCGCGGCGAGATCGAACAGGTCCGCGGCGTGGCGGTCAGCAGCAACATCATCAAAGCACTGGAAGAGCGCGAATGGATCCGGGTCATCGGCCATCGCGACGTGCCGGGCCGCCCGGAGCTGCTTGGCACCACCCGCGGTTTCCTCGACTATTTCGGCCTGAAAAGTCTCGACCAACTGCCGCCGCTGTCGGAACTCAAGGATTTCGGCGAACTCGATCCACAGCTGTCGTTTGTGGATCCGGACGCACCGAAGCCCGCACCGATCATTGCCGGCATCAGCGATGACGCCGAACCGGACGACGACGACGCGGCGGGTCCCTCAGCGGATGACCCCGACACTGAAGACGACACCGATGTGGACGCTGCTGAAGGTAATCACGATCAAGGCATCGACGATACCGGCAACGACACCGAAACACCCCACGAAACCCATCCCGAACACGATCACGACGACGCCATACCGGCGTCCGAAGACACCCACACCGCCCTCGTCGATGACGACGACAGCACCGGAGCCTGATATGAAAGAAAAACGCCCCACCACCCTCTCGCTCAAGCGCGAGAACGATGCCGCCCCAGAAGCCCCGCGTCTCGAAGAGCGCCTGCATAAAGTCCTGGCCCAGGCCGGGTTGGGCTCGCGTCGCGCGCTGGAGCAGCGCATCGCCGAGGGCATGGTCAAAGTCAATGCCGAAGTGGCGCAGACCGGCATGAGCGTCAAGGGCGGCGACCGCATCGAGATCGACGGCAAAACCTTTGTCGCCAGTGCGCTCACCGAGCCCGCACGCGTGCTGATGTACAACAAGCCCGAAGGCGAAGTCACCACCCGCGAAGACCCCGAAGGCCGCCCGACTATTTTCGAAGCGCTGCCGGTACTCAAGGGCGCGCGCTGGATCGCGATCGGCCGTCTGGACATCAACACCACCGGCCTGCTGCTGCTCACCACCGACGGCGAACTGGCCAACGCGATGATGCATCCGTCGTTCGAGATCGAACGCGAATATGTCTGCCGCGTGCGTGCGCCCGAAGGCGAAGAGACCGTGTCTGACAAGCTGGTCGACCGCCTGCGTCGCGGCGTGGCGCTGGAAGACGGCCCGGCCAAGTTCGACAAGATCGAACGCATCGGCGGCACCGACTCGAACGAATGGTTCCAGGTCAGCCTCAGCGAAGGCCGCAACCGTGAGGTACGTCGACTGTGGGAATCGCAGGGCTGTCAGGTCAGCCGTCTGAAACGGGTGCGCTACGGCGACGTGTCGCTGCCGCAGCAGCTTTTGCGCAGCCAAAGCCAGGAACTCGCAGCTGCGCAGGTCGACAGTTTGCGCAAGAAACTCAAACTGGAAGAAGGCCCGCCGCCGGCGCTGACCCTGCAGCCGGTGATCGGCCAGCGCAAGGCGACTGCGAAGGCAACCGTGCACGTCGGCCGTGAAGGCCGCAGCAGCCAGGCGTATGTCAACGGCCATAACACCGGCGACGAAGGCCGCGAACTGCGCCGCTTCGACAATGTGCGCGAAGATCGCGGTCGTTTCGGCAACAAGAAGGGCGGACAAGGCAAGAGCAGCGGCGCCTTGACGGTGAGCGGCGAATCGGCTGCCCGCCAATCGCAGAACAAGCCCTTCAAACAGCGCCGCGACAACGGTCCGAAACCGCTGCCGGACGGCAACCCCGCTGCATTCCGCAGCTGGTTTGTGCCCGAAGGCGTCAGCACCGGTCCGACCGGCCACCGCAACGCGGATCCGACGGCGCCCAGAAAACCTTATGGCAACAAGCCCGGCGGCCCACGGCCTGCCGGCAATCGCCCTTACGGCGACCGTCCGGCGGGCGCCGGCTACGCAGGCGAGAGCCGTGGTCCGGGTGGCCCCGGAGGCCCGCGCCCAAAACGTCCTTACGGCGACCGTCCTGCAGGTGCCGGTGAACATCGCGGCCCCGGCGGCCCGGGCGCAGGCCCGAAACGCCCCTACGGCGACCGTCCGCCAGGTGCGGGCTTCGCTGGCGATAACCGTGGCCCCGGGGGTGCACGCGCGAAGCGTCCTTACGGCGATCGCCCGGCCGGCGCGGATTTTGGCGACGACCGTGGCCCACGCGGTCCCGGCCAAGGCCCCAAGCCCGCGCGCGCAGGCAAACCCTATGGTCATCCCGGCAACGCGCCCAGCTTCCCTTCGGATCACGCCAACCCGGGCAGCTTCAATGCCTTCGACCGCCCGCGTGGCCCGCGCCCCGCAGGCGCCCGGCCCAGCGGTCCGCGTCCGAACGGTCCGCGTCCGAACGGTCCCCGCCCGTCGGGCCCGCGTCCCGGGGGTCCAAAACCCGGTGGTAATCGTGGGCCGCGTGGGGGCGGGTTTGGCGGGGATCGTTGATTCATGACAATGAAAGCGTGCATCTTCAAATGCATGCTTTCGATTTCATTTATGTAAGCGTACTATCGCTTACATGAAATCGATATTGCTTAGAACGCCTGCTGACATTGGCGCATTGCTTCGAGCACGGCGACGCGAATTGAGTATGGATCAAGTGACTCTGGCCAAGAATATTGGCGTCAGTCGTCTTTGGGTCAGTCAAATTGAGCGTGGTAAGCCCGGAGCAAATCTAGGCTTGGTATTGCGGGCATTATCTGCTGTTGGGATCACGCTGACGGGAATTGAGGGGAGCCTCTCTAGCAAGTCAGCAGTCCCCGATATTACTTGGCCCCCAACCATAGACATTAACGCGATCATTGATCGGGCGCGTGATAAAGACATTACATGACCGAACTCATCGCATTACTGGATGGGCGAGAAGCTGGCACTGTGGTGCGCCGTCAGAATGGGCGGCTGACATTCACTTACTCGACACAGTGGCGCTCCACGCCTGGGGCATATCCGCTCTCACTGTCGATGCCTTTGGTTGCCTCTGAACATAGTCATGCGGCAGTCGACGCCTTCCTGTGGGGCTTGCTTCCGGACAACGAACTGGTCCTTCAGCGTTGGGGGCAGCGTTTTCATGTCTCGCCAAGAAACGCTTTTTCATTGATTTCACACGTCGGAGAAGACTGCGCTGGAGCAATACAGTTTGTGGCGCCGGACAAGCACCAAGCATTCTTGGAGGCGGAACATGGCGACATCGAATGGCTTACCGATGCTGAGGTTGCCGCCAGATTACATGCGCTGAAATCCGATATAGGCGCTGGGCGCTACGCGAAGGACCACGGTCAATTCAGTCTGGCTGGAGCTCAACCGAAAACTGCACTGCTCTTCGACGGTCGCCGCTGGGGAGTGCCGTCTGGTCGAATACCGACTACTCATATTGTCAAGCCGGCATTTCATTTGGATGGGCATGCCCAAAACGAACACCTCTGCATGGCACTGGCTCGATCTGTTGGTCTGCCAACGGCAAGAACCGAAATTCGCGACTTTGACGGCATCACCACGATCATTGTCGAGCGCTATGACCGCGTTGACACAGCCAAACTCGCTGCGTCTACGGCTGCCAAGGTTGCAATGAAAGCCGCTGATGCCGCAATGCATGCGGCTTCTAACGCTGTGGATGCAACAGTGCTATGCGCGGAAGCCGCCGCTGAGGCAGCAGAACTTGCGGTAGAAGCCGAGATGATGGCGAATTTCTCGAAAAAAACACCATTTTATCGCGTGCATCAAGAAGATTTCTGTCAAGCGCTTGGAATTCATCCCCAGCGTAAGTACCAGAACGAAGGCGGCCCTGGGGCAAGGGAAATAATAAGCCTATTGCGAGGTCATGCTTCCGATTTCACTCGGGCAAAGCGGAGTCAAAACAGGGATGCGACAGGAGAGGATGTCAGCACATTCATCGGCTCGCTCATTTTCAACTGGATTATCGGCGGAACAGACGCGCATGCAAAAAATTACTCTATCTTGCTTGGAGGCAACGGCACTGTAAGACTGGCACCGCTTTATGACATAGCGAGTGCTTTGGGATACGGCGGCATAGACCCGAAAAAAGCAAAACTCGCGATGAAAATAGGCGGAAAATACGGACTCGAGGAAATCAAGCTGCCCCAGTGGAGAAAATTCGCAAACGATATGAAAATCGAAGAATCGACTTTGCGCGGCAGCATCAGGAAGATGTGCAATGAGATACCGGATACTCTCTCAATAGAGGTCAAGAAACTGGAATCTGATGGAATGGGCCATCCATTGGTCGATAAAATATCTGCCAGCCTCACTAAAAGAGCGATCAAAATTCTCAAAATGAAAGAATAAACAGGAAATGTGCAGGTGTATGTGAAGTCCGACTTCACACACCCGCCACACTGCATCCTCGCTTACTGCCGACACTGCGCCCCGTCTTCCACGACGGAGCCACCATGGCTGCGCAACCCGAACGCGAGTACGACCTTGTCATCGTTGGCGCCAGTTTCGCCGGTGCTGCCTGCGCCATCGCTGCAGCGCAGTACGGGCTTCGCGTCTGCGTGCTGGAACGCAAGCGTGACCCGGGGCTGAAGCTTCACACCACCGGAATCATCGTCAAGGAAGCGGCGGAAAAGACCTGGCTCAACCGCATGCCTCCGCATCTTGTGCGCACAGTGGAATGTGTGCGTCTGTACGCGCCAAACCTGCGCGACGTCGCGCTGCAGGTACCGGACTATTATTTTCTGACCACAGACACCCCAAATCTGATGCGCTGGCTGGCCGATGAGATGCGTGGTCAGGGCGTCGATCTTCGCCTCGCGCAATCGTTTACCGGCGCATCGTGCGAGCCGTTGGCGCATCGCGGCCGATGGCATCTGCCCGGTATCGGCCGCACGCACTGGTTGGTCGGCGCCGATGGCGCCAAGTCGCGCGTGGCGCAACGGTTCGACCTCGGCCGCGTTGAGCACTTTCTTTACGGGATCGAATACGAATTCGCGGGGCTTGCGCTGCATGAGCCTGAAGCACTGCACTGTTTCGTCAGCAAACAGCTCGCCCCGGGGTACATCGGCTGGGCAACGCAGAGCCCGACCGGCGTGCAGTTCGGGCTGGCTTTCCGCCATGACGCCTCGCGCAGCGGCACGCCCGACATTGACGCGCTGCGCGCACGCGTCGGCTATCGCATTGGCATTCCCGACGATCTCACCCCCAGCGCGATCCGCGCCGGTCTGATCCCCTGCGGAGGCCCGGTCACGCCGATCGCACGCCCCGGAGTAATCCTCACCGGCGACGCCGCAGGCATCGTGTCGCCGGTCACAGCAGGCGGCATTCACTCGGCGTGGCAGCACGGCTGGACGGTGGGTGAAGCCGTCGCCCGCCACGTACGCGACGGCGGCCCATCACCGGAACTCGAAGCCGAACGCGCCGCACCGCGCTATCGAATCAAACGCGCGCTGCGCTGGGCATTCGATCACTGCCAGATGGACTGGCCGTTCGATCTGATGCTGGGCTCCGCACCGATGCGCTGGGCAGCGGAGCGGGTTTATTTTCATCGTGCGTCGCCGTGAGACGTCGGTTGCAAACGCATCGACTCCCGCAAGAGTGACGGAAGCCGCGAAACTGATATTCCCCGACGCGAACGTTTCGCTGTCTATCATGATCTGTCTGATGAGGCATCAGATTGCAATCATGATCGTACTGGATATCGCATGATTCGCCGCTTCTGCGACCCCTGAAACAGCGAAAGCCTGTCCGACCAATGATGGGCGGTGATCGCTCGTAGCACTTGGCGAATTATTCAAACTGCAGCATGTCAAGCACAACAATCTCCCTGCATTGCATTGCGTTCGATAGTCGATTCGCTCTGGCACAGTCATCAATTTGGGGTGGCTATGAGCTCAATTCAGCCAGGCGGCAATTCGATCATCGCATTGGCGAAATTGCGGATGCTCTTGAATTTGTGCCGGGCGATCAACTTGCCGTCTTTGCGCTCGATTACGATAAATCCGGTTTCGTCGCGCTCGTCGATGCCGCCAGTCTCGTCCAAGTCGATCACAATTTTCCCGTCGTAGCTCAGCGTTCCACCATGTCCGGACAGCACTGCATTCTGTCCCGGTTTCAACACCATGCCATCGATACGCTTTCGTAACTGGCGTGCGAACATCGGGTGCTGCTCGCGCATCATCGCCGTGCGGTGCAAGAGTGAATTGTCGACCGAATCAACCCGCCCGAAGGCCAACAATGCGGTTTGTCGCGCCCGACAACTCGGGCTTGAAATCACTTCAGAGACATCCAGCCCAGTGATTTTGAAGACATTGCCGATCAACTTCGCTTCCTCTATCCCTTGCGGCGTAAGACAGGTCGCCTTGTCGAAAGTGGTCTGCGAGGCGTCCAGACCCATCTTGAGTTCATATGCGTCGAACGCGGTTACGTCCGTCCATTTCTCCCGCTGAGCATGGCGGAAATGCAAAATATAGCCTCCCGCAACGAGCTTCTGTGCCCATATCCGATCGCGCACATATTGCGCTGCTTCTTCTTTTTTAACATCGCCCGCGGCCGACTGATCACCGGCAATCCAGACATATGGAAATATTTTATTGCGGATTGTCGACATACCCCAGATGAAACAGAGGATCGCAAGGAGCAATACGGCGAGACTGCGTAAGACGAAATAACCAGCAAACCACTTACGTTCATTCCCAATGGTGCCGGCATCGGATTGCGAATTCTGCAGCATATGAAACTCTTTCCGTCATTGGATTACGGGATCATATATCAAGAACAATGTCATAAGACACCGCTATCAAACCCCGAAAAAATTCAGCGGAATCAATGCAGCTCGAACGCATCGCCATCCAGCATCGCCGGGAACCGCTCGCGATGCGCGGCGAGTTCTTTCGCCTGCAGCGTGGTGGTGACCACAACTTCAGCGTCACCGCATTCACTGACCGGATGGCCGAGAAAATCGATCACCGCGCTATCGCCAGCATAATGCAGTGTGTTTCCGTCAGTGCCAACGCGATTGAGGCCGGCGACATAGCAGAGATTTTCGATCGCACGGGCACGCAGCAATGTTTTCCAGGGATACGCGCGCGCCGACGGCCAATTGGCCACGTACAGCAGCAGGTCGTAGTCGAGCTGCGCCGGACGCTCCACGTTGTAGCGGTTGCGCGAAAACACCGGGAAACGCAGGTCGTAGCAAACCTGTGGGCAAACGCGCCAGCCGTGCCAATCCAGCGTGAGACGATCGCGCCCCGCGGCATAACGCTCATGCTCCCGGCCGAAGCGGAACAGATGGCGTTTGTCGTAGATGTACAACTCGCCGTCGGGAGTGGCGAACAGCAGACGGTTGAAAACATCGCTGCCGTCGCGCAGCTGCACGCTGCCGCATACCGCCGCGTTCAGCGAGCGCGCCTGTTCGCGGATCCAGACAACCGTAGGGCCGTCCATCGTTTCGGCCTGAGCGACGGCGTCGTTGGAAAAGCCGCTGGTGAATGTTTCCGGCAAAAGCACCAGATCGGTGTGCCCATGCAGCCCGGACATCAAATCGGCGTAATAGTCGCGATTGCCCGCGGGGTCATGCCAGCGTGTGGCGCCTTGGACGAGCGTGATACGAAGATCGTTCATGGGGATTTGTCGGTCATGTTCGGCTTATGAACTGTGGAGCCTGCTACAGCCTGCTGCTTTTCTGTCGAAGATCGGGCAGCGCGCTGAAGCCCGCTCTGCCAGCATCGGTCAGAGTTTCTGCAATCGCTCGATCGCACCATCAAGCGTAGTGTCGTTCTTCGCGAAGCACAGGCGCACGAGACGCTGCGCATGCGGCGGCGTCTCGTAGAACGGCGACAGCGGGATCGCGGCGACGCCTTTCTCGATGGTCAGCCATCGACAGAACGCCGCATCGTCCAGATTGCTGGCCGCTGAGTAATCGACCAGCTGGAAATAGCCGCCCGGCACCGGCAGCGGATCGAGTTTCGTCGTCAGCAACTGTTCGCGGAAGCGGTCGCGTTTCGCCTGATAGAACACGCCGAGCTGCTCGTAATGCCCGGGTTCGGCATCGATCATGGCCGCGAATGCGTGCTGCGCCGGGTGGAAAGTACAGAAGACGTTGTATTGGTGCACCTTGCGGAATTCAGCGCTGAGCGCCGGCGGCGCGATGCAATAGCCGACTTTCCAGCCGGTGCAGTGATAGGTCTTGCCGAAACTGGAGATCACGAATGCGCGTTCACGCAGCTCGGGATAACGCAGCGCCGACTCGTGACGGGCGCCGTCAAAGACGATGTGTTCGTAAACTTCGTCGGAAAGCAGCCAGATGCCGGTGTCGCGAAGCAGTGCTGCAATCGTATTCATGTCGGCTTCGTTCAGCATCGCACCCGATGGGTTGTTGGGGCTGTTGATCATCAGCATGCGGGTCTTCGGGCCGATCGCCTCGCGCACCCGCTGCCAATCGGGCGCAAAGGTCTGCGGGTCCAGCGCAATATGCACTGCGCGCGCGCCGGCCAGATGGATCGCCGGCTCGTAGCAGTCGTAGCAGGGGTCGAGCACGATAACTTCATCGCCCGCACGCACCACCGCATGGATCGCATTGAAGATCGCTTCGGTTGCGCCGCTGGTGACGGTGATTTCGCTGTCGGCATCCGGCAGTACGCCATAAACGCGAGCGGTTTTGTCGGCAATCGCCCGTCGCAGGGTGGGAATGCCGGTCATCATCGAATACTGGTTGTGACCGGCGCGCATTGCCTTGTCCAACTCGTCGACCAGCCGCGGAGGCACCGGAAAATCGGGGAAGCCTTGCCCGAGATTGATCGCGCCGTGCTCGGCGGCGAGCTGCGACATCACGGTGAAAATAGTGGTGCCCACTCTGGGCAATTTGGTCTGCAGCATGCGAGGGTCCGTAAAAGTTATCGATTCCGATCGACGTCGTTCGCGAAAGGGCGTAATACACCTTCGCACAGATGCGCGGAGTTTACGGGGGGTCGCATCCGGGTTAAACCTTCGCGCATGCAATCGACCCTGCTTTACGCCAGCGAAGCTCGAATCAGCGCACGGGTGCCCGCCTATCTGGCTGCGGACGAGGCCTTGCAGCAGAATCTGCTCGACCGCGGCAAGACAGTCCGGCCCGCTTTTTCTTGGCCGCGAACCGCTCGTGGCGGGAACCAAGCTGGCGGGTGGTCGATCTGCCCTTGGCCGAGTTCGATGCGCTTTCGCGTCGCTAGAAACAGTTGGCCACGCTGCACTGGGCCGCAGGCGAAACTGTGAGGATGCAGGTGGATGCGGTCCAACCACGCGGTTTCGAGCACCAGGCCGCCATCGACTGGCTGCAAGGCTGAACAAACGCCAAGCCCGTGGCGCGGTTCCGAGATCCTGCTTCACGCCCCGGCACCTACCCTTTCGAGCTATCCAAAGTCCGGGTGAATTCGTTGTCGGATCAGCCATTGTCGGAGCAGCACGTGACGGAAGCGTTCACAGCCTTGTCTATCGCGACGCTGCACGAGATCTACACTGCGGCCGAGTACAAATGGGAGCTGCACGGCCAATGGTGGCCACTGCGGATCGGCGAACACGCCCATGCTCTCGACGAGGCTTTTCCGGACGCAGCACGCTTCGGCATGTTGACCGCATCGAATCCGGGCTTTCTGATCCGCACCGATACCGAGAACCGCGCCGCCGACCTGGCACTGCAGCGGGAGCTCGAACGTCTGCAGCTGCAGCATCGTCCTGGTTTCGCGGTTGCGCAGAATCGGGCGTGGAAGGCCTACAACTGGCTGGTGATCGATCCGGACGAGGCCATCTTCGACGCACTTGGCCTCCAATTCGGTCAAATCGGGACTCTATTTTGGCCCCGCGGCGCAGCGGTCAGGCTGAGAATGCGGGCGACGCGACCCGAGACCTTGGCCGAACGTCCGAATATCGACTGGGTCGGCGTGGCGGCTTCAAGCCCCATCGACGCAATCGACTCGATCAGCGCAATCAAAGCAGCCAACCCGTAAAATCGCCGGCTTAGGCTGGAACGCAGCCGCAACGCGTCCCCATGCCTGCCTGAGATGACCGATTTATCCGTCCATGCGCCTCCGCTGCTTGCAGCGCACGGGCTGAGTTTTGCGCGCAACGACGCGCCGGTATTCGGCCCACTCGATTTCGCGGTGGATGCCGGCGAAGCGCTGCTGATCCAGGGCGACAATGGCGCAGGCAAGACCACGCTGCTGCGGGTGCTGGCCGGCCTGCTGCGCCCAGAATCGGGCCGGATCGACATCGACGGCAACGGCACCAACGCCCCTGCACGAACCCGCGCGCTGGCCTACCTTGGCCATTTGCCGGCGCTGAAGGCCGATCTGGGCGCGCTGGAAAATCTCGACTTTCTTTGCGGCCTGCAGGGGCTGCGGCGGGGCCAGTCGCCCGATGCGGCGATGCGTATCGTCGGTCTGGACGGCTACCAGGATGCTCTTGCCCGCCAGCTTTCGGCCGGTCAGAAGAAGCGACTGTCGCTGGCGCGGATCTGGCTGTCGCCGGCGCCGGTGTGGCTGCTGGACGAGCCCTACGCGAATCTTGATCTGGACGGCATTGAACTGGTCAACCGAATGGTGCAGGCGCATCTGCGCGAAGGCGGCGCGGCGCTGGTCACCACCCATGGCGCCTACGCTGCGCCGCCGGTGCGCACCCGCGAACTCATGCTGAGGCGCACGGCATGACCGTCGATCCGCAGCGCTCAACGCGCATGAGCATCGCCGGCAGCGCGCCATCGCTTCCGGGTGCGGCACGCGCTCTGCTCGCCCGCGACCTGCGTCTGCTGTGGCGCCGTCGCGGCGATGCCCTGCAGCCGGCACTCTTCGCATTGATCGTAGTGGTGCTGTTCGCGCTGGCGCTGGGCAACGATCCGCGCCTGCAGACGAAGGTCGCTGCCGGCGTGCTCTGGGTCGCCGCGCTGCTGGCCGGGCTGCTCTCGCTGGACACCCTGTTCCGCAGCGACGCCGAGGACGGTTCGCTGGAACAGTGGATGCTGGCGCCGGTACCGCTGGCCTGGCTGGTTGCCGTGCGCACCTTCATGCACTGGGCAACCACTGCCTGGCCGCTGCTGCTGGCCACGCCTGTTCTGGCCGAACTCATGCATCTGCCGCACGCGCAGCTGCCGGTACTGATGACCGGTCTGGCGCTGGGCACGCCGCTGCTGAGCCTGATCGGCGCGGTGATCGCAGCATTGACGGTCGGCATGCGCCGCTCCGGTATTCTTGTCGGGCTGCTTGCCTTGCCTCTGTATGTGCCGGTGCTGGTATTCGGCGCCGGCAGCGTGACCGCTAGCGCACAGGGCCTCGATCCGGTCGGGCCGATGCTGCTGCTGGGCGCGGGCCTGATCGTCGCGATGGTGCTGGCGCCATTGACCGCAGCTGCGGCAATCCGGATCGCGGTGCATTGAGATCGATGGATGCTTGAATCATCGTTCGATACGAAGTCTGGATTTTTTGCCGTCATCAGCGCAGCGAGCGATCTGTTTTTTGAATTTTCATCAAGAAAAAATAAGATCCGTCGCTGCGTTGGGATGACGAATTTCCGACAACACATTTTTTCTGTGCAGGCTGCAGTTGCTCCAAGCCCATGCCGATAATGTGATAGATAACGTTTACTCTTTTCTGATCGAGTCGTTCCGCTGCCCATGAATCCTCATACATGACCGCCTTCGCATGAACCCTGTCGTCCGCTGGTTCCACCAACTCGGCTCGCCGCCGTACTTCGACCGCTTTGCCGCGCGCTGGGCGCCATGGTGCTTCGGTCTGGGCGCGCTGGCGATACTTTGGGGCAGCTGGCAGGGGCTGTTCGTCGTGCCGGCCGACTACCAGCAGGGCGACAGTTTCCGGATCCTCTACATCCACGTGCCGTCGGCGTGGATGAGCATGTTCATCTTCGCGCTGATGGCGTTTTATGCAGCCATCGCGCTGATCTGGCGGATCAAACTGTGCGAGATCCTCGCCATGGCTTGCGCGCCCATCGGCGGCGCATTCACCATCATCACCTTGGCCACCGGATCGATCTGGGGCAAGCCGATGTGGGGCACCTGGTGGGAATGGGACCCGCGGCTGACCAGCGAGCTCATCCTGCTGTTCCTGTACCTGGGCGTGATCGGCCTGTATCAGGCCATCGACGACCGCCGCAGCGCGGCGCGCGCCGCCGGGCTACTGGCGATCGTCGGCGTCGCGCTGCTGCCGGTGATCCGCTACTCGGTGGAATGGTGGAACTCTCTGCATCAGGGCCAGACCATCCGCATGTTCGGCGAATCCAGCATGGACGCCAGCATGATTCCGCCGCTGGTGGCGATGGTGATCGGCACCAAGCTGTGGTTCGTCGGTTCGCTGCTGCTGCGCGCCCGCGCCGACAATCTGCAGCGCGAAGCGGGCAAGGACTGGGTGCGGCAGCGTGCGGGCGTCGACACCGCGACCGGGCGAAACCCATGAGCTACATCGGCTATGTGATCGCGGCCTATGCGGTCTTTGTGGTTGTGCTGCTGTGGGATCTGGTCGCATCGCTGCTGCGCATCCGGGGCACACTGCGCAACGTAACACTGCGTGCCAAGCGCGCAGCCACCAAGGAAGCGCAAACACCTCCGGAGCTACAACGATGAACCCCACCCGAAAACGCCGCCTATGGCTGGTGCTGACCGTGCTGGCCGCAGCGGTTGCTGCGATTGCGCTGGTGGCGCTGGCGCTGCAGCGTAACGTCGCTTATCTCTATACGCCCAGCGAAATCATCAATGGCGATGCCGGAGCCAAAGTCAGAACCGGCGACGCGGTGTTCCGTCTGGGCGGCATGGTGTCGGCCGATTCATTCAAACGCGCCCAAGGCTCGATGCAGGCAAGTTTCCGTGTGACCGACGGCGACGGCGAGCTGGAAGTGCACTACACCGGCATTCTTCCCGATCTGTTCCGCGAAAAACAGGCGGTGGTGGCGACCGGCCGCATGGATGGACAGATCTTCGTGGCCGAACAGGTGTTGGCCAAGCACGACGAAACCTACGTGCCGAAGGAAGTCGCCGACAAGATGGGATTGGCGCACAAGAAACATAATGTGCCCGCAGCATCGGAAATGCCTGCCGCCGTCTTGCCGATGCCGGAGCGCTGACCGGCATGCATCTGCTTCCGGAATTGGGCCAGATCGCGCTGATCCTGGCGCTGCTGGTGTCGTTGTTGCAGGCAACGCTGCCGCTGCTTGGCGCACAGCGTGGCGTAGCGCCATGGATGGCCATCGCGCGACCGACCGCGTGGGCACAGCTGGTGCTGGTGGGCGTGGCGTTCGCGATATTGACCTGGGCATTCGTGTCGCAGGATTTCTCGGTGCGCTATGTCGCCACCAACTCCAATTCATTGCTACCGATGCTGTACCGCTATTCCGCAGTCTGGGGCGCGCATGAAGGTTCGCTGCTGCTGTGGACGCTGATCCTGGCGGTGTGGAGCGCGGCGGTCGCGGCGTTTTCGAAGTCATTGCCTCCGCAGGTGGCAGCCCGCGTGCTGGGCGTGATGGGCATCATCAGCGTCGGCTTTCTGGCCTTTCTGATTTTCACCAGCAATCCGTTCGAGCGGATCCTGCCTGGCGCTGCCGAAGGCCGCGATCTCAACCCGCTGCTGCAGGATTTCGGGCTGATCGTGCATCCGCCGATGCTGTACGTGGGGTACGTGGGCTTTTCGGTGCCGTTTGCGTTCGCGATCGCCGCTCTGCTCGATCGCAACGCTTCGCGACCGGAAGAAGTCGCGCGCTGGCTGCGCTGGACTCGACCGTGGACCAATGTCGCCTGGAGCTTTCTCACCATCGGTATCGCGCTGGGCAGCTGGTGGGCGTATTACGAACTGGGCTGGGGCGGCTGGTGGTTCTGGGATCCGGTCGAGAACGCCAGCTTCATGCCGTGGTTGGCCGGCGTCGCACTGCTGCATTCGCAGGCAACCACTGAAAAGCGCGGCAGCTTCCGCAGCTGGACGCTGCTGTTGGCCATCGCCACATTCTCGCTGTCGCTGCTGGGCACATTCCTGGTGCGCTCCGGCGTGTTGACCAGCGTGCATGCGTTCGCTGCCGATCCGGGGCGCGGCCTGTTCATTCTGATCTTTCTCGGGCTGGTGGTCGGCGGCTCGCTGGCGCTGTATGCCTTGCGCTCGCCCGACACCGACGGCGGCAAACCATTCGTAGGCGCGTCGCGCGAGACGCTGCTGCTGCTCAACAACGTGTTCCTCACCGCCGCCTGCGCGATGGTTCTGATCGGAACGCTTTATCCATTGCTGGCCGATGCGCTGGAGCTGGGCAAGATCTCGGTGGGCCCGCCCTATTTCTCGATGATGTTCATCGTATTGATGACACCGATCGTACTGCTGCTGCCGCTGGGGCCACTGATCCGCTGGCAGCGAGACGCGCTCGCGCGCCCCTTGCGCATGTTGCTGCCTTGGGCGGCGCTGGCACTGGTGGCCGGCACCATCGCCTACTTCCAGGCATCCAACGGTCCATGGAAAACCGCAGCCGGTGTCGCCGGTTCGGTCTGGATCGCGCTGGGCACTGCGCGCTTCGTCTGGCAGCGACTGCGTACGCAGCGCAGCCCGCTCACGCCGGAAATGCTGGGTATGGTGCTGGCGCACAGCGGCATTGCGGTATTCCTGATCGGCGCGCTGCTGGTGGAAGCGCAGATGCAACAGCGCGAGATCGCGATGAAACCCGGGCAGACGCTTACGCTTGGCCGCGACAGCTTCCGCTTCGATGGCGTACAGCGCCTGCCGGGTCCGAACTACACGGCCAGCCGCGGCACGGTGGAAGTGTTCCGCGACGATCGGCGGATGACCACGCTGCATCCGGAAAAACGCGAATACGCCAGCGGCGGCCAAGTGATGACCGAGGCCGCGATCCGGCCAGGCATCGATCGCGATGTCTACGTCGCGCTGGGCGAGCCGCTGGGTGGCGATGTCTGGGCGGTGCGCGTGCACATCAAACCATTCATCCGATGGATCTGGTTCGGCGCGGGGCTGATGGCGCTGGGTGGCTTTGTTGCGGCGCTGGATCGTCGGTTTCGTAAAGCGAGTTACCACGGCGGTCATCCTGACGCCGGCATCGCCAGCGAGGGGTCAGCTGTTCCTGTTGAACAATCAACATCCACACCAGATCCCTCGCATGCGGCTGGGGACGACAATGTTTCAGGAGTTGCGTGATGCGCGCCAAACGTTGGCTGCCTTTCGCAGTATTTCTGATGATCGCGGCACTGCTTGCCACCGGCGTGTGGCTGAGCCGTCGCGACAATCGCGAAGCCCTGCCCTCACCGCTGATCGGAAAATCCGCACCCGAGTTCGCGCTGCCTGTGCTGCATGAGCCTGATCGCATCGTCACCTCGAAAGAACTGCGCGGCCAGCCGTATCTGCTGAATGTCTGGGGCAGCTGGTGCGTGGAATGTCAGGTCGAACATCCGGTAGTCACCCGCTTCGCCGAAAGCAAGCGTCTGCGCGTGATCGGCTACAACTGGAAGGACGAACCCGCCGACGCCTTGGCATGGTTGGAGCGGCTCAACAATCCGTACTGGCTAGTGTTGGCCGATGTCGAAGGCGGCACCGCCATCGATTTCGGCATCTACGGCGCACCGGAAACCTTTCTGATCGATGCCAGGGGCATAGTGCGCTGGAAGCATGTGGGCGCGATGACCGACGCCATCGTCCGCGACGAATTGCTGCCGGCGCTCGAAGCTGCCGAGCGCAAACGATGAC
>JAYVSK010000108.1:0-10927 GCA_043775395.1 Lysobacter sp. | reverse complement strand
ACCGTGGTCTATGAAGTGCTGAAGACCGACGGCAGCGTGATACCGCTGGATAATCCGTCCAAGTTGCCGCCCAGCAATTACATCCAGGAAGTTCGCGAGCCGATCATTCGTGCCAACATCCTCACTCCGCCGGATTACGTCGGCAACTGCATCACGCTGTGCGAAGAAAAGCGCGGCTCGCAGATCAGCATCAACTACCTCGGCGGCCAGGTTCAGATCAGCTACGAACTGCCGATGGCAGAAGTGGTGCTGGATTTCTTCGACAAGCTGAAGTCGGTCTCGCGCGGCTACGCATCGCTCGACTATCATTTTTTGCGCTTCGAAGCCGGTCCGTTCGTACGCGTGGATACGCTGATCAACGGCGATAAGGTCGATGCGCTTTCAATTATCGTGCATCGCAATTACGCCGACCGTCGCGGTCGCGAGCTGTGCGAGAAAATGAAGGAGCTGATTCCCCGGCAGATGTTCGATGTTGCGATCCAGGCTGCCGTGGGTGCGCAGATCATTTCCCGCAGCACGGTCAAGGCGCTGCGCAAAAATGTGTTGGCCAAGTGCTACGGCGGCGATATCAGCCGCAAGAAAAAACTGCTTGAGAAACAGAAAGAAGGCAAGAAGCGGATGAAGCAGGTCGGGCGGGTGGAAATCCCGCAAGAGGCCTTCCTCGCTGTGCTGCAGATGGATAGCAAATAATATTTCCGCCTTCCCCGCCGGGAGAAGGTTCCCGTAGGACGGATGAGGGAACGACGAAGCGGCGAATGTCGAACGTTCGCAATTTTCTCGTACCCTTACCCCAACCCCTTTCCCGATGGGAGAGGGGCTTTCATTTGGAGACTGTATGGTCTGGTTCGAAATTATCCTCGTCACTCTCACGGTGCTCACCGGCCTGACCTGGCTGGGCGACCGGCTGTTCTTCGCCAAGCGTCGTGCCAATGCCGACGGTCTGCTGGAGGAAGCCAAAGAGCCGGTCGCAGTGGACTATGCAAGGGCGTTTTTTCCGGTGCTGGCGGTGGTGTTGATCCTGCGCAGCTTCATTGCAGAGCCCTTCCGGATCCCGTCCAGTTCAATGATGCCGACGCTGTTGATCGGCGATTTCATTCTGGTCAACAAATTCGCCTACGGCCTGCGTCTGCCGGTGCTGAACAAAAAGGTGATCGACGTCGGCGAACCCGAACGCGGCGATGTGGTGGTGTTCCGTTATCCCGGCAAAGGCCCGGGCGACCCGAACACCGGTCTGGATTACATCAAGCGCGTCATCGGCATGCCCGGCGACAGTGTGAGCTATCGGGACAACCAGCTGACCGTCAACGGCACGCCGGTTGCGTACGAGCCCATCGGCGAATATGTCGGCAAAGGCCCCGGGTCCGACATGACCGGCGCCAGCGAGATCCGCGAGAAGCTCGCGGGCCATCCGCACTCGGTGCTTGAGATCACCCAGCTTCCGGGTATCGATCAGGGCGAGGGCGACTGGACCGTACCGGCCGGTCACTACCTTGTGATGGGCGACAATCGCGACCGCAGCGATGATGGTAGATTCTGGGGGTATCTGCCGGAAGAGCGGCTTCGCGGCAGGGCGTTCCTGGTGTGGTTGAACTGCAAGGGCTGGTTCTGTACCGACAGCTTCGAGCCTTCCCGGATCGGCAACACCATCCAGTAAGACATTCGTCATCGGCATTCGCGCGTTCGCGTACGCCATCAACAATCACGTTCATCGTTCCGGGGGATTTTTTATGCGACGCAATCAGAGCGGTATGACCTTGATCAGCTTCGTCATAGTGGCGGGAGTGGTGGGCACTGCCGCGTATATCGCGATGAAGCTCTTTCCGATGTACCAGGAATTCTACGCGGTAAAGTCGGCTGCCAAAGGGCTCGCCGCCGAAGCCGGTATCGCCAACGAGCAGCCGGCGCAGATCAAACAAAAGCTGTTCAGACGGTTCGATATCGGTTACGTCAACGGTGTCAAGCCCGAACACGTGAAGATCGACAGCACCGGCAACAGCAAAATCATGCACATCGTCTATGAAGTGCGCGTCAATATGATCGGCAATCTCGATGCGGTCGGCAGTTTCAACGTTGATCAACCGCTGACGGGTCAGGCCGGTTACTGATTCCGCGGCGATTCCGAGCGTGCCTTCTACCATCGCCTGCGGAGGGCATGCTTTCCGCGATACGGGGCTGCTAGAGCGCGCTTTGACCCATCGCAGCGCCGCAGCCATTCATAACGAGCGGCTGGAATTTCTCGGTGACGCTCTGGTCGGGATGATGGTCGCCGAAGCGCTGTATATGCGCTGGCCGAAAGCGGCCGAAGGCGAATTGACCCGCGCCCGTGCCGAACTGGTCCGCGAGTCTTCGCTCGCCGCGCTGGCGCGCATGTTAGAGCTTGGCCAGCGGATCGTGCTTGGGCCGGGCGAAATGAAATCCGGCGGCCACCGCCGGGAATCGATTCTGGCCGACGTGCTCGAGGCGGTGGTCGCAGCAATTTATCTTGACGCCGGATTCGAGGCCTGCCGTGCTGCCGTGCTGCCCTGGTTCGCCGAAGCGATCGACGCGCTGCCGCCGCCGCACAAACTGGGCAAGGACGCCAAGACCCGCCTGCAGGAATGGCTGCAGAGCCGGCAGCTGCCGTTGCCGGCCTACACGCTGTTGGCCGAAACCGGGGAGGACCACGCCAAAGTGTTCCGCACCGAATGCGCCTTGAATGAGCCCGAGGTGCGTCGCGAAGGCGAAGCGGCATCGAGAAAGGCAGCGGAACAGCTTGCTGCTGAAGCGGTGCTGCAGGTAGTCGCCCCGGGCACTTGATTCCACACTTGATGGGAGCGGCGGGAGCCGCGATGAATAACGGAAGGACTTTCGGTTGCTCATCGCCGTTCCCGCCGCTCCCACAATAGCTGATGTGCTTCGAGTCTGTTATCGGTCATCGGCACCGTACAATGCGGACATGAATCCATCGCCCTACCGCGCCGGCCACGTCGCCGTTCTCGGCCGACCGAATGTCGGCAAATCAACCCTGATCAACGCCCTTGTCGGCAGCAAGGTCAGCATCGTCTCGCAGCGGCCGCAGACCACACGTCACCGCTTGCTGGGCATCGCCACCTTCCCGGAAGGCCAGCTGCTGTTGGTGGACACCCCTGGCATTCACCGCGGCCTTGGCACGGCCACCGCTTCGGCGATGCACAAGATGATGAACCGCGCCGCGCGCGGCGCGCTGGAAGGCGTGGATGCCGCAATGCTGGTGGTGCGTGCGGGGCAGTGGAACGAAGAGGACACGCTGGCGTACGACGCGATGAAAGACGCAGGCATTCCTGTGGTGTTGGTGGTCAACCAGGTGGATCGGTATCCCGACAAGAGCGTGCTGCTGCCGTATCTGCAGACGGCCACCGAAGGCCGCGCATTCGCCAGTATCCACCCGGTATCCGCGCTCAAGCGCAAAGGTCTGGAAGCGCTGGTGAAAACGCTGTTGACGCACGTGCCCGAGCAGCCCGCGCTGTATGCCGAAGACGAAATCACCGACAAAAGCCAGCGCTTCCTCGCCGGCGAGCTGGTTCGCGAACAGCTGATGCGTCAGCTCGGCGCAGAGCTGCCGTATGCGACCACCGTCGAGATCGAGCGCTTTGTCGTCGACGGCACCATGCTGCGCATCGGCGCGGTGATTTTCGTTGAGCGCGAGAGTCAGAAGGCCATCGTCATCGGCAAGGGCGGCACCCGCCTGCGCGAGATCGGCACCAAATCGCGGATCCAGATGGAGCGGATGTTCGACAGCAAAGTGTTCCTTGAAACCTGGGTACGGGTGCGCGACGGCTGGTCGGACGACGAGGCTGCGCTCAAGGCGTTCGGGTATACCGAGTAGCCGGGAATCGGGAATGGACAATCGGAAATGGCGCAATCTCCTGTCATCCCGAACCGAAGGCGAGGGATCTGATTTTTCGCTGTTGCATGCGAAAACAGCAGATTCCTCACCCGGATGGAGCCGGGGTTTGGAATGACAGACGTATTTGATACCGCTCTACCGCCTATTTTTGATTGGCGTTTGTGATGCGCTACACCGCCCAATCGGCTTTCGTCCTTCACGCCCGCGCCTGGCGCGAGACCAGTCTGCTGGTGGAGGTGCTGACCCATGAGCACGGACGCGTAGGTCTGATCGCCCGCGGTGTGCATGGGCCGAAAAAACAACAGCTGCGCGCCGCATTGCAGCCGCTGCAGCACATCCGCTTCGACGGCGTGCAGCGCGGCGAGCTGGCGCATTTGAATGCTGCCGAAGCCATCGACGAAGCGCCGCGTCTGCAGGGCGACGTGATGCTGGCTGGCTTTTACCTCAACGAACTGATGCTGCGGCTCGCGCCGCGTCACGACGGTGTCGGCATGCTGTACGCGATCTACGGCGAGACCCGCGCGCGGCTGGGGCTGGAACTCCCCTTGGCGTGGACCTTGCGCCGGTTCGAGCGCGATCTGTTCGAAGCGCTGGGCGTGGGGTTCGCGTGGGACTGCGACGGCGACGGCGTGGCGATCGATCCGGCCGCGCGTTATCTGCTGGATCCGGAGCACGGCCCGCGCCGTGCGCTTGGCGATGCCGGAAAAGCCGGACGCAGCCAGACCGCTACCGGCCGCGCGCTGCTTGATCTCGCCGCCGACCGCGAGCCCTGCGCCGACGACATGCCCGGCTTGCGGCGCGTGATCCGCACGTTGCTGCTGCACCACCTCGGCGGTCGCGGTTTGAAATCATGGGAGCTTATCGCCTCGATGCCGCGCGCACCCGCTCAGGGCGCTGCGGTTTCAGCTCAACCGGACAGCGACGCCCGCGTATCCTGAAGCGCGCCTTCGAACTGCACCATCGCGTTCGCCGCATTCGGCGTGTGCTGCCACACGCGTGCCGCCGCGCCCAGACGCGCAGCGCCCACGAAGCCACAGCTCGCCTGAAGTTTGTGCAGCTCGCTGCTCAGCGCAGCAGTATCGCGATTCGCCAGCGCTGCGGCGATGCGCGCCGACACCAGAGGCAACTCCTGTGCGAACAGGCCGCGCATGGTGTCGACATGCGTGCGGTTGCCGTTGAGGGCGCGCAGCGCTGCATGATCGTCCCATATCGGCTGTTTTCCGCAGCGTACGTCGAGAATTGCCGAAGTCGCGGCATCAGCGTCGGTATCGGTATCGACACGCGGGCCGCGGCAGAAACGTCGGGTCGCGCCCTGCAGTTGCGCCACCGACAGTGGTTTCAACAGCACTTCCTCGAAGCCCGCGGCGATCAGCGCATCCAACGCCGCGCGCTGCGCATCGGCCGTATGCGCCAGCGCGGTCGTCTGCAGTCCCTGCGCACGCAGTTCGGCGAGCAGATCGGCACCCAGCCCATCAGGGAGATTCGCGTCCAACAGCCACAGATCGTGTGTATGCGTGGATGCAAGCCTGCGCGCGTCGGTCAGCGTGCCGGCCACATCGACCTGCGCAGGCAGAGCTTCGAGCGCGGCGCATAAAAATGCGGCGCTGATCGGGTCGTCTTCCAGCAGCAGGATGCGGGGCAGGGCAGCGGAGGCGGATGCGTTCATCGCGAGTCATTTATGCTGCGGTTCATGTCGCTGTCGATCTTACGCATCCTGTCGCTCCTCGTGCTGTCCGCCGCGCTTTGGGCGCCGATGGTGCAGGGGCGCACCGCAACGGCCGACATCGCCCGGATACGCAACGGCATCGCGACGTTGGAGCAGGTGCATGTGCGGCTGGACTGGCCGAACACCGCCGATCGCGGCACGCTGCAGGTGCGGGTCGGCAAACTGGATGCGCCCGATCTGGGCTATGCCTTTCGTGATCTCAGCTGGCAGTGCCCGCTGCAGCGCGATGGCGACGGCGGCTGGCGCTGCAATGGCGAGCTGCGTAGCGGCGGAGGGCGACCGCTGCGATTGGCGGTCGATCTTGGTACCGCGTTCACCGATGTCGTGTTGCGTCAGGGCGACTCAAGGCTGGAAGTGCATCGGCAGGCCGCCGCGCCCGACGATACGCGTATCGATCTGGTGAAGGTTCCAGTGATCTGGTCGCAGGCGCTGCTCAGCCGCGCTTGGGCCGACGGCCGTTGGAAAAACGGCCAGCTGGATGGTCGCCTTGTCGTCAATGTGCCGACGCATCGGCCGCTGCGGGTGTCCGGGCCGCTGGCGCTGGCAGGCGCGGCGCTGGAAACCCCGGATGGCAGCATCGCTGCGGAAGGGTTGGGTGCGAATATCACCTTGGATTATCGCAATGCCGACAGCGAACAACGCGTCGACCTGCGCGGTAACCTGCACGGCGGCGAACTGCTGTTCGGTAGCGCGTATGTCGCTTTGCCGCCGACCCCGGTCGCGCTGGAGATAAAAGCCATCGGCGATGCTAGCGGCTGGCGCTTGCCGGCGCTGCGCTGGGGCGACGGCGGCACGCTCATGACGCAAGGCAGTGCTGCGCTCGCGCCCGACGGCACGCTGCGTGCGCTCGATATCGCGATCGACAGCGACGATCTGTCGCCGGTGACCAGCCGCTATTTGTCCGGGTGGCTCGGCAGCGCCGGACTGGGCAATCTCGCTTTGAAGGGACGGATGCGCAGCCGCGTGCGTGTCGATCTCACCGGGATGCGCGGTTTCGATGCGCATTTTGATCAGGTGGACGTGCGCGAGCCTGGCGGCAAGTTCCGGTTCGACCGGATCGACGGCGATCTGCGTTTTTCTGCAGAAGCGCCCGTCGACAGTGCGCTGCATTGGGCCAGCGGTCAGCTCTATGGTCTGGATTTCGGCGCTGCCGAACTGCCCTTGCACAGCGAAGACGGTGCGATTTCACTGCGTGCGCCCGCGTCGATTGAGGCGATCGGCGGCAAGCTCTGCTTCGATCGCTTTCAACTGCGGCCGCCCAACGGCGAGAAGGCGATGCAGGCGAATTTCGGCCTGACGCTCGATGCCTTCGACATCGGCAAACTCGCGAAAAGCATGGGCTGGCCGGCGTTTCGCGGCACCCTCAGCGGCACCATTCCGGATGCGCGCTATCTCGACGACACGCTTGTGTTCGAGGGTGGTCTTGAGATGCGCGTCTTCGACGGCAGCGTCAAGGTATCGTCGCTGGCGATGGAGCGCCCGTTCGGCGTGGCGCCGACGCTGTCGGCCGATCTCGCGATCGACGATCTCGATCTGCTGTCGGTGACGGAGGTCTTCGATTTCGGCAGCATCAGCGGCCGGCTCGACGGCAGCATCCGCGAACTGCGCCTGGTCGACTGGACCGCCACCGCGTTCGACGCCGAGCTGTACACGCAGCGCCGACGCGGCGTGAAACAGCGGATCAGTCAGCGCGCCGTGCAGAACATCTCCAGCGTCGGCGACGCCTCGTTCGTGACCAGCCTGCAGGGGCAGTTGATCGGGCTGTTCGACGATTTCGGCTATCGTCGGCTCGGCATTTCATGCCGGCTGCGCAATCAGGTCTGCGCGATGGGCGGCTTGGAGAGTCTTGGCAAGGACACGGCGGGGTCCGGTTCATACACCGGCGGATTTACTATCGTTCAGGGCGCGGGGATTCCGCGCTTGAACGTGGTGGGTTTCAACCGGCGGGTGGACTGGCCGACCCTGGTCGAACGTCTGGAGGCGGTCGGCAGCGGTGAGCTGAAACCTGTCGTTGAATAGCGTTCGTCGTCGCG
This sequence comes from Lysobacter sp., assembly GCA_043775395.1. GTDB lineage: Bacteria > Pseudomonadota > Gammaproteobacteria > Xanthomonadales > Xanthomonadaceae > Lysobacter_I. The sequence goes on along the minus strand of JAYVSK010000108.1, from coordinate 3,303 downwards.
TACGATGTTGTCCAGTGACATCCAAAACACTTTCCGGGAGATATGAGCATGTGTCGTTTGTTGGGGATTTCGATGGTTGCCGCGGTAGCGCTTACCGCTTGCGTCACCATCAACGTGTATTTTCCGGCGGCCGAAGCCAAGGAAGCGGCCAAGGTTTTCGTCGAGAAAGTCATTAACGATGCGGTCGTAGCGCCCAAGCCCGAAGGCGGCAGCGGCGGCATGGCACTCCAAGCCCCGCGCCGTGCTTTCGACCCGCTAATGCTGATCGGCATTGCGCCGGCCTATGCCCAGAGCCAGCCCGATTTCAACATCCAGACCCCGGCGATCACCGCGATCCAGTCGCGCATGGAACAGCGCTTCGACAGCGCCCTGCGCCCGCATTTCGATTCCGGCGCGCTGGGCTTCTCCGAGGACGGTCTGGTGGTGGTGCGCGATGCCGCCGCGCTGGCGCTGAAAGACCGCGTACCGGTCAATTCCGCTGTCGCCGATGAAAACCGCGACCGCAAGGCCGTTTACCGTGAAATCGCCGTCGCCAACAATCACCCGGAATGGGAAGGCCAAATCCGCAGCGTGTTCGCCAAGCAGTGGGTCGACAGCGCCAAAAGCGGATGGTGGTATCAGCGCGGCGGGGCGTGGAAGCAGAAGTAACCGGCTGAGCGAGTCAGGGCCCGCCGTCGACAGCGAGCCGACGGTGTGATGATTGATAACGGCTGTGATCCGTACCAGCATGAGCTGCACCGGCATGATCGGTACCGATTTGATCATTATTCGCAGCAACACTACCGCCACCCGCAGGCTAGCGTGCGCCTGCGATCATGGTTTGAGGAATGCCACTGCGCCATGGCCGGCAACCCACCCGCTTGCGAAGCATGCGGTGAGCAGATAGCCACCGGTCGGCGCTTCCCAATCCAGCATTTCACCGGCGCAGAACACGCCTTGCATCGCGTTCGACTCAAGGCAATCGCTCAATCCTTCCAGCTGTACCCCGCCCGCAGTGCTGATCGCTTCAGCGATCGGGCGCGCGCTGCGCAGCCTTAGTGGCAGACGTTTGATCGTGCGCACCAACATGTCGGCGTCGCTTATCGCCACGCGCGGAAGTGCTTCGTGCACCAAGGCCAGCTTCGCCGCGTCCAATCCCGTTTGCCGGCGCATGTACTCGCTGAAACTGCGTTTGCCGCGCGGTTTTTGCAGATCTTGATGCAGACGCGCTTCGTCGCGACCCGGCGCCAGATCCAGCCACAGCATCGCTTCACCGTCGCGCAGAATGCGTTCGCGCAGGTCCGCGCAGATCGCATAGATCACGCTGCCTTCGATGCCGGTGGCGGTCAGCACGCACTCGCCCTGCAGCGCATGCATCGCGCCGTCCCGATCCTGCCAATGCGCGATGACCGGTTTCAGCGGCGCGCCGGCGTGGCGGCTGGCGAGATGCTCGCTCCAGCCGATGTCGAAGCCGCAGTTCGACGGACGCAGCGGCGCGATATCGATGCCGCGTCCGGTCAACACCGGCACCCAAGCGCCATCGGAGCCGAGCTGCGGCCAACTGGCGCCGCCCATCGCGAGCACGCTCGCCCTCGCCTGGATGCGACGCTCGCCGTCGGGCGTATCGAAGCGGAGCTGCTGCCCGTCATCCCAGCCGTGCCAGCGATGATGGACATGAAAGCGAACCCCGCGCTCGCGCAGGCGTCGCACCCAGCTGCGCAGCAAAGGTGCGGCTTTGCGGTCCATCGGGAATACGCGGCCGGAGCTGCCGATGTAGGTCTCGACGCCCAATTCCCCCGCCCAGCCGCGCAGCGCATCGCCATCGAAAGCGTCAAGCCATTGGGAAAGCGCAGGTTGACGCTCGCGGTAGCGGGCATCGAAACCGGGTCGCGCTTCGCTGTGCGTGAGGTTCAAGCCGCCCTTTCCAGCGATCAGGAATTTGCGCCCGACCGAGCCTTTCGCCTCGAACAGATCGACCGTCAGTCCAGCGGCGATCGCGACTTCGGCCGCCATCAGCCCGGCGGGGCCGCCGCCGACGATGGCGATATCGGTGCTGGGAGGCAGGTAGGACGACATGGCAAGGGGTCCGGCAGGGCGGGCGGATGATAGCGCGGCGCGGGCAAAGTGCCGGCTATCCCGGCACAATAGTGCGATGAGCAACCCATCCAACAATAGTCAGAAATCCTGGATCGTCGGCATCAACGCGGTCGCTGCGGCAGTGGAGCATGATGCCGAGCACGTCCGCGAGGTGCTGATTGAAGCCAGCGCCAAGAATCCTCGCCTGACCGAAATAGAAGAGAACGCGCGGCGCAAGGAAATCGACGTGCGCCGGGTTGCGACCAACGCGCTGGACGGCGTCGCCGGCGGTTTGCGCCATCAGGGCGTCGTTGCGCGCTATGCCGCCGCGAAGACCTATAGCGAAGACGACCTGCCTGAACTGATCGCCGCCGCCGCCGGCAAGACGCTGCTGCTGATCCTCGACGGCGTACAGGATCCGCATAATCTCGGTGCTTGCCTGCGCAGTGCTGCCGCTGCGGGCGTGACTGCGGTGGTGATTCCGAAAGACAAGGCGGTGCAGGTCAATGCCACCGTGCGCAAGACCTCAGCCGGTGCCGCCGACAGCATCCCTGTGGTGCGGGTCACCAATCTGGCGCGCGCGATGCGCGACATCCAGCAGCTTGGCGTCTGGATTTACGGTCTGGCCGGCGAAGCCACGGGTTCGCTTTACAAGCTCGATCTGCGCGGCAATATCGCGCTGGCGCTGGGCGGCGAAGCCGATGGCCTGCGTCGGCTGACCCGCGAGCACTGCGACCAGCTGGTGACCATTCCGATGCCGGGCCTCGCATCGACATCGCCGGGGGTGGAAAGTCTCAATGTGTCGGTCGCCACCGGCGTTGTGCTGTTTGAAGCCGTGCGGCAGCGGCTCTGACGATGCAGCCATGAACTTGCAGTGGTACGACTGGATTGGTCTGCTGGGCTCCGCGCTGGTGGTCGGCAGCTATTTCTTTCTGCAGAGCGGGCGATTGTCGGGCACTGGATTGCCTTACCAGATCATCAATATCGCCGGATCGAGCTGCATCCTCGTTTCGCTGTTCGGTGGGTTCAATCTTGCCGTTGCGCTGCTGCAGTGCACGTGGATCATGATCAGTGTGTATGGCATCGCACGCGGCTGGCGTGCGCGTCGGGCGATCAGGTCATCCGCGGCCAGGCATTGACGATCTTGCAGAACAGCTCCGCTGTGCGTTCGGTGTCGTACACCGCCGAATGCGCCTCTTCGCCGTTCCACGACAGTCCCGCTGCATGTACTGCCCGCGCCAGTACGGT
>JAYVSK010000107.1:0-2521 GCA_043775395.1 Lysobacter sp. | reverse complement strand
GGCACCATCCGACCCGTCCGGAGACGGCACCGCGGCAGCATCGGCATTCGCGCCGCCATCGTTGGCGTCTTTCGCTGACTGCGACACCACCACGGGCGGCGCGCCAGCGGCGTCCGGCACGGCAGCGCGCTTGGGCGCTGCCGTGCGTTGCGGAAGCGGACAGATCGAGTCGTCGCGGGCGTGCGCCGGCAGCGCCATGGGCAACGACAGCACAAGCGCCAGCAGCAGCACGCCGCCGGCCGCCTCCAGGCGCTTGCGCATACGCCGGAACGCGATCTCCAGATCCCAGGCTTCCAGCTGCGTGCGGCGGTTGAGGTACAGGCCGAAACCGGCGCCGATAAAAAACGGTTCGATGAAGCCGACGGCGAGCCAGTCGACCAGATTCAGCGCGACAAACAGCCATGCCGGCGGCTGCTCGGTGATCATCGCCCACGCTGCGCGCCCCGCTTCGGGCAGCAGTTCGTTGGGCACGGCGATCACCGTGAGCAGCACCAGCGACAGCTGCAGGGCGAAGATGAAGTTCGCGCACATCACGAACAGCTGCAGCGCATGGCCGCCGATGCCGCCGCCGATCACCCGACGACGCTCGCCCAGCCGCGTGGGATCGCTACCTTCCAGCAGATCGATCGGCAACATTGCCGCGCGCAGCGGACTGAACCGGCGCCAGGTGAGATAGCCGCGCATCGGCCGCCAACCCCAGGTCAGCTGTGCGCGCAGGGTTTCGGCGATAGCCGGCACGCTGCCGAACACCGCGCGCGACAGCACGTACAGCGGTATGCGATCGAACGCCGGCCGCAGCCACCACAGCGCCAGCCACGCCAGCCAGACGTGGCCGATCGCCCACGCCGCAAGATTCAGGATCACAAAGCAACTGCCGGTGATGATCAGCCACGGGACCCAGATCGCGCCGGCATGCTTGCGCACCAGCGCGGTGCCCAGCTCCATCGCTTCCCACGGCGAACGCGGGCGCAGTTCGACAGTGAGCGTGTCCAGCTTCACTGAAGGCGCCCTGCTGCCGCGTGCGCGGATCCGCGCTGCATACTTCGCCCGCCCAGTCCAAGCCAGAGCAGCGTCAACGTCCACAGCACCCCGGCGACGGTGAATTTCACCATCGCCGGCATCCAGCCGATCGACGACCAGAACGCTTCGACGAACGCGGCGAACACCAGCATCGCGAAGATGCCCAGACACAATTTCGCGCCGACCTTGCCGCCTTCGACCAGCGCGTCCACGCGTCGCCGTCGCCCGGGGGCGATCAGATCCAGTCCGATCCGCAGCCCGGCAGCGCCTGCGAGCACGATGGCGGTGAGTTCCGGCGCCGAATGCCCGGCAACGAAGCGCCAGAACGGCTCGCCGTGGCCGACGCCCTGCAGGTGCCCGGCAACGCTGCCGATCATCAGGCCGTTCATGATCAGCACGTAGACGGTACCGATGCCCGCGATGAGGCCGCTGGCGAAGGTGCGCAGCGCGATGCCGACGTTGTTCATCACGTAGAACCCGAACATCGCCAGATCGTCGCCGCTCTCGCGGCCCAGCTTGCGCTGCGGGTCGGCGGGGTCGTACATCGCTTCCATGCCCGCGACAGCCCCCGGTTCGTACACGCTGTAGATCAGCTCCGGCGAGAGCTGCACCGCAACATAAGAGCCGACCAGCGGCACCACGAACAGCAGCAGCGCAGCCAGCAGACAGCCGCGCTGCGCGCGCACCAGGCGGGGAAAATCGGCGAGGAAGAATTCCAATGCCCGCCGCCAGTGCGGCGGCGGCGCGCGATAGAACACCGCATGACCGCGCTGGGTCAGCGCCTGCAGGCGCTCTACCACCTGCGGGCTGTAGCCGCGGCTGCGCGCCAGCGCCAACTGCTGGCAGAGACGGCGATAACGCGCCGGCACGTCTTCGTCGCGCAGCCCCTGCCATTGGCTTTGCCGGCTGCGCGATGCGCGCGGGCTATCCCCGCGCGCCACCAGCCAAGCGTCGAATTCGGTCCATTCGGCGTCGTGCCGGGTGACGAACGCTTCCTGCCGCATCACCGCCGGCTTCATGCTCGCTGCGGGCATGTTCATTGCCGCCCCAACAGCCAATTGGCCACAGCCTGCAGGCGCAGCACGCCCACCGTGCCACCGGTACCGACTACCGGCGCGGCGATGTCGGCCAGCTCTTCGCGGCGTTCCTGGGTGAGCCGCGCCGCGCGTTCGGAAAACGCGATCACCGCCGCCTGCTCCTGCGGCTGCAGCGGCTGCAGCGGCGCCTGCGCGCCCTCCTGCGGTGGCCGCAGGTCTTGGCGATCGCGCGGGGCGTGGATCACCATGGTCTTGGCGACCATATCGCCCAGCCGCCGGCCCCATGGATCGGCAAAACTGGCGAACAGGCCCACGCCGTAGCCCACCGGCAGAAAATCCACGGTGCGCAGCAGATTGCGGGTGATCGACGCCAGCCAGCCCACCGGCGCGCCGTCGTCGGCGATCACCCGCAGCGCCAACGCGCGCTTGCCGGGCGTCTGGCCGTCGAACAGCAGTTCGCACAG
>JAYVSK010000106.1:0-7522 GCA_043775395.1 Lysobacter sp. | reverse complement strand
ATCGAAGTGGAAGTGCATCATCACGAAGTCGCCAACGCCGGCCAGTGCGAGATCGGCACCAAGTTCAGCACGCTGGTGCAGAAAGCCGACGAACTGTTGACGATGAAATACATCATCAAGAATGTCGCGCACCGCAACGGCAAGACCGCGACCTTCATGCCCAAGCCCATCGTCGGCGACAACGGCAGCGGCATGCACGTACACCAATCGCTGGCCAAGGGCGGCGTGAATCTGTTCTCTGGGGACGGCTACGGTGGCCTGTCGCAGATGGCGCTGTGGTACATCGGCGGCATCTTCAAGCACGCCCGCGCCATCAACGCCTTCGCCAACTCCACCACCAACAGCTACAAGCGTCTGGTGCCGGGCTTCGAAGCGCCGGTGATGCTGGCGTATTCGGCGCGCAATCGGTCGGCGTCGTGCCGCATTCCGTATGTGGCAAATCCGAAAGCACGTCGCATCGAGATCCGCTTCCCCGATCCGACGAACTCCGGCTACCTCACCTTCGCCGCGCTGATGATGGCCGGCCTGGACGGCATCAAAAACCAGATCGACCCGGGCTCGCCCAGCGACAAGGATCTGTACGACCTGCCGCCGGAAGAAGAGAAGAACATCCCCACCGTTTGTCATTCGCTGGATCAGGCATTGGAAGCGCTGGACAAGGATCGCGAATTCCTCAAGGCCGGCGGCGTGTTCAACGACGACTTCATCGACGGTTACATCGCGCTGAAAATGCAGGAAGTCACCAAGTTCCGCGCGGCCACGCATCCGCTGGAATACCAGATGTATTACACGATCTGATTATGAAATCCGTAGGCTGGGCTGAGCGCAAGCGAAGCCCAGTCATTCGGAGAAAGTATTTTCGGTCGTCCTGTGTGCTGGGCTTCGCATGCGCTCAGCCCAGCCTACGCGACGGAATGTTTCAGCCTGCGGGTTGATGTCTTGAGCGTGATGCGCGTTAGCGGTATTGGGTAAGCCGGGCAGTTTGTATCTACCCGGCATCGCGGGCCGAAAGGTTCGCAAGACGAGGCACGGGAAACGCATACGCAGCTTCCTTCCCCACGTCGGACTGCGTAGAGCGGTTCTCTTCATCGATGGCCGGCACTCCGGTGCCGGCGATCATCCATCGCGAACATTGATCGCGATCCATTCGCCAACGGGGAGAGCGCATGAAACTGATCACCGCCATCATCCGGCCGTTCAAGCTCGACGAGGTGCGCGAAGCCTTGTCCGAGATGGGCGTGTCCGGAATCACCGTCACCGAAGTCAAAGGCTTCGGTCGACAGAAAGGACATACCGAGCTGTATCGCGGCGCGGAATACGTCGTCGATTTCCTGCCAAAAATCAAGGTCGAAGTCGCGGTGGCGAGCGATCGCCTGGACGCTGCGATCGAAGCGATCCAGCAATCCGCGGGCACCGGCAAGATCGGCGACGGCAAGATTTTTGTGACCACGCTGGAACAGGTCATCCGCATCCGCACCGGTGAAGTCGGCGCGGACGCGCTCTAACCCCTACTCGGAGACTGTCCCATGAAGACTGGATTCTTTTCCGGGTCGCGAGCCCGTGCTGTTTTGCTCGTGCTGCTGTGCGGTGCGATGACTTTCGGCGCAACCTTGACGGTGGCTGCGCAAAATGCGCCTGCCACTGAAACCGTCACCGCCACCGCAGTCACGGACCAAGCGGCGACAGCCGAGGATGCCGCTGCAACCGCCGTTGCCGAACCGACCGTCGCCGCACCCGCGCAAACCGCCGATAAAGGCGACACCGCATGGATTCTGGTGTGTTCGGCACTGGTGATTTTCATGACCCTGCCCGGGCTCGCGCTGTTTTACGGCGGGCTGGTGCGCAGCAAAAACGTGCTGTCCATCCTGATGCAGTGCATGGTGGTGTTTTCGCTGGTCGCGGTGCTGTGGGTGGTCTACGGCTACAGTCTTGCGTTCACCGAAAACAACGCCTTCATCGGCGGCGGTGCGCGGCTGTTCGGCGAGGGGCTCAACGGCGCGCTGGCCGCCACCTTCACCAAGGGCGTGTACATTCCCGAACTTGCGTTCTTCGTGTTCCAGGGCGCGTTCGCCTGCATCACCTGCGCGCTGATCGTCGGTGCGTTTGCAGAGCGGGTGAAGTTCGCCGGCCTGCTGCTGTTCACGGTGATCTGGTTCACCTTCGCGTACTTGCCGATGGCGCACATGGTGTGGTTCTTCCCGGGCCCCGATGCGTTCACCGATACCGATGCAGCCAACGCTGCGCTCGCTAAGTCCGGCTTCTTGTGGGCCAAGGGCGCGCTTGATTTCGCCGGCGGCACCGTGGTGCATATCAATGCAGCCATTGCCGGACTGGTGGGTGCGTACTTGATCGGTCCCCGCCTGGGCTATCGCCGTGAAGCCATCCGTCCGCACAACCTGACGCAAACGATGGTGGGCGCGTCGATCCTGTGGTTCGGCTGGTTCGGCTTCAACGCCGGCTCCGCGCTGGAAGCCAACGGCATCGCGGCGCTGGCGTTCGTCAATACCTTCCTCGCCACCGCCGCCGCGGTGTTGGTGTGGAGCGCGGTGGAGTGGATCGCGCGCGGCAAGCCCTCGATGCTCGGCGGCGCTTCGGGCGCGGTCGCGGGTTTGGTCGCAATCACGCCTGCCGCGGGTCTGGTCGGCCTGATGGGCGCCCTCGCCATCGGCGCCATCGCCGGTGCGGTCTGCTTCTGGGGCGTCACCGGCTTGAAGAAGTTGCTGCGCGCCGACGACAGTCTCGACGTGTTCGGCGTGCACGGCGTCGGCGGCATTACCGGCGCATTGCTGACCGGCGTATTCGCGGCGCCGTCGCTGGGCGGTGCGGGTATTTGGGATTACGTCACCGAAACCGCGCTGGTCGATTACAGCATCGCCTCTCAAGTCTGGATCCAGCTGCAGGGCGTGCTGGTGACGGTCGCGCTGTCCGGCGTGGTCTCGCTGGTCGCGTTCACGCTGGTGAAATACACGATTGGCCTGCGCGTGAATGAAGAAGCCGAACGTGAGGGTCTGGACATCGCTTCGCATGGTGAAGCGGCGTACGAACACTGAGTCGGCGGCACTGAGTCGACAAGACGGCTGCGGGGCGTTCGCGCCCCGCAGCGTTTCAATATGTGGTTTCGGCGTCCTCCATGCGCTGCCGCCGCCAGCGCGGAAACGGGTCTGGAGAGTGCTGCCATGCCAACCGACCGGTGGTCATTTCCGCACCGTTGGGCACCAAGTCACAGGTGCTTCGTACCCGTCAGCCATTGCAAGTCCCCAACTGCGCTTGATAGGCCGCCAGTCTTTCTCGCAGCAGCGTGCGGCGCTCGGCTTGTGATTGGTCGAACTGGGTGCCGGCAGCCATGATCGAAGCCATAGACGGCCGTTCAATGTCGGCTTCTGTCACTTTGATCTGTTGGTGAATGAACGTGCAGTTGTCCTGCAGCCCGAGTTTCTGAGAGAGATCGGCAATCTGCTGCTGTTGCGCATCGCTTGAGGATTGCAAGCGGACGCGCTCCGCATTCATCGCGTTGAGCTGTTCGGCTTGGCTGTCCACTTTGGCGCTGTGGATGGTCACATCCGCTTCGACGCGTGCAAGCTTGGCGTTGAGTTCGCTTTTCTCCGCTTGGCCTTTGGCGTCCGCGATGACCTGACCCACCCATAGTCCCGCGCCGAAAATCATCCCCACGATGGTGAGCAGTGCCGTCATACGGGCCAGGGATTGGTCCCAGAACGCGGTTTTGGTTTTCGGGATGTTGTCATCGTCGCTCATGCGGTGTCCTTCGTGGCAAGCCATGGTCTTGTAACGTACCCACTTTCATCGCCCCAGAAACGCGCGAGCGGATCAAGCCTGGGCAGCTGCACGTGCGGCAATACCGCGCACAACACCAATCACATCTTCGGCGGCGTTCAATCGTGCTGTGAAACACGCGCAAGCTGTCACTTTTTTGCGGCAGCGCCGCTAAAAATACGCTTATTGCAGCGCAGTCCGTACCTTTCAATGGCATCGCGTAGGCTTCCAGCACCGCCCCCGCTGCCGTCCGCTCAACGGGCGGTTTTGGCGCTGGCGGTCAATGATTCATCAATATGACGCAGACAAGGAGAAAGACATGATTGTGCATAGCAAGAACAAGCATCAGGCGGTGCAAAGCGCACTGCTGGCAGGGGTGATGATGGTGCTTCCATCGTTGAGTTGGGCGTGCTGTCCTGATGATGGGCAGGGCGCACCGAAAGCCGTCACTGGATTGGGTACTTCATTGCCATCCAGCATTGATCTTGCAGCCGATCCGGCTTGGCAAGTCTATGAGTTCGAGCGCGATGGTGTCCGCTATGTTCAGATCAACGATGCCACAGGCAAGGTGCGCGCGGCGGCTGGCCGGATTGGCGGCACATTCTGGGTGATGCCCATCGGTAGCGACGTTGACCGCGTATCGGTGCCCGGCAGCGCGATGCCGTCTGGCAGGGTGCGCGTGCTCTACCGCGCCAATGATGTCGAAGTGGTGCTGATCGAAAGCAGCGGTGCACCGCGCTGGTTGATCCGTGCACCGGCCGCGGATTGATCGCGGCAGGGTTGGGCAACCGCACGACTGATCCTGTCCGAATCGGTTTGAATGCGATGGCTGCTCACGTAAGAGGGGCTTTAGCTCCGAGCAGGTGCTGAGAGGGCTTGCGGTATAAAGATCGGGCCTGAAGGTCCTCCTACCAACACATGTAGCGTTCAAATGCTTCTGGCCGGATCAACAGGACCAGATGGGTTACGTCACGGCGCAGCCTATCTGGTCAGGTTGATTGATCTCGGACATCAAAAACGCGATGCGCTGTGGGGAGCGTCGTTTCAACGCCCCCTCATACGCCAGTACACGCGCACCCAATTCATGCAGCGCGGTTTGCGCGTCTGCGCTCAGCCCGTCGGGCTCACGCGTGGGCAGGCAGCGGATAAACACCGTGACGCCGGAGCGACCCCCGCGCCGCCATGCGCGGATGCGCAGTTGATATTCGCTAGGGGCGCAGTCCACCATCGACTCGAACGCACGCATGGTGGCGCGAAACGCAGCAAGGCGGAGCGGCAGGCTGAGATAACGCTGGTGCCCCCACAAGTCCTGCTTTACGCGCGCATGATGCTGCCAGACGTCCAGAAACGTTGGCCCCATCAGGGCCGCAAACAGCCCATGCGTTTCGATCTCGAAAGGGTACAGCTGCCCACGCTGACGCTCCAGCGCTTTCCCTGCTTCCATGCCCGATGCCAGCACTTCCATTGCGCGCTCATAGTGCTGTTGCTCTTTGAGTTGGCCTACCACGTCGTGCCGATAGCTATCCAGGTCGCCGCGCGCGGCAGCCAGCAGCAAGGCGTTTTCTCTAAACCGTTGCTCGGTTGAGCGCAGCAGCGTCCGCAATGCCCCTTTGGTTTGATCGCCATCTGCATCACGCTGTCGCAGCGCTTGTAGCGCTTTAAATTCTGCAAGCAGGGCTGCACTCGATTTATCGAATAAGGAGGATATGTGGCTGCCCACGGTGAGAAGCCCTGCAGACGCTACTGACACTAAGATTTGTGCCATAAGTACGACGCCATCGAATTCGCCCGCAACATTACTCCGTGGTAGAGCAAGGGCGATCGCAATATTAACCATCATGGCGCCAACTGCTGCGCCATGCCAGCCGTGAAGAACAGTGAGATAGACCGCTGGTAACAACATAAATACTAAAGGCATCAGCTGGATCGGTGTTCCCTGTGCTCCCGTTATGAATACTGCTCCGTAAAGTGCCAAAATCATCAAAGCAGCGATCCCTAATGCTTTGAAAAATATCGGTGAATTTTTCTCGCCACTGATGGCGCTGTTGCCAAAGTAAACAAGGCAGTAGTGCCATCATGATGCCAAGATAATTGCCTACTGAATAACTAATAAAATTTTCTAGCGTCACTAATTTTCTGGGGCCATCGAGAAAATAGTTTAGCCCCATGCCTACGGCAGAGGGCCAGATAGCAGTTGCCAAGCCAATCGCTGGCAATTTTTTTACAATGATTTCTCTACCTTTGAAATAGGCTCTGAATATCCAGGGCACAATCGCAATCAACGAAATCAGCAAGAATGGACTGAGATAGGCCCATTGAATGCTGTACTGGTCAGCTTTCGGTGCGCGCATCATAAGAAGTGCTGCAGCATCGCCCGCAAAGACATAGGGCCAATAGCGTATTGGCAGCAAAAGTAAACACGCCAAACGTAGCCCAGCCGGCAAATACCACTGGTTGAACGACACTCGCCATAACACCAGAAATGCAGCGCAATAACCTGCGCTGATTGCAAGCCCCTTCACTATGCGGTGCCACCGTTGCTCTTCCATGCGAAATGCCCCTCCCTGTTCCTTGCGGTCTACTACGTGAATCGTACTACAGCACCCGGTGATTGGTCTCAACAGAAAATTGTCGAAGCCTTGCCATCGCAGCACTCGGACTTCACAGCCAAGCAATCACCAAACCGCGGATTTCAAGCATTGGCAGCTCTGTTTCGGGCACCATGATGCGATCCTTTTCATTATCGTGGCCGCACAGCATCCAGGCATCCCGGCGCACCAGCACCCGCCGGATATGCGGACGGTCGAACAGTGTGAATGCGTGCAGCCCGCCATCAATGACCCGGCTCTGGCTGGTGATGCGCGTGTCGACCAGCACCAGCATATCCCGGGGTATGTGCGGCGCCATCGCGTCGGTGGGCTGGCGGGTCCAGCGCACGTCGTCAATCGGCGCTAGCCCGATTTTCTGCCGGATAAAGAACTCCGGCATCAGGATAAACGCCGGCCCATCGCCGTAATCGAACCCCGGCAGACGGTCCAGCGGCACGTGCCCGGCAGGCACCGACCCTGCGGAGAAGCCTTCGCGTGGAATGCACCCGGACAGCAGCAGCCGTGCATACGATTCGCTGATGCGCTCGGGCGGTACGCCCAGAATATCGCCCACCATCGGCGCACGTTCGGCTGGCACAGGCCGCCGGCCGCTGCGCCACTGCGAGACGTAGTTATCGATCACGCCGGAGCGCTTGGCGAGGTCCGTCGTGCGGACGCCCGCCGCCTCCATTGCTTCAACCAGTGCACGCGAATACTTGTCCATGACCAGAATCCTACCCCGCCTCGATACGGCTGAAAAGCGATCTAAGCACAAGTATTGACAATAAGCACTAAGCATCGCTAAGGTCTGGTCACTGCTACCCGTCAGTCACCGCCGCTACATGCACAGGCGGGCAGCACCACGATATGGCGCGTCGATCCGTTCGCGTTGGGGCCAAGAAGGGGCATGGACATGCAGCAGGTGCAATGCAGGGTAGGGGACGCTTTCTGGATCGGCAAAGACACCCGGATACAGCTCACGGGCCGCATCGACGAAACCCTATATCTGTTCGTGGATGCGCCTGCATCTCAGTGGCTTGACGCAGTGGACGGGTTTCATGCAGGCGCCCCGGATGCGCGTGGGCGGGGCGTCAGTCACGTCTTCGCCCTGTGCGACGGGCAGGGGTTCACGCTGGGTCGCATCACGCTGCGTTTCGAGGACA
>JAYVSK010000105.1:0-7381 GCA_043775395.1 Lysobacter sp. | reverse complement strand
CCGTCGAACGGGTCGGCGAAATAATCGGCGAGCAGGTGTTCGCGGAAGTAGTGTTCCATCGGGCCACCGCGACGCCAGCGGAAATTGCGTGCAGTCAGCGGGCGGGCGCGGTTGCCGGGCATCAGTTCGATGATGCCGATCCGGTCGAGTTTGATCAGCAGTGAGGTCCACTGCGGTTCGGTGAACGAGAACTGCGCCAGCACATCCTGCTGGCGCCAGCGGTTGAGGCTGAGAAACAGCGCCAACAGCAGCGCCGGCTCGGAGACCAGCGCTTTCTCCTGCGCTTCGCTGAGCTCGGCCATGCTGTCGCGACCGCGCGCGGATTCGGCGGCGAGTTCCGACAGCCCCACGTCCAGCACATCGCAGATCTGCTCCAGGCGCTGCAGGCTCATGGCGCGCAGCGAGAACATGCGCTTGACCGCCGCTTCGCTCATCTTCACCCGCGCCGCCAGTTCGCGGTAAGTCAGTCCCTGGCCGCGCAGCAGGCGCTTGAGCGCATCGATGAGTTCGACAGAAACGGCCATGGGTCTAGTTTTTCGATACTGGTGAGCCCCGTTATCTACACTCGGTCGAAGACGATTGCAACGTCTGTCGCCGGTGCGTTCTCTTCGTCGCACCGCCGAACCGGGTCAACGCCATGCGCACGATGCCAAGCACACCGATCTTCCGTCTGGCCATGGGCGTGTTGGCGCTGGGCTGCCTGCTGGTGCCGCCGGCCGATGCGCAATCCGATGCGTCGCAGCGGCAATCCGAAGCGAGTCTGATGGCGTCGGCTGAGGTGCCGGTGGCCGTTGTCGGCGCGCTGGCGCAGGGCGGCAAGTTCGTGGTGAGCGGCGTCGCGGCAAGCGGCGCGGCGGCCGTGGTGACCATCTCCGTGGTGGGGATCGGCGCCTCGTTCGTATTACATCTCAGTGCGGAAGCGGTGAAGTCGCTGGCGATCGCCACCGGCCAATCGCTTGAAGTCGTCGCAGTAAGCGGCGGCTGGCTGCTGATGGCCTCGGGCGAGGCGCTGTGTTTTATCGCCGATGACGTTACCCGCACTCATGTGCACTCCCGCAAACTGACGCCGTGAAGCGCAGCATGGACAACATGCCGCATTGCGTATCGCTGGAACGCCTTCAACGCATGCGCAGCGCGCGGATCGCCAGCGCATGGATCGTATTGATGCTGGTAACGCTGGCCGCACTGTTGCTGTGCATATCGCCGAATGCACGCGCCGGCACCGACTGCGAAGCGCGTACGATGCCGCCGGACCACATCGCCCACGCCGCTGCAACGGCACTGACGGTGATCGCGGCGCTGGAAGACATCAACGCACCGGTGGCGCTGGTCGCGCGCATCGGCACCAATCTGTCGAAACATGGCCTGCGCTACAGTCACGCTGGTTTCGCCGTGCGCGACCATCCCGATGGGCGATGGACGGTGGTGCATCTGCTTAACGACTGCAGCAGCGACGGCTCGGGCCTGTACACGCAGGGACTGGTGAATTTCTTTGCCGACGATCTGGTGACCCAGGACGCGCGGATCGTCTGGCTGCAGCCGGAAGTGGCTGGGCGGCTTGCGAAACAGCTGCTCGCGATGCCCGGCGATCCGCTGTACACGCCGCGTTACAACTTGATCGCCCGGCCGGACAGCGCGCGGTATCAGAACTCGACCTCATGGATACTGGAACACATCGCAGCGGCCATTCCGCCGAAGATTTTCATCCGCACGCGCACGGCCGCGTACCAGCAGGCACTCGCTAACGGGTTTGCGCCCGGGCACATCCACATTCCGTACGCCCGGCGGATCATGGGCGGCTTGTTCGCGGCGAATCTTGTTTTCACCGATCATTCGGTCGCGACGCGTCTGGGCGGCGATTATCCGGTGGTGACGGTGCGCTCGATTCTGGAGTGGCTGCAGCGCAGCGGCATCGCCACTGGGGAACGCGAATGGCGTCGCGGACGCTTGATGCCCACGCCTGGCCCCGGATAAGAGCATCCGATGCCATCGGATCATGTTTATCGCGGATAGAACATGACCCGCGTTGGCCGCAGCACCACATCGTCGCCGACCACAGGTGGGTTCGCATCCGTCGAATCGATCATGTCCCACTCGAAGGGTCTGTCGCGATCGCCGACGGCAAGTTCGATTGTAATCCGGTCCGCACGACGATGCGCAGCGAGCACGCGCGCACGGATGCCGGCATCGTCTTCAATGCGTTCGAGATCGTGCGGACGCAGCTGGGCGACGGCCGGGCCATCGGCGACGCCGGGCGCGGCGAAACGCGCGGTGCCATCGTCGCTGACAAACATGGACGCCTGCACCGACCCGTCGAGCGCATTGCCGCGGCCGATAAAATCGAACACATAGGCCGATGCCGGCGCCTGATAGATCTGTCCCGGCGTGCCGATCTGTTCGATCCGACCGTTGCGCAGCAGCACCACGCGGTCGGCGAGTTCAAGCGCTTCTTCCTGGTCGTGGGTCACGAACAGCGTGGTCTGCCCGGTCTGTTCGTGCAGTCTGCGCAGCCAGCGACGCAGTTCGACGCGCACCTTGGCGTCCAGCGCGCCGAAGGGTTCGTCCAGCAGCAGCACGCTGGGATCGATGGCCAGCGCGCGCGCCAGCGCGACCCGCTGCTTCTGCCCGCCGGACAGCTGCTCGGGATAACGGCCGCCCAATTCCGGCAATTGGATCAGCCCCAGCAATTCGTCGACGCGGCGCGCGATGGTCGCCTTGTCCGGTCTGCGCGCGCGCGGACGGCTGCGCAGACCAAAGGCGATGTTCTCGGCGACGGTCATGTGCTTGAACAGCGCGTAGTGCTGAAAGACGAAGCCGACGTTACGCTCGCGCAGACTCAGCCGCGTGGCATCGCGATCGCCGAACAGCACACGGCCGCGATCCGGCGCTAACAGGCCAGCGATCACCCGCAGCAGCGTGGTCTTGCCCGAACCCGATGGCCCGAGCAATGCGATCAGCTCTCCGGACGCGATATCCAGATCGACCGAATCCAGTGCGGACACGCCGCTGTAGCGTTTTTCAAGTCCACGCAGCGTGAGTTCCATATCAGCATTTCCTGTGCGATGACGCGAGTGCGTCATCGTGTCGCGGCGTCTGCCGCACCGCGATTGCAAAAAAAGAATCGAACCGTTTCGCCGGCGCACCGGGCGGAAAATACTGGGTAGGCGAGCGGTTCATATCAGTGTTTCCTGCGTGATGCCGCAAGCGCGTCGCCGTGACGGGCTTCCAACCAAAATTTCACCACCAGCGTAATCAACGCCAAACCCGACAACAACGAAGCCGCTGCAAACGCCGCAGTGGTGTTGAATTCGTTGTAGAGGATTTCAATATGCAGCGGCAGCGTATTGGTGAGGCCACGGATATGGCCCGAAACCACCGACACCGCGCCGAATTCGCCCATCGCCCGTGCGCTGCACAACAATACGCCGTACAGCAGGCCCCATTTGATGTTGGGCAGCGTCACTCTGGAAAACAGCGTCCAGGCGCCTGCGCCCAGCGAGCGGGCGGCCAGCTCTTCGTCCGGCCCTTGCTGCTCCATCAGTGGAATCAGTTCGCGCACCACGAAGGGAAAGGTGATGAACATCGTGGCGAGTACGATGCCCGGCCGCGCGAACAGGATCTTGATGTCGAGCGACTGCAGCAGCGACGCGAACCAGCCGTGCGACCCAAACAGCAGCACCAGGCACAGACCGGCCACCACCGGCGACACCGCGAACGGCAGATCGATCAACGACAGCAGCACGCGCTTGCCGCGGAATTCGAAACGCGCGAGCGCCCATGCAGTGAGCGTGCCGAAGACTGCGTTGACCGGCAGCACGATGGCCACCGTGAACAGCGTCAACGACAGCGCCGCGCGCGCATCGGGTTCGGTCAGCGCCGCCCACCATGCGCGGAAGCCATCGCCGAACGCCGCCGACAGCACCATCAGCAGCGGCAGCAGCACCAGCAGCACCATCGCGCCCACTGCCAGCAGGATCAAGCTCCAGCGCATCCACGCCGGTTCGCGCAGGGGATCATCGATCATCGCGTTTTCCTTTCCTGCGCTCGTGCGCGAACAACAGCGGGATGGCATTGATCGCCAACAGGCACAGAAACGAGGCCGCAAGCAGCAGCGCGGCCAGCGCGATCGCAGCGTTGTAGTCGTATTCCTCCAGGCGGATGGTAATCAGCAGCGGCGCGATCTCGGTCTTGTAGGGCAGATTGCCGGCGATAAAGATCACCGAGCCGTATTCGCCCAGCCCGCGCGCGAACGCCAACGAAAAGCCGGTCAGCAGGCCGGGCAGGAGTTCCGGAAAAATCACCCGGCGCAGCGCGGTGAACCGCGACGCGCCCAGCGAGGCTGCCGCTTCTTCCTGTTCGCGCCCCAGGCTTTCCAACAGCGGCTGCACGGTGCGCACCGCGAACGGCAGGCCGATGAAGATCAGCGCCAGCACGATGCCGATCGGCGTGTAGGCGATCTTCAGCCCCAGCGGCTCCAGCCAGCGCCCGATCCAGCCGTTGCTGGAATAGATGGCGGTCAGTGCGATGCCGGCCACTGCGGTCGGCAATGCGAACGGTAGATCCACCAGCGCATCCAGCAGCCGACGCCCGGGAAACCGGTAGCGCACCAGCACCCATGCCAACAGAGTCCCCGCTAGCGACGCAACGATCGCCGCGACCAGCGCCGACCCGAAGCTCAGTTTCAATGCTGCCTGCACGCGCGCATCGCGCAGTGCGCTCAGCCAGCCTTCTGCGCCCAATCCCACCGCACGCACGCTCAGCGCCAACAGCGGCAGCAGAACCACCACGCTTAGCCACGACAGACCCAGCCCCAGGCTCAGGCCGAATCCAGGCAAGGGATTGCGAGCGCGCAGCGCGCGCGCGGAAGCGGAAGCGGAAGCAGAAACGATGATCGCTGCGCTCACTTGCCGGGCTGGTAGATGCGGTCGAAAAATCCGCCGTCGGCGAAATGTTCGGCTTGCGCTTTCTTCCAGCCGCCGAACGCGCTGTCGATGGTCACCCGCAGTATTTCAGGAAAGCGCGCGAGGTCCGCGGCCGGCACCTTGTCCGGTTCGGAAGGCCGGTAGAAATGTTTGACCGCCAAGCGCTGGCCTTCTTCGCTGTAGAGGAAGCGCAGATAGGCTTCGGCCTGTTTGCGCGTGCCGTGTTTGGCGACGTTCCTGTCGATCCACGCGACCGGTGGCTCGGCCTTGATGCTGATGCTGGGCACCACGATCTCGAACTTTCCGCGCATATCGCCCTGATTGAGCGTCAGCAACGCTTCGTTCTCCCACGCGATCAGCACATCGCCGATGCCGCGTTCGACGAACGTGGTGGTGGCGCCGCGCGCGCCTGTGTCCAGCACAGGAACGTTCCTCAAGAGTTTGCCGATGAATTCGACGACTTTATCGCCGTCGCGATATTCCCTCGAAGCCCATACCCATGCAGCCAGATAATTCCAACGCGCACCGCCGGAAGTTTTTGGATTGGGGGTGATGACCGCGACGCCGGGCTTGGCCAGATCGCCCCAGTCGCGGATCTTTTTCGGATTGCCCTTGCGCACCAGCAGCACGATGGTCGATGTATAGGGCGCGCTGCTGTGCGGCAGCCGCGACTGCCAGTTGGGCGGCAGCAATTTTCCGTTCTGGACGATGGCGTCGATGTCCGTCGACAACGCAAGGGTCACGACATCGGCTTCCAGACCGTCGATCACCGATCGCGCCTGTTTGCCCGAACCGCCGTGCGATGCGCGGATTTTCACGGTTTCGCCGGTCCGCTGCTTCCAGTGCGCGGCGAAGCGTTCATTGACATCGGCGTAGAACTCGCGAGTGGGGTCGTAGGACACATTCAGCAGCTCGATGTCGGCCGCATGGACGGCGCTGGGCGCGATCGCTGCGAGACTTGCGACGAGCAGACCGAGCAGCAGCGGTTTGATGAAGGAAGGCATGGGGGATGCTCCAGGTCAGAATGAGAATTTCGAACGGGTGAAGATGACGTGTTCGTCTTTGCGATCGGCGTCGCTCTCGAACGTGGCGCGAGCATCATTCGCCCCCGTTCTGAAGTTATTGTTGAGAGACGCATTCAAAACAACCGCCCATGTACTGTGCGAGCGAGCATGACGTGGTAATACTGATGAAAGGCATGAGCACGACGCCGTCGAGATGCAGGATACGTCTGCGCTCAGCTCACGCAACATTTCATCAGACTGCACGAACAACCGTAAAAAGATGGTTAGGCTACGTAACGCCGGTGACGAAGTGTCTCGCTCCTTCATGGCAAACCTCGATCAGTGCTGCACGGGGAGAGGAACTTCGGCGGTAGCGAACTCGCGCAAGGTCCGGCGGTCCAGCACATGCGACAGCGCGTCGCGCGATTCGCGCATCAGGCTGCGCAGCGCGCAGACATCGGGATCCAGGCAGTCGCGACACGGCTGATAGGCGGTGACGCTGGCGCAGCGCACGAATGCCAGCGGCCCGTCGATCGCGCGGATCAGGTCGCCGATCATGATGTCTTCCGGCGGACGCGCCAGCAGATGACCGCCGTGCTGGCCGCGCCGGCTGTCGACGAACCCCGCACTGCGCAAAGAGACCAGAATGGTTTCCAGAAATTTACCCGGCGCGCGGCAGCGTGCGGCCAGTTCATGCGCCTGCAGCCGCTCATCGCCGGCGCGCGCGAGCTCGCTCATGGCGCGCAAGGCGTATTTGGCTTTCATGGTCAACATGTCAGGCGCTGGAATCCCTATTCATTGCATAGGGATTGTTGCCGGACGTGCGACGCCGGGTCTAATGCCGTGGCGTCATGAGGACATATCGCTGCGTTCAGTCTGACCCGAGGTAGAGCATCGGCAGCGTTGATGCTGTTTTCCCTCTCCCCGTGCTCCGCATGGGGAGAGGGCATGTCTTTGGGCTTGCTTCGCAAGATGGAATCTCCCACTAACAACAACAGCAACGTAGATACTGTTATTCAGATCAAGCCCCGTGAAGTGCTGGATCGAAGGGCTTGCCTGATTTGATGACGCCGAAGGCGTCATACGCCATCTTGAAAGTCGTGCGTCGTTTCGATCGATGAGCGGTGGATGATGCTTTAACTGTGAAAAGTGCATCACGCTTCGCTTATGCAAGGTGCATGACGCTTCGCTGTGCAAGGTGCATGACGCTTCGCTTATGCACCCTCGTTGATCAGCTTTTGGTGGACTTGCCGTCGATGACCGCAGCCAGCACCGCCTTGGTTACCGGCCCCATGAATTCCTTGGCGATGCTGCCGTCGGGCGCGATGATGTACGTCATCGGCAGCCCGCGCGGCGTGGGGAAATCGGCCGGCGGGTCGTAGGTATCGATCAGCGCGATCGGGTATTTCACCGGACGCTTGGCAAGAAATGCGCGCATGTCCGCAATCTCTATTT
>JAYVSK010000104.1:0-10816 GCA_043775395.1 Lysobacter sp. | reverse complement strand
TCGTTCGGGCCAGCAGATCTACGCCGAACAGCGCGATCTGACCGTAGTCGGCACCGTCGGCGCGGGCGCGGAAGTCATCGCCGACGGTTCGATCCACGTCTATGGCGCGCTGCGCGGACGCGCCCTTGCCGGGGCGCGCGACAACGACAAGGCCCGTATTTTCTGCCGCGAGTTTCATGCCGAACTCGTCGCGATCGCCGGACATTACAAGGTCATGGAGGATCTTCCTGCCGAACTGCGCGGCAAAGCCGTGCAGATCTGGCTGGACAACGAACAGATCCATATCGCCGCGCTCGCCTGAGCGCGCGAACTCATTCTTGGGAGAAGTACATTGGCTGAAATCATCGTAGTCACATCGGGCAAGGGCGGCGTCGGCAAGACCACCTCCAGCGCCAGCCTCGCCTGCGGCTTCGCACGGCGCGGCAAGAAAGTTGCGGTCATCGACTTCGACGTCGGCCTGCGCAATCTCGATCTGATCATGGGCTGCGAACGCCGCGTGGTGTATGACTTCGTCAACGTCATCCACGGCGAAGCCTCGCTGCGGCAGGCGCTGATCAAGGACAAGCGTTTCGAAACGCTCTACCTGCTGGCTGCGTCGCAGACCCGCGACAAGGACGCGCTGACCAAGGAGGGCGTCGAGAAAGTGCTGAAAGATCTGGCCGACGACGGTTTCGATATCATCCTCTGCGACTCGCCTGCCGGCATCGAAAAAGGCGCGTTCCTGGCGATGTATTACGCCGATCAGGCCGTGGTGGTGGTCAATCCTGAAGTCTCCAGCGTGCGCGACTCCGACCGCATCCTTGGCCTGCTCGCCTCCAAGACCAAGCGCGCCGAAGACGGCGAACGCGTGAAAGAACATCTACTGCTCACCCGCTACAGCCCGGCGCGCGTTGAAACCGGCGAAATGCTCAGCATCAAGGATGTCGAAGACGTGCTGGGGCTGAAAACCGTCGGCGTGATCCCCGAATCGCCGGACGTGCTCAACGCCTCCAACAAGGGCGAGCCGGTGATCCTGGATATGGAATCCAACGCCGGTCAGGCCTACGACGACGCCGTCGCCAGGCTGCTGGGCGAGGATCGCCCCATGCGCTTCACCCAGTACGAGAAGAAAGGTTTCTTCAGCAAGCTGTTCGGAGGTTGAGCGCATGTCTCTCTTCGACTTCCTGAAGCCCAAGAAAAACACCGCGTCGGTCGCAAAAGAGCGCCTGCGGATCATCGTCGCGCAGGAGCGCAGCAGCCGCGGTGCGCCGGACTACCTGCCGATGCTGCAGCGCGAACTGCTGGAAGTGATCCGCAAGTATGTGAGTGTGGATGTGGACGCGGTCAAAGTGGAAATGGCGAAAGACGGTGACCACGACGTGCTCGATATTTCGGTCTCGCTGCCCGACGGTCGCCCGTCGCCGACCTGATTATTGCTGTGGGAGCGGCGGTTTTCACCCTTGGCGAAATCGACATCACACAGGCGATCGCGCTGCTCACGCACTACGCCCTGCGTTTCGAATTGATCGATAACGGCAGCCCCATTCCCGGTAGTTTCTGGGGCGAACGCGAAGCCGGCGTGATCGGCAGTACCGTCTACGCGCGTCGCGATACGCCGGTGCATTCGCTGCTGCACGAAGCCTGCCATCTGATCGTCATTCCACCGGAACTGCGTGCACGCGTGCATACCAACGCCAGCGAATCGCAGTTCGAAGAAGACGCGACCTGCTATCTGCAGTTGCTGCTGGCCGATGCGCTGCCCGGCTTTGGGATCCAGCGCGCGTTCGCCGATATGGATGCCTGGGGTTACAGCTTCCGGCTGGGCTCGGCCCAAGCCTGGTTCGAGCGCGATGCCGAAGACGCGGCGGCGTTTTTGTATGCCCTGCCTCACCTGCATGGCTTGCCACGGGCCAGACAGCTTGCGCTACCCGTCCCGGGGCTCTAGCCTCGGGCTCCAGAGCCACCCGGCCACTGGAGATTTGACGTGAACCTTCGCACCACCCTTCTGGCCCTCGCCATCGGCGCCGGCCTGCTGTCACTGTCGGCCTGCAAGAAAGACCCATCGAATGCCACCGCGACCGACGGTGCCGGCGCACCGGCGAACACCGACGCGGATGCCGATGCCGATGCGTTCGTTGCCCGCGTCAATCAGGAATACAAGGCGGTCTACCCAGACCTGACCGCAGCGCAGTGGCTGTCGTCCACCTACATCACTGATGACACCCAGGCCGTAGCCGCAAAGGCCAACGAACGCTATCTCACCCTGCTCAATACCTGGATCAAGGCGGCGAAACCGTTTGAAGGCCAGAAGATGTCGCCGGAGAGCGCGCGAACGATCCTGCTGCTGAAACTCTCGACCGCGATGCCGCCGCCGGACGACGCGAAGAAACTGGAAGAACTGACCAGGATCGCCACCAAGATGGAAGGCGATTATGGCGCGGGCAAGTACTGCATCGGCGAAGGCGACAAGCAGCAATGCCGCGATCTGGGCGAACTCAGCGAAGTGCTCGCAAACAATCGCGATTACCAGGCGCAGCTCGATGCGTGGCAGGGGTGGCATACGATTTCGCAACCGATGCGCAAGGACTACGTGCGCTTCGCCGAACTGGTCAACGAAGGCGCAAAGGGCATGGGTTTCGCCGACACCGGCGAGATGTGGCGTTCGGGTTACGACATGAGCCCGGCCGAGATCGCCGCCGAAACCGACCGTCTGTGGGGCCAGGTCAAACCGCTGTACGAACAGCTGCACTGCTACGCCCGCACCAAACTGAAGACCAAGTACGGCGCCGACAAGGGCCAGGTCGGCGGCGGTATGCTGCCCGCGCATCTCATGGGCAACATGTGGCAGCAGGATTGGGGCAACCTCTGGGACGTGCTGGAACCGTACAAGGGCGCCGGCAGTCTGGATATCAACAGCGCGCTGCAGGCGCAGTACCAGCGCAATCTGTCGACAGCGCGCGCGAAGATCGAGGGCGAAGCGACCGCAGAGAAAGTGGTCGAAGCCGACCGCGAAGCGCAGCTGGCGACCGCCAAACAGATGACCCAGCGCGCAGAGGATTTTTATGTCTCACTGGGCATGCCGAAACTGCCGCAGAGCTACTGGCAGAAGACCCAGTTCATTCAACCGCGCGACCGCGACGTGGTCTGCCACGCCAGCGCTTGGGACATGACCATGGCCGGCGACGTGCGCACCAAGATGTGCATCAAACCGAACGAGGAAGAGTTCACCACGATCTATCACGAACTCGGCCACGTCTATTACTACCTCGCCTACAACAATAAACCGCCGCTGTTCCAGACCGGCGCGCACGACGGGTTCCATGAAGCCATCGGCGATACCATCGTGCTGGGCATGACCCCGAAATATCTGGAATCGATCGGTCTGGTGAACGCGCAGGACCAAAGCAAGGAAGCGCAGATCAACGCGCAGATGCGTATGGCATTGGCGAAAATCTCGTTCATGCCGTTCGGCCTGATGATCGACCGCTGGCGCTGGGGCGTATTCGACGGCACGATCAAACCCGATCACTACAACCAGGCGTGGTGGGAACTCAAAGCGAAGTATCAGGGCGTCGCCCCGGTCACACCGCGCGGCGAAGAATTCTTCGACGCCGGCGCAAAATACCACGTCCCCGGCAACACCCCGTACACCCGCTATTTCCTGTCCCACATCCTGCAGTTCCAGTTCTACAAAGCGCTGTGCGACGCCTCCGGCTTCAAAGGCCCGCTGTACGAATGCAGCTTCTACGGCAACAAAGAGGCCGGCAAGAAGTACTGGGCGATGCTGGGCAAAGGCGCAAGTCAGCCGTGGCAGAAAACCATGAAAGAACTCACCGGCGGCGAAAAGATGGACGGCTCCGCGGTGTTGGAATACTTCGCACCGCTGCAGGACTGGTTGAAACAGCAAAACGAGGGCCAGAGCTGTGGGTGGCAGGCGGCTGCGCCCCTGGCGCAGCCTTGAGCCCAAACGTCATCCATCGGACAGAAGGCCGGCCCAAGCTTAATCTCAGTCAGTGAAGCCTAACTAACATGCTGCATGGTGGGCGATGCTTCTCCCTCCCTTCAACCGCAGGTTGAGGGGAGGACAAAAGCAGTTGCCATCCGCAAGAGCAGCGAAGCTTAGTTAACTGGCATCAGGCCCAAGCCGGTCTTCTTTTCGGCGCATGCGCCCGCGCAATGCGGGCTGCCATTGTTACCATGCAGCGCACGTGGAGTGTCGTCCACTTCGGATATCGGGCAGGATGCCAATGCAGCAACGCACGGATCGCATCAAAACGCTCGGATCCCACTCGCGGTTTCGCATCGGTGCGCTGCAGGTGCAGCCCGACCGCCTGATCGTTTTGATCGATGGCAATGAGATCGCGCTCGAACCGCGCGTGATGGAAGTGCTGGTGGCGTTGGCCGAGCACGTGGGTGAGGTGATCAGCGCCGAACAACTGTTGATCGAAGTCTGGCGCGGCACATTTTACGGTGACAATCCGGTTCACAAGGCCATCGCGCAACTGCGCAAACTCATCGGCGATGACAGCCGCGCGCCGCGCTATATCGAAACCATCCGCAAACGCGGTTATCGGCTGATCGCGAAAGTCGTATTCCCCGACGACTATCGCCGCACCGCGATCCAGAGCCCGGCCTGGCCCGGCCGCAGCCCATACGTCGGGCTGTCCGCATTCGACGGGGAACACGCCGATGTGTTCTTCGGCCGCAGCAGAATGACCGCTGAGCTTTTGGCGGCGATGCGCAGCCAGATCGACAGCCAGCGTCGCTTCGTACTGATCGTCGGCGCCAGCGGCTGCGGCAAGACGTCACTGCTCCGCGCCGGCGCCATCCCGCTGTTGCAGCAGGAGGGCGGTTTCGACGGCCTGCGCGCGTTGGCCGTTGCCCACTGCGATCTCACCGCCGCTGAGGGCGGCGATCTGCTGAAGCATCTGGCGTTCGCAGTGGGCGCATGGACGCTTGGCGAACGCCAGGTTTTTCCGCCGCAGCCTGTCGATCATCTGGCGCAAACCTTCGCGCAGCGGCCGGAAGGGATCGCCGCCACGATCGCCGATGCGTTCCAGCGACAGGCATCGCGCGCCATTGCCGAACAGCCGCAAGCGCATCTGCTGCTGGTGATCGATCACGCCGAAGCGCTGGTCGCTTCACCCAATATCAATCACGAAGAACGCATGACGTTCTCCCGCACGCTCGATGCGCTGTGCGACAGTCCGCGCATTCTGGTGGTCATGATCTCGCGCAGCGATTTCTATCCAAAGCTGATGGAAGCCATGCCCGCAATTGCCGCGCGCAAAGCCGGTGACGGCCACCTTGACGTGCTAACGCCGCGTACCGGCGAAATCGCCCAGATCATCCGCCTGCCAGCGATGTTGGCGGGTCTTGGTTTCGAGGAGGACCGGCACACCGCGCTGCGGCTAGACGATGTGCTGCGCGATGCGGCGGCTCAGCATCCCGATGCGCTGCCCCTGCTGCAACACACCCTGCAGTCGCTGTACGAGCGCAGAGACAACACAGGCACGCTGTGCTTCGATGCATACCGCGATATCGGCGGACTGGAAGGCGCGCTCGCTCACCGTGCCGAGGAAGTCTTCGCCGCATTGCCCCTTGAGTCACGGACCCAGCTTGAAGCGGTGCTTGCGCAACTGATCGTGGTCCAATCCGACAGCGATGCGGTCAGTGCCCGCTGGGTCCGTTGGTCGTCGCTGCAGAACCGACACGCGCAAACCCTGGCCGAAGCCTTCGTTCGCGCGCGACTGTTCGTCGGCGAATTGCGCGACGGTCGCCCAGGGTTCGGCGTGGCCCACGAAGCCCTGCTGCGCCAATGGCCGCGTGCGCAGGAATGGGTGCAGGACAACCGCAGACTGCTGCACGCACGCGCGCGCCTGAAGCGCGCGGCGGCACGCTGGGCGGAAGATGGTCGGGGCCCGGACCACTTGCTCAATCCCGGGCGGCCATTGAACGAAGCAGTGGAAGCGGCGCAGGCGATTCCAGGCGAACTGAACGGCGATGAGCGCGAACTGCTGCGCGCATCCCAGCGGCAATCGCGGCGGAAACGTGTTCTGCGCATTGCCGCGATCACGTCGCTCATCCTGCTGAGTGTCGGTTCCAGCGCATTGGCGCTACTGGCCATCCGCGCCCAGCGCGAAGAACGACAGCGCCGCGAAGAAGCGCTGCAGCTGGCCGACTTCATGCTGGTCGACCTGGCCGAAAAACTCCGGCCACTGGGCAATCTCAAACTACTGGACGGCATCGGCGCGGAAGCCTTGTCCTACCTGGAGCGTCGTCCGGCAGAACATATGCGCATCGAAGATCTGATCAATCATTCGCGCGCGCTGCGGACCGTGGGCGAAGTGATGATGGAACAGGCCAAACTGGACGATGCGAAAGCCGCATTCGTGCGCGCCGACGCTGTCGCGCGCCGGGCGGTGTCGCTGGCGCCGGAGTCAACAGAATCGCTGGCAGAATCGGGGATCGCCGCCTATTGGTTGGGCTACTACTACTACCGGCAGGCGCGGCTCGACGACGCGCGCATCCATTGGACCACCTACCGCAATACCAGCGAACGGCTGTTGCGCATCGATCCGCACCACCCTGCTTGGCAGGTGGAGCTGTCTTACGCACTCAACAATCTGGGCACACTGGCGCGCGATCAGGGGCATACCGACCAGGCCATCGCCTACTTCAAACGCTCGGCCGCACTCAAACAGCGCGCGTTGACAAGCAAACCCGACGACACCGCGCTGCGCTATGAATTGATCGATACGCTGTCGTGGATCAGCAGCGGCGACGAGTCGCAGGGCCGGCTGGCCGCCGCCGCCTCTGGCTATGCCGCACAGATCGGCATGCTGAGAATGTTGATCGAAGCGGCCCCCGAAGCCCGGGCGTGGGAACGCAGGCTGGCGACTTCTCTGCTGCGCAGCGCCTCGTTATCGGTCGCACGTGGACGGTTGCAAGAGGCCGAGGCCCAGATCGAAGAGAGCGTCGAACGGTTGACCAAGCTGACCGGACAGGAGCCGGACAACCGGGTATGGCGGCGCGATCTGGCGCATGCGCGTATGGAAGCCGCCGATATCGCACGGTTGCGCGGCGATTCCACGCACGCCATCGCGCTGTTGAACAGTGCGCGCGTCCTCACCGAGACGTTGATCGTCGACCCCGATATGCAGCCAGAATGGCAACGTTTGCGCGCGTTGATCCGCCTGCACAGCGCACAGCTGGAACCCGCCACGACGCGACGCGAGGCCTCGATCGACAGCGCAGTCGAAGAACTGCAGCGCCTCGTCGCGCAATCGCCGGAGGATATTGCGGGCCGGACCGCATTGGCACAGGCGCTGATCGGACGCGGCATGCAGCGGCAACAGCTGGATCGTTTCACGCAGGCCAGCAGCGACTGGCAGCGGGCCGCAGCGCAACTGCAGGCTCTCGCGCCTGCGTCGCAGGACCCGCGGGTACTGGCGCCCTGGGTGGCGGCGCATCTGCTGCTGGGCGATGCAGAAACGGTACGGCCCCACCTCAGGCGGCTTGATGAGATCGGCTACCGTCATCCTGAGTTCGCAGCGCTGCGCCAGAACCAGGCAACCGGGGCAATGCCATCGCAGCAGGACCACTGATCCGGTCACACCCACATCGATTTCGGGGCAGACAAGTGATACCGCAGACACACCGGATCGATGCTTTCCTGGGGTGTCGGATCCATACACTGATCCGACGCTGGGGTCGCGTTCGATATCGCACCGCGCACCCGGTCTTGAACTTTCCCCACCACTACCGAATGGAGCTCCACTGATGAACGCTGCGGCCAACCTCACTGTGATTGATCGCCCAGAAGCGGCACTGAACACCACCGAGAAGACGATTCTTGTACTGGCCCATGAGGAAAAAGGTGCGCTTCATTTGCGATTCGAGCCTGAGGTCATCATTTTCAAGGCGCCTGCAGGCGCGGCAAGGAAGCTCACGGCAACCATTCGCGCCGCAGATGGCATCAAACTCGCATTCGACAGCTACCAGATTGCGGACCCAAGTACGGTGGTCAAATCGGATATCAGCCGCGACGGTCAAACCATGACCATCCACTTCGCCTTTCCCAACCTGTTTCTGTTGCAGGGTTTGAATTATTTCTTCAAAGGCTCACTGCCGCCAGGAGACGGCACCGATGAGTCCACCCCGGTATTGACCGTGTATGAGGGCGACCCGCAAGTCGGGAACGATCCGCCGACGAACCAGGAAAGCCGGCTGCTGACAAGACCGGTCACCGGCTGACAATACGCTGAGAAATAAGCTGGGCTGACAAGCCCAGAACCCTCGAACATCAACTTGGACCTGTAGGCTGGGCTGAAAAGCCCAGCATTGATATTTGAACGAGTGCTGGGCTTTTCAGCCCAGCCTACGCATCTGACCAGTCACCCCATCCGTTCGGCCATCACTGCTGGGCTTTTCAGCCCAGCCTACGCATCTGACAAGTCACCCCATCCGTTCGAACATCAATGCGGGGCTTGTCAGCCCAGCCTACGCATTACACATTGCAGACTGCGCGCCGCCCTCTAGCCATCGGTTTTCCGGTGGCTTTTTTGTTTTAAAAACAGTGAGTTGAAAACCGTAAGGTTTCCGGAAGGTTGGCTGTTGTCCGGATCGGACAGGGTAGCGCCATGGCATCGCCGCGCCGTAATCGCAAATCACAGCCTCTTCGATCCGCAGACACATCGGCCTGATCGGGCTGCCAGAACGGTGTCGGCCGGCACTGCCACAAGGCCAGCAGCACCCTCGCGCTGACTTCAACTCACCATCGTTCAGGAGCCCCGTCATGACAGATCTCATCTCCTTCGCACTGCATGTGCCGATCCAGGACAACCATCACCTGCTACCACCGCTGCAGCCGGAAACCACGGAGACGCTGCAAATCACAGCGATGGCATGCGGCGCCATCGCTGCAATCGACTGCGGCCGCGTCAGGCTGGACAACCGGCTGTTGCGGCAACTGCGCCAGACCCGCCTGATGAGCCAACAGGACCTCGCCGACGACTGCTGGCGCCGCAATATCCAGGTGTCGATCGCCACCATCAAGCGCGCCGAAGCCGGGCGCGCGGTGCGCTTCCGAATCGCACGGGCGTTCGCGCGCTGCTTCGATATTCCCGTCGTGCAACTTCTGCAGGGCATGGCCGATCGTGCCGCACCGCACTGAAAGCTGCGAGTGGCGGCCCGCCCGGAACGGGAATCGACACTACGCAATCGACGCAGTTCGAGACAGCAACATGCATATTCACATGCAGATGCGCGCCGGTATACGCCCATTTTTTCATCACCCATAGAAAACCCATCACTGCAAAAAATGTATGCAATAGAAGATCGATTTTCTATCGCGTCGCTCGCGTCGGTCCATCCAGCAACAACGTGTACAGCAGATGCGTCCACAGTGATACCGGATCGAGCCCAAACGCGGATTCGCACTGCGGATAATCGATGTTGTGACATCCACGCGATGTTGCGACGCACAGACCATCTTCAACCACAACTTCGACAAGGAGAGTTTCATGGCAAATGTCTTGACTACCAGCTGCACCACTTTCATTCAGATATGGGTGGATGCCAACAAGCTTCAGAACGGATCGACCGCCGGCGTTTATCTGGTGGACAACCGGATCAACAACGGCAGTTCCAACGAAGGCACATCATCGCTATCGACCAACGTCACCAGCGGTACGAATATCTGCTGGGAAATCTTCAATATCGATCTGAATTCAACGACGCAGCTGCAAATTTCATCCATTTCCAATGCCAGCGTCTTCGGCGCAAGCGGTCAGCCCCAAGTCGCGCCCGACAACGCCAACGCATTCACCGGCACCGTGCAAAGCGCAGGGCAGGCGGGCTATCAAATTTCATTCAATGCGATCGCCCCGGGCGGCTCGGGCATCACCAGCACTGTCAGCCCGGTTCTCAGCGTGCAGTAATCGCTACATCCCCGCTTTTGTCTATATCTGATCAAGGAGATCACTCGTTATGACCACCACTTCTGGCGTTCTCACCAAAGCCAAATTAATCCCGCAGACCGCGATCACCATCGCAGTCGATACCCAATACGTTGCCGCGCAGGGTGGGCGCAACATCTCGCAGGGCATCTACATGTTCGACAACCAGCTCGCCGCCGGCAGCAGCGGTGAAGGCACGCTCGAGCTCAGCACCGTGACCGTCAACGGCAGCCTGATCGGTTTTGAAGCGGTACCGATCAATCCAAACACCGGAGATACGGTGGTGATCAGCGGCTTCACTGTCTCCCAGGGCAGCGTATTTGGCAGCCAGGGATATCCGATGCAGCAAGCCCTGCCAGTGCCTGCGGGCAGTTACTGGATCGGCCAAGCCACCAGCCAAGGCAGCCAGACCTATCAGATCCAGATCGAAATCACGACCGGCGGAATCCGCCCAACGACTTATTTCGTCAACTGGGACCCCTTCATCACCGCCAACTAAGTTCGAGTTCCCCCGGGCCGCTACCGTGCGCGGCCCGAGGGATACAGGCCCAACGCACGGACCAGGCTTTATCTCTTCCAATCAATCACAAGAAGTTCACACGTATCCACACCGACATGGGGCATCCCCTGCGGTGTGAAAGTCTCGATTTCCGTCGCTGGCAATGTAGTCGCCAGCAAATCGTTCGGATGCTGTTGATACCAGAATCACCCGCAAAAAAAAATCGCCACAGCATCAAAGCAGCGCTGTATTCATCAGCGCTGGCTGATAGTCCAGTACGTCCACGGCCACGCGATCATCGCAACCAATCGGTTTACATCCTTACTGGAAACGATACTGCGACTGCGCGATACTCAAGGCATGACGCCCCCTGCCCGCC
>JAYVSK010000103.1:0-2043 GCA_043775395.1 Lysobacter sp. | reverse complement strand
CGCGAGCGCAGTTGGTCGTATGCGGCGCGCTTCTCGGGGTCGCGCAACGCTTCATAGGCTTCGTTGATCGCCTTGAATTTTTCTTCTGCGCCGGATTCCTTGCTGACATCCGGATGGAATTTACGCGCCAGTCGTCGATAGGCGGTTTTGAGTTCAGCCTCTCCGGCACCAGGTTCAACGCCCAGAACGTCGTAATAATCTTTGAAGCGCATGCTGCGAATCCGGAAATATCGAGTCGATGTGATCCACTATATCGAAACTGCCGCAAATCCGGACAACGCACGGCCCGCAATGCGGGCCATGCGCGGTCGCCTGCGCAACGATCAGGCTGCGGCTGCGTTGCCGACCTGGATACGCCGGGGCGTGGATTCCGGACGTTTGGGAATGACCACTTCAAGCACGCCGTGATGTCCAACAGCGCTGATACCTTCGGCGTCTGCGGTATCAGGCAATGCGAAGCGGCGATGGAAACTGCCGTAACGGCGCTCGATCCGCGAGAAGCGCTCGGACGGTTCGGAAACCTTGCCGCTGCGTTCTCCCTTGATGGTCAAGATGCCTTTGTCCATCAGCACTTCGACGTGCTGCGGGTCGACGCCTGGCAGGTCCGCGAGAATAACGAAACGCTCTGCTTCTTCCCTGATATCGACGCGCGGCACCCACAGGCTGGTGACGACCGCGGACTCGTCGGGGCTGTCGGCATGGTTGAGGAAACGGTCGAAGATCTGTTTCAGATCGTCGTGGACGCGGGCTTGTGTTGGCCACGCCTGTTGGTAACGCATGAGGCTCATGGGGTTTCTCCGTTGAAAAGCGGCACCATGCCGCCATGCGCATGACATAAGCGCCCGCTGCAGGCTTTCAAGGGGCTTTTTTTCAAGGGTCATACCACGTCCATTCAGAATTCCTTTTACACTGTGTCTTCACTTCCCCAGCACCAGCACGCAGGAGCAACGCATGACCATCCAGATCGGCGACCGTATCCCAGAAGTCAGCATCAAGCGCGTCAACGACGGTATCGACGCCATCGATACGGTGACTTTTTTCGCGGGCAAGAAGACCGTACTGTTTTCGGTACCCGGCGCATTCACGCCCACCTGTTCTGAAAAACATCTGCCCGGCTTCATTGAACATTTCGAAGCGTTTCGCGCCAAGGGCGTCGGCGTCGCCTGCATGTCGGTCAACGATCCATTCGTAATGAAAGCATGGGCCGCCAGCCAGACCGCACCGGCCGATATGGACATCCTTGCCGACGGCAATGCCGACTTCGTCAAAGCGCTCGGTCTGGAAATGGATGCAAGCGCCTATGGCATGGGCATTCGCGGCAAACGCTTTGCGCTGTATATCGACGACGGCGTGGTGAAATCCCTCGAAGTGGAAGCGCCCGGCGAATTCCGCGTCTCCACAGCCGAACACATGCTGTCGCTGGTGTAATTTTCAGGCTGAACCGAAAGTAGGCTGGGCTGAAAAGCCCAGCACAGCCATCGAAATCTGTTGATCCAGCCAAGAGACGTTTGAACGCTGTATCCGTTTGTAAGAGAGCATCAAGCCGATCTTTTACAGAACATAGAGCCTGCTCGGGGCTAAGGCGAAAGCCTCCTCTATGCAAGCATTGCCATTGAGTTCAAACAGATTCGGGCCGGATCAACCTGCTGGGCTTTTCAGCCCAGCCTACTCGCTGCCCTGTGGGAGCGGCGGCTTTCAACAGGATCACTCCAATACCCGGAAACGGATCCGTGTCCACGCACCGCTGTCGGCGAGCGCGGTCAAAAGATGATCGCCCGGCTCGCCGAAATCGCGCACAAGCGACTGGCGGCCTGCGGTTTCGGCGATCCAGCGGCCGTCCAGCAGCCACTGCACGTTACGATCGGTACCCAACGCCTTCAGCGACAATCGCACGGCGTGCTCGCTGCCAGGCGCACGCGCCAGGGTCGCACCGTCGTTGAGACCTTCGATGCGCAGCTCTTCGCTGGCATCGCGCCCATCCAGCATGCAGTCGTCAGACAGTCCCGGCAGCGTCGACGCGCGCCGCGTCTCCGCCGACAGCCA
>JAYVSK010000102.1:0-10363 GCA_043775395.1 Lysobacter sp. | reverse complement strand
CAGCTCTTCATCAACGGAGAATTGATCGGCGGCTGCGACATCGCCATCGAGCTGTACGAATCCGGCGAGCTGGCGCGCATGATCGCGGAGGCGCAGAAGGCCTGATGTCGGAAGGCGCCATTCCAGAGGGCATGCTGTCTGCGATGGCGAAGCCCGCCACGCGCGCCCTCGAAGGTCGAGTGGTGCTGGTGGTAGGGGCACACGGTGCACTGGGCCATGCATCGGCGCTGGCCTGCGCCGACGCGGGTGCCACCGTCGTACTGCTCGGTCGCAAAGTCCCCAAACTCAATCGCGTTCATGACGCTATCGTCAGTCAGGGCGGCGAAGCGCTGCTGTATCCGCTCGATCTGGAAGGCGCGACGCCCGACGATTACGCAGAGATGGTCGGGCGCATTGAATCTGGACTTGGGCGTCTCGACGGGGTGCTTCACTGCGCCGCGGATTTCTGCGGATTGACGCCGCTGGAAAATACCGATCCCGCTGCGTTCGCGCGTGCCCTGCACGTGAACGTGACGGCGCGTTGGTGGCTGACGCAGGCCTGTCTGCCGCTGTTGCGCCGTGCCGAGGACAGTGCGGTGGTGTTCGTGATCGACGAGGCTCTGGGGCGTGGCCTGCCATACTGGGGCGGCTACGGTATTGCCCAGTCCGCATTGCGTGCTCTGCTCGGAACGCTGCATACCGAACTTGCGAATTCGAGCATACGGGTCGGTGGCCTTGCGCCCGGGCCGATGCGCACGCCGCTGCGCGCGAAAGCTTTCATCGATGAAGACAGGATTACCGTATCCGAGGCATCGTCAGTCGCAGAAGCCTGCGTGCATCTGCTGTCCGCCGCGAGCATCGGTCAACGCGGGACGCTGTGGTCGCTGATGTAATGAGCATCGCTTCGGCCGCCTTGCTGCTGTTCCTGATCCTCGATCCACTCGGAAATATTCCGGTATTTCTGAGCCTCCTGCGCGTGTTGCCGCCAAGGCGGCAACGGATCGTGCTGGCGCGCGAACTGCTGATCGCGCTGGTCGTGCTGATGCTTTTTTTGTGGTGCGGAAAGTACGCGCTGGAGCTGATGCATCTGCGCGAGGAGTCGGTGTCAATCGC
This sequence comes from Lysobacter sp., assembly GCA_043775395.1. Classification (GTDB taxonomy): domain Bacteria; phylum Pseudomonadota; class Gammaproteobacteria; order Xanthomonadales; family Xanthomonadaceae; genus Lysobacter_I. Next base: position 9,271 of record JAYVSK010000102.1, on the reverse strand, counting down.
CGGCGGTATCGTGCTTTTTCTGATCGGCATACGAATGATCTTCCCGCCTGTTGAAGGCCTCATGGGCGAAATACCCGACGGCGAGCCCTTCATTGTGCCGATGGCGATTCCGCTGGTCGCTGGCCCGTCCGGAATGGCGGCGGTGATCCTGATGGGCAGCAATGACCCCTCTAGGCTCGGTGACTGGAGTCTGGCGCTGTTGATCGCGTGGGCGGCGACCGCCGCAATCCTGTTTTCGGCTACTTATCTCTATAAATGGCTGGGCCAGCGCGTGCTTGTCGCGGTCGAACGTCTGATGGGCATGCTGCTCGTCGCCATTTCTGTGCAGATGCTGATGGACGGCATCGCGACCTATCTGCAGGTCAAGGGGTCTTGATGTTGATTAGTGATCAACGTGGGTCAGCACATGGCGAGTGAACCCTTTGCGGCGTAACATCCAAGTGAAGTTTCCTCCACGTTCAGTCAATGATTTCAATGGCTTACGCGCGTCAAGACCGTCATTCCACTGTCATCTTCAGGCTCTATCGTGTTAACCTATAGTTAAATCGACGCTTTGGAAGTATAGAAGCCAAGGTTCGAATTCTCCCGCTGACCGGATCGCGGCGCCTAGGCGTACGCGATCTTCACGTACGACCCATCGCATCGTTCTCCATCGAGGCCAAGAGCAATGAACCATACGAATCGTTTCCGACTGTCCAAACTGTCGATCGGACTTATCGTCGCCCTCGCGGCGGCGCCTGCGTTCGCGCAGAACACCACCGCCGCATTAGGCGGACAGGTTGTCGGGGCCGATGGCCAGCCGATCGCCGGCGCAGAAGTCACCATCGTGCACAGCGAGTCGGGCACAGTCAGCCGCGTTGTCACCGACGCCAACGGCCGTTATAACGCGCGCGGCCTGCGCGTCGGCGGCCCGTATCAGATCACCGCGAACAAGGAAGGCTCCGGCAATCGCAGCGAAGATGATGTCTACCTGGCGCTGGATCAGGTCTCAGAAGTCAATCTTTCCTTCGGTACGCAGGATCTTGACGCCGTAACGATCACCGGCGCTGCCGGCCCGGTGATTTTCAGTGCCGACAAGATGGGTTCCGGCAGCAACGTGACCCGTGATCAGATCGATTCCTTCGCCTCGATCCGTCGTGACCTGCAGGACTACGCGCGCCTCGACCCGCGCATCTCGCAGACCGACAAGGAGCGCGGCGAAATTTCCGCCGGCGGCCAGAATACCCGCTACAACTCGGTGACCATCGATGGCGTCAATACCAGCGACACTTTCGGCCTTGAGTCGAACAATCTGCCCACCGCGAAGCAGCCGATCTCGATCGACGCGATTCAGGAAGTCAATCTCAACATCGCCAACTACGACGTGACCCAGAAGGGTTACACCGGCGCCAACATCAACGCCGTCACCAAGTCGGGCACCAACAAGTTCCACGGCAGCCTGACCTACGTTTATCGAGACGACAGCGCTGTTGGTCAGCGCTTCAACCGCGCGACCAATAGCTACACCGATTTCGGTCCGTTCAAGGAGAAAACCTGGGGCCTCACCGTCGGTGGTCCGATCATCAAGGACCGGCTGTTCTTTTTCGCCGCCTATGAAGATTTCACCCAGACCAAGACCGCGCCGGATTTCGGTGCGATCGGCTCTGGCGCCGGCAGCACTGTCAATCTGACCCAGACACTGATCGACCAGTACAGAACGCTTGCCGGCACGCGCTATGGCATCGACGCGGGTTCTTCGCAGATCCCGAGCGGCTTCGAGACCCGCGTCAAGGACGCGCTGTTCAAGGTCGACTGGAACATCAGCGACACCCAGCGCGTCAGCCTGCGCTACAACAAGACCAAACAGAACGAACCGTTCCTGCCGGGTTTCGGCATCCGCAGCCTGTCGTTGTCGTCCAACTGGTACGACCAGGGCAAGGAATTCGAGACCTGGGTCGGCGAGTGGTTTGCTGACTGGTCCGACAGTTTCTCTACCGAAGCCAAAGTTTCTTATCGTTCTTACAACAGCGTGCCTGAAAACAGCGCAGATCTGCCGCAGATTTCCCTGAGTTTCCCGCGCAATCCGCCCGGAGCCACCGGGCTGTTGACCGGCAATACCAGCCTGGTGTCCGGCACGGAGCGTAGCCGTCAATTCAACGAGCTTGACACCAAGACCACCAATGTGTTTTTGGCGGGCAACTGGTATATGGGCGACCATTCTCTGAAGTTCGGTGCCGATTACGACAAGAACGAAGTCTTTAACGCCTTTCTGCAGGACACCAAGGGCAATTACACCTTCGGTTGTATCAACAGCTCGACCAGCATCACGTACGTCGGTGATCCGGTCATTGGCACCGGGGCATTGAACTGCTCCTCAGGACTTGCTGCGGATCAAGCCCGTATCGATGCGGCAGTGCTCTACAACTTCCGTATCGGCCGTCCGACCAACTATCAAGTGCAGGTCGGTGCGCCCGGCTTCAACATCAACGATGGCGCCGCTAACTGGACGCTGAAGAATCTTGGCCTGTTCCTGCAGGACACTTGGGTGGTCAACGACAAACTGACGCTCTCGTACGGTGTGCGCGTCGATATGCCCAGCGTTGCAGACAAGCCCACGTTCAACGCCGCTGCTTCGGCACCGGTAGGTGCGATCGTCGCCGGTCGTCGTACCGGCGGCTTCGGCGTGCGCAACGACGTGACCATCGACGGCAAAGAACTGGTGCAGCCGCGTTTCGGTTTCAACTACACCTTCGCCAGCGAGCGCCAGACCCAGCTGCGCGGCGGTGTCGGCCTGTTCCAGGGCGCTGCCGCCACCGTGTGGCTTTCGAACCCGTATACCAATACCGGTATTACCACCCGCGTTATCGGTTGCGGCGGTTCGTTCGGCATCATATGCCCGGCCGGTACTTTCAGTGCCAATCCGAACAGCCAGCCGGCGCTTGCCGGTAATCCACCGACCTCGAACGTCGATTTCCTCTCCAACGATCTGCGTCAACCATCGGTCTGGAAAGCCAATCTCGCATTCGAACACCAGCTGCCATGGTGGGACATGGTGTTCAGCGCCGAGTACGTGATGACCCAAGTCAAGGACGGCATCAACTATCGCTTCTTGAATCTTGGCGAAGCGACCCGCATCGGCCCGGACGGTCGTCGTTTGTTTTACACCACGCAGGGTTACAACACTGCCTGCTGGACCAATACCGGCAGCACTACAACCACCGGTACAACCTGTACAGGTTTTCGTAGCCGTGGCGGCAGCAACGCCGCGTTCAACAACGTGATCATCGCCGACAGCACCAGCAAGGGTCGCGGCGACAATCTCACCATCGGCTTGCAGCGCCCGATGATCAACGACTGGGCATGGTCGCTGGCCTACAGCTACACCGAAGCTACCGACGTCAATCCGCTGACTTCGTCGACGTCGAACTCGAACTGGCTCAACCGTTCCTCGTTCGATCCGAACGAAGATGTCGCTTCGCGTTCGAACTACGTCAACCGCGATCGTTTCATCGCCAGCCTGCAGTGGCAGCACAAGTTCTTCGGCGACAACAAGACCTCCGCCGGTCTGTTTTATGAAGGCCGCAAGGGCAAGCCTTACAGCTGGACCTATATCAACGATTTGAACGGCGACGGCGTCAGCGGCAACGATCTGATGTATATCCCGACCCCAGGCAGTAATACGGTGGTCTTCCGCGATTTGAACTCCAACGGTTCGGGCGATGAAGAAGCCGCGTTCTGGGCTGTCGTCAACGCCAATCCGGAGCTGCGCCGCAATATCGGCGGTGTGGTCAAGCGCAACGAAGCATTCTCGCGCTTCGTCAACACCTTCGATCTGCGCGTTAGCCAGGAACTTCCGGGCTTCTTCGACAAGAACAAGTTCATCGTCACTCTCGACGTGCTGAACGTCGGCAACCTGCTGAACAAGAAATGGGGCCGTACGGATGAAATCGGCTTCCCGCTCAACCGCAGCTTCGTCAACAACGGCGGTATCGATGCGTCTGGCCGTTATGTGTACGTACTCGGCACCACGGAAGATTTCCTGACTCGCCAGGAACGTGCCGAATCGCAGTGGGCTGCGCAGCTGACCCTCAAGTACACCTTCTGATCAGCACCAAAAGCATCGCGGAACACGACAACGGCCGGGGAAACCTGGCCGTTGTCTTTTCAGCATTTTCAGCGTCCAGCTGTCAATCTCCCATGCCCTGCGATAGAGTCGTCGGGACACACCAATGATTAATACACAGAGCGCAATGAACGACTCCATCGCATCCATCCTTCCCACCGTCGACGCTCACATTTACCCGCGTGGCGGACTCGATATCCTGTCCCGCGACGAGGTGGCGCGTCTGCGCGATGCTTCGGCCGGCGGTATGCACGACCTGCTGCGCCGCTGTGCGCTGGCGGTACTGACCAGCGGCAGCGCGTCCGACGACCCGCGCGCGGCAGCGGAGCTGTATCCCGATTTCGATATTCAAGTGCTGCAGCAGGATCGCGGCGTGCGTATCGATCTGGTCAAGGCGCCGGCGATGGCGTTTGTCGACGGCGAGATCATCCGCGGCGTCGCCGAGCTGCTGTTCGCGGTGGTTCGCGATCTGGCCTACACCGCGATTGAGCTGCGCGAAGGCGGCAACCGCGATTTGACAAAATCCGAGGGCATCACCGATGCGGTGTTCGGACTGCTGCGCAATGCGCGCATTCTGTATCCGGTCGATCCGAATCTTGTCGTCTGCTGGGGTGGGCACTCGATCAATCGCGACGAATATCTGTACACCAAACAGGTTGGCTACGAGCTGGGCCTGCGTGGGCTGGACATCTGCACCGGCTGCGGCCCGGGTGCCATGAAGGGTCCGATGAAAGGGGCGACCATCGCGCACGCGAAGCAGCGTCACCGCCGCATGCGCTACATCGGTATCACCGAGCCGGGTATCATCGCCGCCGAGTCTCCGAATCCGATCGTGAATCATCTGATCATCATGCCGGACATCGAGAAACGGCTCGAAGCCTTCGTGCGCATGGGGCACGGCATCATCGTGTTTCCGGGTGGCGTCGGCACCGCCGAGGAAATCCTCTATCTACTCGGTATTCTGCTTCGCGAGGAGAACGCATCGCTGCCGTTCCCGCTGATTCTGACCGGGCCGGCCGAATCCGCCGCTTATTTCGAGCAGATCGACACGTTCCTGCGCCTGACATTGGGTGATGCTGCGACTTCGCGCTATGACATCATCGTCAACGATCCCGGCAAAGTCGCTAAACGCATGGCCGCAGGTATCCGTAAGGTCCGCGAATACCGCATCGCCGAGAAAGATTCTTTCTTTTTCAACTGGTCGCTGGAGATTCCGCTGGCGTTCCAGCAGCCGTTCGTTCCGACGCATGAAGCGATGGCCGCGCTGGATCTGCATCATGGGCGAAAGCCGCATGAACTCGCGGCCGATCTGCGCCGTGCGTTTTCCGGCATCGTCGCTGGCAACGTGAAGGAAGACGGCTTGCGCCGTATCGAGCAATTCGGGCCTTTCAAGATCCACGGCGACACCGACATGATGCAGTCGCTGGATGCGCTGCTGCGCGCGTTTGTCGAACAGCGACGCATGAAAATTTCCGGATCGTATCGCCCCTGCTATGAAGTCACCGCGTGATGCGAATGTTTTTTGCCGGTGGAATTCAATCGTCCGCCGGCAGCTTCACCGTCACCGTGAACCGCCCGTCCGCAGCGCTCGCCACGACGCTGCCGCGGCCCTGGGTGTAGGCCTCGATCTGCGCCAGCGATGCTGGCAAGCCGACGTTATGGCCGGTCGAAGCGCCGGCAGGCTCGGTGGGCATCGGGTTTGAGATCACGATGATCACGCCGCTGTCGTCGCTGCCGATGCGGATATCGATTTCGCCGCCGCCCGGGATCCTTTCGATCCCATGTTTGATCGCGTTTTCGACCAGCGGCTGCAGCGACAGCACCGGCACTTGCGTATCCGGCATCGGCTCGGGCCGCGTCCATCGCACGCGCAGGCGCTCGCGAAAGCGCAGCGATTCGATTTCGAGGTAACGCTCGATCAGCGCGATCTCCTCGGTCAGCGGCACCTCACGCGCGCCGCCGAGCGCAGCGCGAAACAGGTCTGCCAGATCCAGCAGCAGATGTTCGGCTTCGTCCGGCCGATGGTGTACCAGCGCCGCACCGGTGTTGAGCGTATTGAACAGAAAATGTGGACGCACCCGTGCCTGTAACGCAGCCAGTTCGGCCTGCTTCGCGCGTACTGCGAGCTGCCTCACGCGCCAATGATTCTGGAATGCAGCGAGCGCCAGCCAGCCGACGACCAGCACGATGCCGGTGACGCGCAGGAAGACATCCCAGCGTTCGGCGTCTGCAATCCGCCAGAGTTCCCCCAGCACCAGATTGCTGATCGCAAGCACCGACCAGCTGCTGAGCAGCAGCAGCGCCAGCGCGAGATAAGCGACCAGCTGCGGCTTGACGTCGCGGAGGCGTTCGCGCAGCAGGTACAGACCCCCCAGCGTGAGCAGCGCCACCCATTGCACCACCAGCGATAGCAGCCCGAAGCGGATCCAGCGTCCCAACGGCGCGTCCCCCGCCAGCGTCAGCACGGCGGCCAGACCTTCGGCCGCTAGTACGACCCAGATCACCACCCGGCCTTGCCAAAGGCTGTCGAGCGGGGCTCCGGTTTTGACGGCAGCGATGGGTGAAGATGGGACGATGGGTTCGGTCGACATCGCGCCATCATGCCCCGATGACGCACGGACGGGCAGGGGAACCGCTCATGCCGCCGTGCCGGCCGCCTATCGGGCACCGGTTGGTGCGCCCGGATGTGGGCCCTATGCTCCCGTCATCGACTCATGGAGGCGAAATGCAAGTTTCCCGCCGAAGCAGCTTCCCATTCCGTAACTTTTCAATTCCAAGCGTGTCCGCCAAGCGCGCGCACGGCTTCACGTTGGTCGAGCTGGCCATCACTATCCTCGTGCTGTCGGTGCTGATGGCCATGGCCGCGCCGCTTTTTACCGGCATGACCAACGGCAACCGCCTGACGTCGAATGCCAACGAGGTGGTGACGGCCATGCAGATCGCAAGGTCCGAAGCGGTCCGTCGCAATGCCCGCACATCGTTTTGCCAGAGCACTAACGGCACCTCCTGCAGCAATGTATCGCCTTGGCAAGGTTGGCTAGTGTTTGCGGACGTCAACGGCGACAACATAGTCGATGCCGATGAAATCGTCCGTACCGGCGTCATCGAAGCGCCGATGCAAGTCATCGCCAGCAGCAACATCACCAACACCCGCGTCGTGTTCCGCGCGGATGGTCTGGCGTATGCCGGCAACACCCTGCTGGAAGCCAATATGCGTATCTGTTTGCCGGTGACTGACCCTGCACTCAACGTTCGCGACGTCAATATCGCCATCGGTGGTCGTATCACGGTCAGGGCCCCGATCAATGCCGCAGGCGCGTGCTCCGCGCCGGGGAATCTCTAATGTCGGTCCATTCCAACTCCGCTGCCCTGTCTTCCCGCAGACGGCCGCCCAGATCCGCCGCTTCCGTTCGCGGCGTCGGTCTGATCGAAGTGCTGGTTGCCGTGCTGGTGTTGGCCATCGGCCTGCTTGGCGTTGCCGCCATGCAGGCGACCGCGCTGCGCAACAGTCAAAGTTCGCTGGAGCGCAGTCAGGGCGTGATGCACGTTTACGCCATTCTGGACACGATGCGGGCCAACCCGAACGCCGCGCGCGCGGGCGACTACAACATGGGCATGACCTGCGCGGTTCCCGGCGCAGGCAATCTGGTCGCGAACGACAAGCGCTCTTGGATCGGCATGCTGCAGCAGAACCTCGGCCCAACCGCCTGCGGTCAAGTCGCATGCGCCGGCCCGCTGTGCACGATCTCCGTACGCTGGGACGATTCCCGCGGATCGGCAGGCTCCACGACGCAGACCTTCAGCACGACTACACGCATATGACCCCGACGATCAACTCCCCGCGGCGACATGCCGCCCACGGTCGTGCTGCGGCTCGTTCATCGGTCCGAGGCCTGACGCTGGTCGAACTGATGATCGCGATGATGCTCGGCCTGCTGGTGGTCGGCAGCGCGAGCGCGATTTTCATCTCCAACCGCGCGACCTACCGGGCAACCGAAGGTCTCGGCCGTGTGCAGGAGAACGGGCGCATGGCGTTCGAAATGATGGCACGCGATCTGCGCGAAGCGGGCGGCAACCCCTGCGGCAACGCCGACCGCAAAGAACCGTTGAAGCTGGTCAACCTGCTCAACAGCCCCACAGCGCAGTGGTGGACCAACTGGAACAATGGCATCCGTGGGTATGAGGTTGCGATCGCGGGCGGCGGTCCGGCCAACCGGGTCACGTCGGCCGACGCGATCGACCTGATGTCAGGCGACAGCGCCAGCGCCGCCACAATCGCTTCGCACACACCCACTTCGACGCAGTTCGTGCTCAACACCGCCAGCAATGGATTCACCACCTCCGACCTTGCGATTGCCTGCGATTGGCGCGACGCGTCGCTGTTCCAGGTGACCGATGTGGTCGGCAACACGGTCAAACACAGTAATAGCGGTACTAGTCCGGGAAATTGCAGCAAAGGTCTGGGTTATGCCAATCCCCCGGTGTGTACCGCCACCGGCAAAGTCAAACAGTACGGACCGAATGCCAGCGACACCCAGGCGAGCGCCATGCTTATCCGGATGCAGCCGGTACGCTGGTATGTAGGTACGGTCGGCGGCGGCGGCCGTTCGCTCTTCCGCAGCACGATCGTCAACAACGGTGGCGTGCTTGCGGTGCGCAATCAGGAAATCGCCGAGGGCGTGACCAATATGCAGCTGCAGTATCTGATCGAAGGCGCTGCCGACTACGTCGATGCCACGCTGGTGGCGGCGGATCGCTGGAACGATGTCAACGCCGTACGCGTCACCCTCGATGTGCTCAGCGCCGACGGCGCAGGCGTGGGTGGCGCGCAGCTGCAGCGTCGCATCGCCCATACCGTCACTCTTCGGAATCGCATGGAATGAATACGCATCCACACCATCGCATCGCCTCGAACCGTCGCCAAAACGGCGCTACTCTGGTGGTGGTGCTGATTCTGCTGCTGGTGATGACGCTCTTGGGGCTTGCCAGCCTGCGCAGCACCATTCTCGAAGAGCGGATGACCTCGAACCTGCTCGACCGCAGCTTGGGTTTCCAAGTCGCGGAAGCAGGGCTGCGCGAGGCCGAAGCGTCGCTGACGCCGAACCCAACCACGTTCCCCGCGGCCGGCTGCAATGCGGCCGGTCTGTGCGCGCGTCCGGATCCCACGGT
>JAYVSK010000101.1:0-3419 GCA_043775395.1 Lysobacter sp. | reverse complement strand
AAGAAACACACGAGCAGGCGTTGCGATATACCAACAAGCCGGGCGCGCGTCACTCTTCAAGCAGCAGGTATTCACCCTTCGGCCCGAACTTTCCGGGCTTGTCGCCTACACGGGCACACAGGGCATCTCCACAGCGTGTGATCCTGCCGTTGCGGGTGGCTTCGAGCACGTCTTCGGCAAAATCTGCGCGTTTGAACTGCTGCAGGCTGCGCCAGGCGATAAAGGCGGTGCCGCCAGCGGCAAGCAGGCTGCCGACGAGCAGGGCGAGGCTGGCTTTCCACAGGATCTTCTTCTGGGCGTTCTGCAGCGCCTGTGCCTGGTCGCTGATCAGTTTGGCACTTTGTGCAGCGCTCTCGCTCGCCAGGCGAAGCTGCTGGCGAAGCTGCTCGATCGACTCAGCGGCGCCTTGTTCGATCGACTGCTTGGCGTTGGCGCTGATGGTCGCGACCACGGTCTCGGCCATCTGCTGGCCCTGCTGATTCAGGCCCTGCGCGGCGTACTGCAGCTGCTGTCCGCCCTGCGCGGCGGATTGCATCGCCAGCAGGCTGCGCTGATCCAGCATATCGGCGACCGCGGCCAGCTTGAGCGCCAGATCCTGCAGCGACGCTTGGCTGACCTGCGAATAGGGTTCGCTCATCGCTGCAGATCGCGCTTAGGCGGCGATAAGAACGCCGGCGTATTCAAGGTGCCATACCCCGCTGACGCTGGGGTTCTTCGATGGTCGGCGTGGGCATCTGCAGAATTTTCGGCACGGCTTGTTCTTGATTGAACATCCGGCCTTCCTGCAGCCAATTCTGCCCAGCGGGGCTGTTGACGAACTGCTGGCTGGCAGTGCGCATCCCTTCGGCATCTTTGCCAAGCGCACTGTTGCCTAACTGATCGAAGAGGGCCGCAGTGCCAGTGGACGGGCGCTCGGGCGCTTCCGCCTTACGCTGTTCGGAGGCATGCTGTTCTGGAATCGGCGTCATCGGCAAGGGCCGATACTCGAATCGTCCGGAAAGAGTCTGGTCCATCGGTTCTCTTCTGCGGTCCTGATCGGGAACGGGCAGGACAACGGGTGTACCGTCGAACGATTGCCCGTAGCGTGTCGGTCCCAACTGGGTATTTTCATCGCGAACGCCGTCGCGATCGAAGCCACGCCGGGTGTAGATCCAGGGATGGTGCTGTTCGGAATCGTGGATCGCATTCCTGGGATCCTGGGCCTGCGGTTCGGGGCGCAGCGTCAGCAGCGGTCGGCCGTTGTCGACCAGTCCGTTGAGGTACTGCATGCCCATATTGGTGTTGCGGATACCCAGACCATTGACGAAATAACCGTCGCCGATATTGCTGTGCGCGCCCGGCACCGTGACATTCAGCGCGCGATTGCCGTCGCTTAGTCCATGCGGCAAATGAGGCGTGCCGACGAACTGATCGCGGGTTTCGTCGCGTGCGGTGAACTGCACGGCCGACACCACCGATGGTGGCAAACGACGATCGTAGTTGCGTGGGTCGCCGGTGGCGACAGGATCGTCCAGCAGGGCCGCCTGCGCGACCTGCCCCGGCGCGACCAGTGGCGGCCTCGAATATTCCACGCTGGTCACCAGGCCATCGCTGTCGGTGCGGTAGCGCGCGCCGGCAGGATCCTGGATACCGCGCTCGTCCACCAGCCGGGTGAAATAGGCGGCCTGTTCGGCGCCGCGGCTGAAACCGATCGCGGCGACCCGGATATCGGCATTTGGATTATCCGACAACCAACGCGCAGACTGTTCGATGAACTGCCGGTACATGGTCTCGCCGCGTTCTTCGAAAGTATGGCCTTGCATCCCATCAAACCAGTGCGAGCCGGTCCCCGGGCCAGCGAGATAGCCTGCAGCGACATTGGTCAGTTGACCGCTGTTCTGCTGATCGCGGATCTGCTGGAACACCCGTGAAACACCAGTGGGCGAACCCATCTCCGGGTTGTTCATATCGTTGCCGGTACCGTCGAGCACGGCAACGAACAGGCGTTCGTTGGGACGGTCGCGACTCACCAGCACAGGCACCTGCATCTGCCCGAGCTGACGGTTGGCATCGTCGTAGCTGCGCAAGTCGGCCGCCGTGGCCTGAGCCGTAGGCACACCATCGTCGCGCGGTGTTTTGTCTGCCATGTGAGGCTCCTTGGCTCGGTCTTCGGTGGGTTCAGTAGGCCTGACTGTGAACTTTGATCAGATCATCGCGGAAGAAGCTGTACCGGTTGCCCGGAATCTGCTCGCGTTTGGTCGGAATCATGGTCCGCGTATAGACATTGACGGTACGATCGTCGATCTCGATCAATACATGAGTGAACCCCATGCTGACGTCATCGGCGATGTCTTCGCGCGCGACGTCGTGTCGAATCAAACCGTCCTTGAAGATCTCGGCAAGATCGATCCGGGCGGTATGTTCGCCGCCGTCTTTGGAGTGCCAGCGCAACTCGGCCGGACCCGGAAAATTAGGCAGATCGCCATAGCGGGCCACCATGAGTGCGCGGTAGCGCTCTGGCAGGATGCTTGCCGCCGCCGGGGTCTCCTCTGCGGTGCCGTGGTCCCGGCTGTCGTACATCACCTCGCAGCCTCGCGTGTCGAAGCAGACTGCACCGAACAGATGGCGTTTGAAGAACAGCGGCCAGTCGGCAACGGTGCCCGTGTAAGGACGGTCTGCCGCTGGTACGACAGCGCTTTGAGCGATGGGCGAGGTCATGGCGGGGTGGCACCCTGAAATCATCTGCGCAAGCGCAGTGATGGCGATCGCCACAACACTGCACCATCTGCGCGGGAGAAACAGCGAAACGTCTCTGGACATGCAGGCATCCTGATAGCCCAACGTTGAGCCTACCGCTTCCGGCCTGCCGCTGCCAAGCCGACCGCAAGGTCGCTGCTGCGCGATCACCACTGTGGATGCCTGACCGCACTCACGGTTTATGTTTCATTGATCGAGCACAAACAGTTGCGTTCACGCCGCTGCGCTGTCTTCACCACCTCAGCTGCGCGCCATTGCTGTTTTCTGAGGCTCATCGATAGAGGCTTGCGAGAGTGGGGATGTTTGCGTCGCCGCCTGTGCAAGTTGATCGGTTTGCTGGAATCGATGCACGAGCTGCGGCTGCGGCGCCTCCAGCAATTTATCCATCGACACCGCGACCACGTTCGGGCTGATATGAGTGCGCAGATCGAGCGCATCCGAAAGGTAGAGCTTGCTCTGATCGTTGCTGAGAACGGCTGAGCCGATCTGGCCGAGCGGCTGCGCGCTCTGTGCATTGCGGTCGCTGGTCAGCTCGGGAAACTGACTGTAGATGGCCATGTTGGTGGCAATACGATCGACGCGCTCCTGTGGAATCGCGCCGGCAGGTATGTTTTCGCGGTTGCCCAGTGCCTGGATCGCCTGCTGGTGGCGCGGAGTGCCCTGCAGGGTTGGCTCCTGAGCCG